>NYXZ01000018.1 GCA_002686595.1 Planctomycetota bacterium | reverse complement strand
AACTGGTGGCCCCCAGACGACGAACATCTTCCTGGGAAATGCTGTAGAGCTCCACGGAAGCTCCAGCCAGGGGGCTGCCATTTGTGTCCACGACCGTACCGGTCAGGGATGGGATGGCGGCCTGTGCCTGGCGCTCCAGGTCGCCGTTTTCGGGCACTCCGGGCACTGTGGCCAGCGGTGTTTCGGGAACAGGCTCGCTTCGAATGGGCGGGACCTCCACTACCGCAGCGGGCTCGACAGGGCTCGGCGGTGCCAGGGCCTCTGCTGCCCCCGCCACGGGAGGCCCGCTGTCCCCGGGCTCCTGTGCTCCGAAACGCAGCGCGCCCCAGATCAGAGCCGCGGCCATAAGCAGTAGAACGGGCATCAGGCGAGTGCGGGCCATGGCCACAGAGTGTACCGATTACCTACCGCCGGTACGGGCATCGTCCCCATCCCATCGAGCCGGTCAGCACTACGGCGAGCTGGCTCCGACGGGCCGCCATTGTCCGCCCCGCGATCATTACTGGAGCCGCCCGGGGCCTGTCCCTATCATGACGGCTCACCTGGCCCGCGCTTCGGCCCCTGCCGCGGCGCTCCACCTTCCTTATTAATAGAAGGCACCACATGGAATCCCGCCCCTGGCACAAACACTACGACGAGGGCGTTCCCGTCAGCTGTGACTACGAGGAACTCACCATCTCCCAGATGCTGGGCCGCACGGCCCAGGCCTATCCCGACCAGCCTGCCCTGGCTTTCCTCAACTGTCGGCTCAACTACCGCCAGCTCAAGGAACAGGTGGACAAGATGGCGACCGCCTTCCAATCCCTGGGCGTCAAGGCCGGCACGCGCGTGGCCATTCACCTGCCCAACATTCCCCAGGTCGTGATCGCCTACCAGGGGGCCTTGGCCGCCGGGGCCGAAGTGGTCTTGACCAACCCCCTCTACACGCCGCGGGAGATCGAGCACCAGTGGCACGACTCCGGCTGCGAGATTGCCGTCACCGCGGACTTCCTCTGGGACCAGGTGGTGCGCGACTGCCGCGACAAACTGCCGGTCACCCAGTACATCATCGCTTCGATTCCCGAGTACCTCGGGTTCCCGCTGAACTTGCTGGCACCGCTCAAGCTCAAGAAACAAGATCCGGCGCGCATCGCCAAGGTGCCCCCCGGGCCCGGGCTGCACTTCTTCAAGGAGTTGGTATCCAAGCAGAAGCCCATGGCCCGCCCGGTGGAGCGCGCCCTCGATGACATCGCCGTGTTGCAATACACCGGCGGCACGACGGGTCCCTCCAAGGGCGCCATGCTGACCCACGGCAACCTGTCCGTGAATGTCCAGCAGGTGAACTCGTGGTTCACCGATGTTGAGTACGGCCAGGAAGTCATCCTGACTTGCCTGCCGATCTTCCATGTCTTCGGCATGACCGTCGGCATGAACTGGGCCGTTTTGACCGGGACCAAGATGGTTCTGGCGCCGAATCCCCGGGACATTCCGGCTTTGGTCAAATCGATCGTCAAGGAACGCGTGACCCTCTTCCCCGCCGTGCCGGCCCTCTACAACCAGATCAACCAGTTCCCCGGCGTGGAGAAGATGGACCTCTCCTGTGTCAAGGCCTGTTTCTCAGGCTCGGCCCCGCTGCCAGATGATGTCAAACAGCGCTTCGAGAAGATGACCGGCTCCACCATCGTCGAGGGCTTCGGCATGAGTGAAACCTCGCCGGTGGCCACGGTCAATCCGCTCACCGGCCTGCAGAAGCTGGGCTCCGTGGGCATTCCCGTTTCGGATACGGATGTGCGCATTGTCGATGCTGAAACCGGCACCCAGGATGTGCCCCACGGCGAGGAGGGCGAGCTGATTGTCCGTGGCCCCCAGATCATGAAAGGTTACTGGGGCCGTGAAGAAGCCACGGCGGAGACGATTCGCGACGGCTGGCTGCACACCGGCGACCTGGCCACCCAGGATGAAGACGGCTTCCTGTGCATCGTCGGGCGCAAGAAAGACATGATCAACTGCAGCGGCCTGAAGGTCTTCCCGGACGAGGTCGACAATGTGCTCATGGCCCATGAAGGCATCCTGGAGGCGGCCACCATCGGCGTGCCGGATGAGAAGCGCGGCGAGACGGTCAAGTCATTCATCGTCCTCCAGCCCGGCGCCAGCTTGAACGAAGAGGACATCTCTTCCTACTGCCGTGAGAACCTGGCGGCCTACAAGATTCCGCGCCAGATTCAGTTCCTGGAGGAGCTGCCCAAGAGCTCAGTGATGAAAGTCCTGCGCCGCGAGCTGCGAGACATGGAGCTGGCCCAGAGCGGCGGCTGATAGTCGCTGGGCCCCGCGGCCGCGGTTAGCCGCGGCCAGGCCATCGGCCGCGCTCACGAAAAAGGCGGGGCCCTCCATCGGGAGGGCCCCGCCTTTGTTTGGTCTGGTCCGGACTAGAAGTAAAAGGTCATCCCGAAGAAGAAGATCAAGCCACTGGGGCTGACTTCGCCTTCGATGGGCATCCCGACACCCGGAGGGAAGGGCGGCGGCACATCGTTCAGGGTCGTGCCGCCCTTGCTCTTCTCGATGGCGGTCTCGTACAGGAGGCCGCAGTCAAAGGTCACATCGTCACGCAGCAGATAGGAGGCACCTACCTGAACGCCCAGGGACCAGTACTCGTCACCCACCAGGCTGGTTTCCTCGGTCCATCCCGGAACGTATGTCACCGTGGCGTCCAGGGGGACTTCCGGGATGTAACCGATTGAGGCTCCGATGAAGGGCCGCAGGCGCTGGCTGGCGCCCTGGGGGTCCATGTAATAGGTGCTGCCCAGGATGATGTGGGTGGTGCCGAAGGGGTCGCCGTCCAACTCAGATGAAATGGGCGTGACCGGCTCGGGATCGAAGTTGCGGTACTCAAGGCTGAGGCCGAGCTTTACATCGTCGGATATGTAATGGGAGAAGGTCACGGCGCCGCCGTACTGCGGATCGAGGTGGCTGGTGGCAGTGCCCTCAGCCTCCACGTCCACCACCGGGATGCCCAGGCTGNCGCCGGGNTCCTGGT
Source organism: Planctomycetota bacterium (assembly GCA_002686595.1). Taxonomy (GTDB): domain Bacteria; phylum Planctomycetota; class UBA1135; order UBA1135. The sequence goes on along the minus strand of NYXZ01000018.1, from coordinate 9,893 downwards.
GNAGTTTCAGTTCNGCCTCGTAGATCGACCAACCGGCACTNGAGGNNATGGAGTTGGTTCCCTTGCCTATCTGTGACCAGGGNTCGCTGNTNAGGGTNGAGGCGCAAGAGCTCATCAGGGCCGCGCCGAAAACNAGGGGAAGNAGATGCTTGGAAATCATTATTACTTGGTCCGTGGATCGCTGGGGTTGTTCGGTGTGAGGGCGGGGTCGGGAAGCTACTGGGGAATGTTGGCCGTGGCCGTTACGCCCGAATGATCCGAGGGCCACAAACCCGTGCCGGTTTTGTCCGCTACTTCCTCGCCGATGCGGTCCGCGCCTGATAAGCTGATGTCCCCATTGCCGAGGATGAAGTCGATGCGCTCGGTGAAGACCGAGTTGTCGGCATTCAGCAGGTCCTCGTCCTGGCAACAGGTGTAACCGTCGCCCATGGCGCTGGTCCAGGCATCGCCAAAGCCCGCATTGATGGTGTTGGGATAGGAACGGCTGGTGCTGCCATCGGCCGCCGAGTTCAGGTCACCCACCAGAACGATGGGCGTGGGGAAGGTGGCCAGGGCGCCCATGAGTTCCACGGCTTGGCCTTCCTGGTAGTAGGTCTCATAGGCGTGAATGCCCGGGATACCGAGGTCCAGCACCGTTTCCAGGTGCGTGTTGACGAAGGTGAACCAGGTGTCTCCCGCCATGGCGTTGATCGAACACCAGCCGCGCTTGACCATGATTGGAATGCCCGGGGGATCGCCGACTACGACCGGTAACGTGACAGCGTCGCTGAAGTTCATGGCCAGCGGGCCAGCTGTAGTCGTGCCAGCCTTGGCCAGGATCACATCCCGATCCGTCAGGCGTAGATCGTCGAAGGTCACACCACCATCGAAGGTGAAGGGCATCTCCACATCCACATTCTCGATCGATGAAACCTCGGCATATGTGAGGCCCCTTGAAGCCAACTCGGCCAGCAGGATGTCGAGGAAGTCAAACACGACATCGGTTGCCGGGACGGTTCCACCAACGATGGCGTCGCCGGGGCTTTGCACACGGTAGATCGAGACCTCCTGGAGCCCGATTAGATCCGGCCCTTCCGCTTCTATCTGATCAGCAATGGCAACAGCGCGCAGCGTGAAATCGTTGGCAAGGACCTGAGCCCAGGCCGCGCTAACCGCGCCGATCAGCGTGGCGCCATCAGTGGCCGCCATGATCGGGGCAATGTCCGCGCCCAGGTACAGGTTGTAGGAGGCAACCTTGATCGGACTGGTGACGATCTCGGCTTCCGAGCTGGAGCAGCCGCTCAGCAGGGCGGCGGTGAGAAGGAGGGCGTGTGTGCGCTTCATGGTTGAGCGATTGATGGGGCTGGGGATGGGGATGGGAATGCCAGGTCCTCGGTGGCCGGTGGCCGGAGAGACCGGGCTGGGGCCGCAGATTCTGTCCGGGGAGGGCTCGGATTGCAAATGCCGAGGGCGGAGGGCCAGCGCGAGACGCCGGACAGGGGCAGGGTCAGGCCTGGCAACCGGCATGGCTGGCCTCCGGCTCTATCCCCTGTGCGCCGTTTATGTCAAACGAGCTAGAGCCCGGCGGCGGCCCCCCGAGCCAGGGCTTCCTCCACCAGCTCGGCGCCGTTCTCCATGCGAGCCAGGGCGCGGGGAGCCTTCGCATAACGCCGACGCAGATCGGCCAGGGCTTCCCCCGCCGCGCGCAGCTGGCCAGTATCCAAGAGGGCCAGGGCGAAAAATGCCAAGCCGTCCAGTTCCGCCACTTCCAGGTTCAAGGGTTCGCGGCTCGAATAACGCAAGTCGCCGCTGGGCAGATCCAAGCGACGCACCTTGCGATCCGTGCAGGCGACAATGATGTGGTCTGGCTGCAGGGACAGAATCTGAACCTCCGGTCTCTTGCCCAGGTTCGCACCTCCTCCGCGTTCCGCGGCTGCGCCTCCCAGGGTAAAGGTCCGCAGGTGGGCTCCGTCCTTCCCGTCTAGCAGAACCACATCTGAGGTGCCCACGGCCAATGTACCCCGCCCATCAAAGAGCAATGCTCCGGCCGCCCCCGGCGTCACATCCCAGGACGGCTGCGGAACGAGTTCCAACTCGCGGTCCGCGCCCACATCCCAAAGTGACACCAGCACACCGTCCACTATGAAGTTCCCAGCCAGTTGCCGCCGCATGAGAGCCAAGCGACCACCGTCCCGGTCCAGGGCCAGGCTTAGGATCAACGCGTGTTCCAGTTCACGCTCAAATACGACCTGTTGCCGCTCCACATCCCACAGGCGCAGGAGCCCGGAGGATTGTTGACTGGCAACAAAAGCTCCATCGCCGGAAACCGCCAGGGCCGTGATGCGCGCACCTCGTTTGCCGAGTTGGGCAACTTCCAAGCCACTCGACGCCTCCAGCACAACCACCACGCCTCCGCTGCCACCGCTGGCCAAGCGCGTCCCATCGCTTGAGAGGGCGACGAGATCTGAAGATCGCCCGCTTAACCGATACAGGGGTTCGGCAAGCGCAGCGCTCACGGATCCAGCGGACTGCCCGGGACCATCCACTTGACGCCAGCGGTGCACCCTTCTGCCCGACGAAACGGTCAGCAGGCTGCCATCCGCCAGCTTGGCCCCCGCCACCACCGACCCCACTTGCCTTCCCAACTCATCACCGAGCAGCACCCCCAGCTCTCCAGTGTCCCCATCCCGTAATCGCAGGCCCGGCTTGCCCATGCCGCAATAAACCGCCCCACCCCAAGCGCCCAAGGCGCCAAACCGCAACCGCTCGCGCCGGGTGTAGTACTCCTCCATGGCCTCCAAGGCACCCGCCCCATCCCCCGTGCGCAGCCGGGCGGCCGCCAAAACACGCAAGCGGTTCTTGCCGTCGGGAGAATGGGTGGCGGCCAACTCCGCCCAATGGAGGGCCCGCTCGCGCTCCTCCGCAGGACGGCCCGGTTTGCGCAAGCCCGCGAGCAGCGCCGGTTCGCGCTCATCGAAGTTGGCGCTGCGGGCTAAGGCTTGGCGCCTGGCCATGGCGAGGGCTTCTCCAGCCATGACAAGTGTCCCAGGAGTAGCACCGCCATCGGCTGCGGCCGACCGATCAGGGGCGCTGTCTCTAAATCTCAGAATGGCTTCGTGCTCTTCGAGGTTCCCAGCGCCTACCAGTGCTCCAGGAGTAGCACCATCAACGGCTGCGGCCGACCGATCAGGGGCGCTGGCCTCCAATCCTATAGCGGCTTCCAGCTCTTCAATGTACCCAGCGCCCCCTCCATGCTGCTCGCCGCCCATCCCGGCGGACGCCTCCAAAACCGCCACGACCTGATCCGGTGTGCCCTGGCTGGCGAAGAGCTCATCCACAAGCGCGCGGCACTCGTCCCAGGTTTGCCTGGCACTCAAGCGCAGGGCGTGTTGGACGCCTGATTCCGCCACGCTCCACAGGTGCAGCGCTCGATTTGATGACACCAAGAGCGTCTCTCCATCCGGGGAGAAGGCGATGTCCCTGCCCCGGCCCTGGGGCAGGGGCAGGCTGGCGACGATACGCCTGGTTTCCGTATCCCAAAGGGTGATCGCGTTGCTATCGCCACAGACGGCGATCCGCCTGCCATCCGGGTGCATGGCCATGACCCTGGGGGTAAAGGGGGGTTGCTCGAAGGAGCCCAACAACTCACCAGTTGACCCATTCAAGGCGCGCAGGCCGTCCGAGTCCAAGACGAAGAGCTCGGTCCCCCGCGCATTCCAAAGCACCTGTCCGCGCCCAATGAAATCAGTGGCTTGAAAGAGCTGCGTCCCGCTTTCCACATCGAATACCACCAGGTGGTTCCGGTGCTGGAGGGCTTCGGCATCGGCCAAGGACAGCCCCCCGTCCCCGAAGCTGCAAGCCACACGCTCTCCGTCCGGTGAAAACTCGGCGGCGGTCCAGTGGCGCGCCCCACCCACTTCCCGCAGTCGAGCCCCGCTTGCCCCGTCGCGCAACACCAGGCGCTTCAAGTTCGCCGCCGATGACTCTCCGTCGCCACCGTCGGTCGCACCGCCACCGTCGGTCGCACCGCCAACCTGGGGCGCGGCTACCAACTCAACCGTCATCAAGAGACGACCATCCGCTGACCAGGGATTGCCCCAATAGGGCAAGGCGCCGTCCTCGATCCGGCGTTCAGGGAGACAGGTCTCCGCATTCCAAAGCATGGCATTGCTGGGGACCAGGGTAGAATCGTCATCGCCCTCATAGGCCGCCGTTGCCAAACGGCCCCCAGCTGGGCTGAAAGCCAGGTTCGTGTAGGCCCCATCACGGCCAACAAACGAATGGGTTTTCTCCTCCAGCAACAGGTCGAAGATATGCGCCGTCGCCGTGGACCCGTCCGTCAATGCCACCCGGCGGCTGTCCGGATGGAAGACAACGCTGTGGGCGCGGTAATTGTCCAAGGTGATGTCCCGACGCTCGCCCTCCGCGTCCACATGCCAGGTCAGGAGTTGGCCCTTCTCATCTAGCGAGACCAACTCCTGGCGGTCAGCGCGGAAAGAGACCTGCTTGACCGATGCCCGGTGACCGCGCTGGACCTGGCCCTCGCCGCTTGAGGACATGTCCCAAATGCGCAAGGTCTGGTCCGCAGCGCCGCTGGCAAGTGACTCCCCATCCGGTGAAAAGGCGAGGCACTCGATGACCCCTTCGTGTCCGTGAAAAGTTGCAACTGGAGTGAGCGTTTCCAAATCCCAAACCCAAACACCTCCAACGCCATAGGTCGTAGCAAGTCGCCCGCCATCCGGCGAGAGTGCCATGGGCGTGCGAATACCAAGGGCTGCCGCGTCAGTTGCGTTGCGCCCCACGAAGGCCCGGTTGGATGCACCAATCTGCTGCACTACCTCAAATGTCTCGGCATCGCGTACCAGGGCCAGGCCCTCCTGGGCCTCCAAGATCCGGCTACCGTCCGCGCTGCTCGATATCTTGCGGCGCCCAATAATGCGGAAGCTCCCGAGCTTCTTGCCGCTGTGACTCTCCACCACATGGACACTCGTCATGTACTGAATCAGAAGCCGCGAGCCATCCCCGACGAACATCAGCGAGCGGGCAAAATCCCCGGCAGCCTCGTCCCCCCACAACATGCGGCCGGTGGAATCCCAGACCGCCAGCTGCCCTGAACCAGCTCCGGTGGCAACCATGGTTCCGGCGGGCGACACCGCCAAGGAAATCGTCGGTCGCTCGGGCCAGGTCCAGACGTGCAGGGGCTGCCCCGCCTCGGGACTTCCCCTGACGATCTCCGTGGCCAGCAGCGCCAACTCCCCGTCTTGTCCCCAAGTCGCCACATAGTCCCCGCCCGCCGACAGCGCGCGCTTGCCACGAAGCTCCAGGGACGCCATGGATTCATCGGTCTGCCCCATCAGGTGCCGCCATTCCCAGCCCCGCAACTCAGCCGGGCATTCCCCCAAATAGCGCCGGGCCGAAAGCGTGTCATTGCGGGCCAGGGCCGCTTGGGCCGCCGCCAGGTTTGCCGTATAGCCCTGGCGCAGAGCCAACTCCGCTGCCTCCACCGCCGCCCGCTGGGCCTCAACCAAAGTCGCGTTCCTATCCTTCTGCGCGGCCCAGCCCCAGGCCAAGCCCCCGACGACGGCCACCACAGCCACCGCCGCCGCCGCCGCCGTCAGACGATTGCGCTCGATCCACTTGCGAAACTCCGCCAGCGCGCCGGTCTGATAGGCGCTCACCACCCGCCCCTCAAGGAAAGCCCGCAGGTCATCGGCCATCTCCCCCATGTCTCCATAACGCTCGCTCACATCGCGGGCCATGGCTCGCTCACAGATAGCCAGCAACTCCGGCGGCGCATCCGGCGCCAACTCAGCCGCAGGCCGCGGCGGCCCTTCGATGACGCACATCAAGATGCGATGGGCAGAGAGGGAAGCGTCCGCCGGCACATAGGGCACCTCTCCAGTCAAGAGCTGGTAGAGCATGGCCCCCACCGCATAAACATCGGAGTGGGGCCCCATCTTCTCCAACTGCCCCTTGGCCTGTTCCGGAGCCATGTAGGAGGGCGTGCCCACCACATCCCCATCCATGGTCAGAAGGCGCGACGACCCCCCGGAATCGGATTCCTCCCGCCGATCGGTGCGCACAATGGACAGCGTCGTGTCCTTGGTCACCCGCGGTCGCAGATCGCGCTGATCCTCACGCCCCATAACCCGCGCCAACCCCCAATCCATGACGTAGGTCTCACCAAAGCGCCCCACCATGATGTTGGCGGGTTTCAAGTCCCGGTGAATGACGCCCTTGCTATGGGCATAGGCCATGGCCTCGCAAACCCGCAACAGCGAGCCCAGGGCCCGCTGCCTGGTCCAATCCTCGGCTTCCCCAGCCCCCTCCCGCAGCAACGCAAAGATCTCCTTCAACTCCCGCCCACGCACCAAGCGCATGGTGAAGAAAACGCGCCCCTCATCGTCGATCCCCAACTCGTGCACAGGCATCACGCCCGGGTGATCCAACTGCCCCGTGACCTGAGCCTCCTCCAAAAACCGCGACAAGGTCCTCTCGTCCACATTCCCGCCCTCCGTCCCCCCCTGGCGCAACAAGACCTTCATGGCCAGCCGCCGCCGCAGATCCCCATCCCAAACCTCCAGCACAGACCCCATGCCCCCGCGCCCCACCTCCCGCCGCACCCGATACCGCGTCCCCCGCGGAGCCACCCGATCCAGCTCCTCCGACAACCCGCCGTCCCCGGCTCCCCCATCACCATCCAGCCCCACCGTCCCCTCCACTTCCCGCCCCAACAGACGGGCCAAGCGCCGAGCAAACCCAGACTTCACCGCCCCCGCCTCCCCGCCCTTCGAAGGCACCTCCGCCTCCGAGCCCAGTCCTGAATCACCGTCTATCATGATGGCCCCAGAGTAACCCCCGCCAGACCCGCGACACAGTTAAAGGAGCCCCCGACAATCCCCACAACCCCCGACGCCAGCAGATCGCAAAATATTCCCAACCCCAAGCGCGACCCAAAGCCGCCCCAGCCGGTCAGGGGGGTGGAGGTGGGGGCTGCGGATGGTTGGCCCCCCATACCCAGCTCCCTCTTGGCCGCTCCCCTGGGCGCCCCTTTCCTCGCCCCCTTCCTCGCCCCCTTCCCCGCCCCGCAGGTGCCTTCCGGGAGCTAGTTGGAATGTGCATCGGATTTCTAATCCGATTGGTCTTAGTCCCTACGAGATCTCAATCTCAATTGAAAACGAGGAGATCATCAAGCGCTAGGCACTAGGCTGCCAATTCGGGCCTTCACCCGAAGAGCTTCTTGCCGAGGAGCAGGAAGCCCCAGACGGCAGAGCACACGATCCCTGCAGGCATCCATCCAAACATGAAGGCGCCCGTCAGCTTGGCGCCGTCGGCGTAAGCCTTGTCCCCAGGGTCTGGGAGGCCTTGCCAAGCGCCGTAGCCCATGTGGACGCCGCACGACAGCCCCATCCAAAGTGCGATGGTCGCTAGCAGGAGACAGACGATCTGTCCGATCACCTGAAAGCGGCCTTCAAGAGCGAGGGCGACGAGCTGCGCGCCTTCCTCGCGGGTCAGGAGAACGCCTACGTCATCTGCGGCGACCGCCACTGGCAGTAACCCCGAGAGTGGCGTCCGCGAGTACCCATGCGGTCCGACGACCGACCGTCACGCCGGCGGCTTCAGCCAGAAGAACCGCTCCGCCGCGCACCGCTACCTCAAGGTCTGCGGTGGCTTCCTCGCTGTCGCGCTCTAGTACGCAGACGGTGGGTCCTCCTCATCTTTCGCCACCACGCTGCGGACGGCTCCGTGAACATCGAAGACATCCGACGAGCTGGCTGAGGAGGGATCAGGGGCAGATGGGGGCCGTGAGGCCGTTGGAGAGGTTGAAGTTCGCGCCGCCAGCTATGGGATCGCGGTACCAGAACTGGAAGTTCCAGCGCGAGCCGGGGAGGACGAGACCGGTGCCAGAGGACATGGGAGCGGCGTTGAAGTCGACGTTCCGGGAGATGTCACCGAACGGGCTTATCTGCTGCGGGGGGTTGAGACGGAAGACGGCACCGCCCACACAGCGCAGTCCGTTGCCGAAGGCGATCTGGATCTGGTTGGGGCCGTAGAAGAAGAGGCCTAACTGGTTGCTGGGGAGCCCGCTCGCCGAGAGCGTGAGCGCGTTCGCTAAGTGGCTCGTCGAGCCGCTCCAGCTGATATCCGCTCTAGAGCCTGTTGAGTTCACGAGACCTTCGCAGTAGTTGAAGGCTGCGCAGGCGCGTCCGGCGTATAGCACTGCACGCCCAGGGTCTCCCACTCCCGCACGCATCGCGCCGACGAGGAAGTCGCCGAGCCCGTCGTTGTCGACGTCGCCGGCCTCTTGGACGTTGCTGCCCATCGATTCCCCGCCCGCGGAGGCTGGCAGGTAGGCGAGGACGTCCCCGGTCGCGCCTGAGAAGATCGTCGCGGCGCCGCCGTCCGTGCCGGCGTAGTCATCATTGATTCCACCGACGAGGAGGTCCGGAGTTCCGTCACCGTCCACGTCACCCGCCCCAGAGACGCAGTTGCCGAACTGATCTCCCTCGGAGCGTCCGGCGAAGGAGTGGATCAGCGCGCCGGTGGCGCCCGAGTAGACGTAGGCTGCGCCGGAGTAGTTGCCGTTATCGTCCGCGCCCGAGGCACCCACGATGATGTCGGGGATGCTGTCGTTGTCGACGTCGCCTGCGCCACCTACGGAGCAGCCGAGGGCGTCTCCAGCCTGGGTGCTGAAGCGGTGAATCTCCGTTCCATCCACGCCGGAGAAGACGAAGGCTTGGCCTGACTGGATCCCGGCTACGTCCGCTTGCCAGGCGCCGACGGCGATGTCGCCGATCCCGTCAGAGTCCATGTCACCGACGTCATCGACGTAGTAGCCGAACTGGTCTCCCACCGCGAGCCCCGTGAGGGTGTAGAGGACGCTGCCGTCAGCGCCTGAAAAGACCTCCGCGTAACCCTTCCCGATGGTGACGAGCCACTGCACCGCACCGACGACCACGTCAGCGTGACCGTCCGAGTTCACATCTCCCACGCCGCTCACGCGCGTCCCAAAGAAATCGTTCTCGCCCCCTTCGAACTTGTGGATCAGGCTGCCGTCGACGCCGGAGAAGACAGACGCAGAGCCGGCGAAGTTGCCCGTGCTGTTGGCGTCCCAGATGGCGCCGACGATGAAGTCGGGGGTTCCGTCCGCATTGACGTCGCCTGCGCCGCTCACGGCGTTGCCGAAGAAATCACCAGAGGACTCTCCTAAAACGCGAAACATGAGACTTCCGTCCACTCCGGAGAAGACTCGGACCTCACCCGCCTGGTTGCCGTTGGTGGAGTCCTGACATGCGCCGACGATGAAGTCGTCATGCCCGTCGCTGTTGAGGTCTCCGACACCGCTCACGGCTAGGCCGAAGCGTTCATCGGGGGAGTCCCCGTCGATGGAGTAGAGGACCTCCTGCGCCGCAGCCAGGGGCGCAGCCACGAGCAGGAGAGCGAGAGGAGAGAGGCTTCTGAGGGGATACCGCATGTCTCCAAGAATACCCTGTCCCTGGGATTCCCGGGACCTGCGAGGGATTTTGACCCTTGTTGCCCCCACGCCCGCTGGGGTTAGCGGCGTGGTTTGTTTGGCTTGGGCGCGCCGACCCTGAGGGAAGCGTCGAGGGCGCTCCATACCTCATCACCGAGGATCTCCTCGAAGATCGCTATCTGCTCCTTGACCGGGATGCGATATCCGAGGATCAGCTCCCAATTCTCCTTGTCGACCCAGCGGCGCCCCTTCTCGAGGCGATACTCCCTCCCCAAGGCAAACCCGATGCAAATCAGACCTCACCTTCCAAGCCACCCCTCACCCACACCTCTGAAACCAGGTGTTTGAGCTCACATGAGCTCGAGGGACATAGGCTTTGAAAAACTATGGTTGAGGCAAACGCCTAGCCGAGGGCCTCTAGCAATGCACGCGGGCCAAT
>NYXZ01000017.1 GCA_002686595.1 Planctomycetota bacterium | reverse complement strand
CTGACCAATGGGGTATCTTCTACTACGGTACCGACATGGTGAACGGCGGCAGTGGCGCTGTCTTCGGCGAGGGCGTGCGTTGTGTGGGTGGTTCCATCCATCGCCTGCCGCCGCGTCTGGCGAGCTCCAATACCCTGTCCTACACCATGGACCTGGACAACCCGCCGTCGATCGCCGGCACGATCACGCCCGGCTCCAGCTGGAACTTCCAGGCCTGGTTCCGCGATCCCACGGGCGGGTCGTCGGGTTTCAACCTCTCGAACGCCGCGACCATCGACTTCTGCTTCTAATCCGGCGTTAGCCTCAATCGAGAGCGGGCCGACCTCTGCCAGGAGGTCGGCCCGCTCTTTGATTTCCAGCGGCTGGCACGGTCCCTTTATCTGACGCGCACTTCGAGGGCAGGAGCCCAATACAGGTCGCCGCTGTCGCTGGCGATGGGCAGCGTGTAGCTGAAGAGGGCGCGGCCGTAGCTGTAGGCGTCGCCGGAGGGAGCGGGTCCGGTTGTGAAGCGCACGAAGATTCGGCGCGCTCCGGCCAGCGTGTCTCTTAGTTTGCGGTGCGTTGCTTGAGAGGGCTCCATAGGCGGCAGATCAGGCTGGCCCGCTGAATCCTGGGCGCCGTTACTGTGGACATATCCGGTCCACGGCACAGTCACATCCGGACTCAGCCCCAGATCGACGCGGGCCCAGGATGATGTATTGAGGGACGGAACGTGGAGCGGCTTGATTTCGAGTTCCGTCACCGCCACCGGCAGGTCCAACCAAAAGCCCAGGACGCCGGGGCGCGTGCCATCCACCAGGCCGAAGTAGTTGGGGTGATGCATGGCGAGCGTGGTGTCGGTGGCGCGCATGTATTCCACGAAGGGCCGCAGGTTGTCGAGTTCGACGATCTTGTCAACGAGGCGCTTGTCGAATGGTCCGGAGATGGCGAGCGTGTGCCAGGGCCCGAGGTCAGCTGTTCCCTGTGCTATGTCTGGGGCGGCGGGCTCCAGCACGACCGTCAGGACCGCCATCTCCTCGCTGTCCATGTTCAGGTCAATGGACTGTGACCGGTAGCCCACCGAGCCAACTGTCAGGGTGTGGATGCCGTGGGGCAGTTGGAAGGTCGAGAGCTGGGGCAGGTTCTGGGATCCGAGGCCCGGGATGCCGGTCAGCGAAATGGCGTCCAGGGAGGAAATGGCTGTTATGCCCGGCTCTTGGTCCTTGGTCAATCTGTCCGCGCCGCGCACGGCCAACAGCACCCAGGCTGCTTGGGAAGGCGGGAGGGGTTTTGTCTTGGCGCCGGTGCCGGGCACGAGCCGCCCGTCCTCGGGCACGAATATCGTATCTATCCAGTAGTTCAGGGGATGGACCTGGGCCGAGGGGCGCCGGTTGGGTACCTCGAAGGTGCCGGAGTAGGGCCTGCTTTTGTCGTCCCCGGGCTGGTAGACCATTTCCCAAGTGTGGTGGCCCGGACGCAGGTTGATGGTGATGGGCACCAGGCCCCGGAGCTCGCCGTCCACAAGCAGCTGCTTGCCCGAGAGGATGGCGTTGAAGTGCACCGGGACCGGGGCCATCCACCACAGTTCGTGGACGAGGGCCAGGGGCGTGGCCAAGAGGGCCGCCAGGGCGGTGGCCAGTAGCGGGTGGCGGCGGGCTTGGCGCAGGGCGCGGCGCGGGGCGCTGGGTTGGCCGTGGCGTGGGGCGAGGCCCCGTTCGAGGCGTGCCAGGTCGGCGGACAGTTGTTCCGCGCTTGGGTAGCGGTCGGCGGGTTCGGGCTCCAGGCAACGGGCGATGATGGCGCGCGGGCCGGGGGGCAGGCAGCGCAGGTCGCGGCGCGCGAGGGCCTGGCGACCGGCCATGCGTTTCAGCAGGCGGCGGCCGTCCGCCAGGCGGTCCGCGGTCTGTGGCACAAGCATGACGGCGAACAGCAAGCCGAGGGCGTGGATGTCGGTCCAAGGGCCGGCGGGGGCCAGGCCCGAGAGCTGTTCCGGGGCCATGTAGATCGGTGTGCCGGAGAGGCCGGCGCTGTGGCTGGCGCTGATGCTCGCGTGTTCCTCGAAGGCCAGGCCGAAGTCGAGCAGGTGCGGCGCGCCTTCTTCGTCCACCAGGATGTTGGCGGGTTTCAGATCGCGGTGGATGATGCCGGTGGCGTGGGCCGTGGCCAGGGCGTCGCAGATCTGGCGCACAATGGTGATGGCGCGGGCCGCGCGCTGGGCGGGGTTGACCTCGGGGAGTTTGTCGAGGGGCAGGCCCTCCACCCGTTCGCTGGCCAGCCAGGCGTATCCCTGTTCCACGCCGCTGTCCACCAACCGCACGATATGGGTGTGGTGCAGACGGCCGACAATGGCGGCTTCTCGCAGCAGTTCCCGCTGGCGCAGGGGATCGGCGAAGGAGAGGGGATTCAGGATCTTGAGGGCGATGGACGGGGCCTGCGGCTCCGCCACCAGCAGCGCTTCGTAGACAATCCCGAAGCCGCCGCGGCCGAGTTCGCGCAGGATGCGCCAAGGACCGAAGACGAGCCCCTCGCGCACCGTTGAGTGGGCGCCTGGTGAAGCGGCCACTCCATCGGGAGCGGCACTGGCCCTTTCAGGCATTCGCTTCCCGTCTGGCTCTGGCGCCCCATCAGACACGTCCACCAGGGGAGAGAGGGGGCGCAGGGCCTCGACCTCCAGGGCCGTTTCGAGCATGCCGCGGGCGAGCTGGCGCTCTTCCTCGTCGCTGGTGGCCAGGGACGCGGCGAAGGTCGCCGGATCCAAATCAGGCTGCTCTCGGCGGGCTTCGCTCCACCGTTCCCAGATATCCGCTGCGTCCACGGGCATGGCGTGGAAACGGAGTGGGGTGAAGCGCACGGGCGTTACAGGGTTGTGGGCGAATCCCTCCGCAACTGGGTAATCGCCCGGTGAAAGATGACCCGGGCGTTGGTGGTGCTGGTGCCCATGCGTTGCCCGCATTCAGCGAAGGAGAGCTCCTCCCAGATGCGCAGCTCGATTATCAGGCGTTGACGCGGCGCCAGGTCGCTCAGGCGAGCCCTGGCGTTTTGCCAACGCTCGGTGCGCATGAGGTGCCCGGAGGGGCTGGTGCCGGAGCCCGCCAGGCCGCCTTCCAGGGCCGTGCGCGGCAGGCGCAGCCGCCGTCCCCGGCGCACCACGGCGTTGCTGAGGACTCTTCCCAACCAGGCGCGAAAGGCGTTGCGGTTGGGGAAGTGCAGACCCTGCATCTGGTCCAGGGCCAGCATCTGCGTCTCCTGGGCCATGTCGGCGGAATCCACTTCATCCCGCAGTTGGACGCCGAGCAGCCGCCGCGCCCGCCGTCTCAGCCAGGAGCGTTCACGGACCAGTGCGCCGGAGGTGGGGCGTCCGCTGTCGGAGAAAAAAGCCATGGGGAGGGCGCGCGTGGAGGCGCGCCTCTCAGTCTACCAAAAAGTCCGGAGATAGGAGCCAGGCGCGGGCGTGCTCCGGGGAGCGAAATGCGAGTCTCGGGGGCCGCCGGGAGCCCGCTGAATATTTCCCTACTAGGGCTTGGCCATCGGCGCCGCCGACGCCGACGCCGCCATCGACGCCGACGCCGCCATCGACGCCGATGGCGCCATCGACGGCGACGCCGTGTCGACCCTTCGAGCCGTGCGGAGCAGCCCAACAGGGCCGCTTCCGCCACCTCCCCTTCGCATTCCTCGCCATCGCCTTCTCCTTGCCTTGCCGGCGATGGCTGCGCCTCGCGACGCGACTGTTTCAGACTCCTAGGCGTTCTTCTTGATGAGATAGACAACCAGGCCGGCGATGAAAATCAGGCCGCCGACGATCAAGGTGAGGAGGATGGGGGGGAAGTCTGCGAAGTTCATGGGGTGTTCCTGTTGGACTAGAGGGTCTGATTGGGGCGTGTGTTCGCGCAAGATTGAAGCATTCCCTGTACGACTGCGGCCATGGTTTCTTCAATGGCTGCCACGTTTTTGGCCTCAAGGGGAGCCAGCGGTGCGCGCACTTCATCCGTGCAACGTTCGAGGCGTGCCATGGCGCTTTTCAGGGGCACCGGATTGGTTTCGATGAAGAGATCGCGCACCAGGGGGGCGAGTGATTCCTCTAGATGCTCGGCCCGGGTGTTGGCGCAGGGCCGGCCCGCTTCCTGGGGGCGCGCGCACTCGACCAGCTCGGCGATTTCGTCGGGCAAGATGTTGCCGGTGACATTGACAGCCCCGTCGGCGCCCAGGGCCATGAAGGCGCGAATCTGGGCGTCCTCGCCGCACAGGACTGAAATGTGGCCCGTGCGCAGCAGTTCAGCGGCGCGTTCCAGGTCGCCGCTGGCTTCTTTGATGGCGACGATGTTGCGTTGGCGGGCGCACAGTTCCGCCACGATGTCCGGCGTCAGGTCAGAGCCCGTGCGACGCGGGATGTTGTAGAGAATGATGGGGATGGGCGCCGCCTGGGCCACGGCGGTGAAGTGGTTGAGCAAGCCGCGGCGGCTGGGGCGGTTGTAGTAGGGCGTGACCACCAAGAGGCCGGCGGCTCCGGAGGCGGCGGCGAAACGCGCCAACTCCACCGTGGTGCGCGTGCAGTTGGTTCCCACGCCTGCGATCACCGGCAGGCGTTCGTCGGCGAACTCGATGGCCGCGCGCAGCAGGGTGCGGCGTTCGTCCTCGGTCAATGTGGCGCATTCGCCAGTGGTGCCGGAGACCACGATGGCGCTGGTGCCGGCGGCGGCGTGCAGGTTGACGATCTCGCGGAACGACTCCAGGTCGAGGGCACCGTCTCGGAAGGGTGTGGGCACGGCGACTAGGCTGCCTTGGAAAGTCGGGGGCATGGGGCGCGCGAAGGGGTGGTTGCGGTCAGGGGTGGACTTGCGCCGGTTGGGCAGGCTGGGCTGTGCCATTCACTTCGGGTGGCGCATGGGTGAGCCTCGGAATGGGTCGTTCAGGCCGTGCCATGCGCGGCGGCGGCGATGGCGCTGAGCATATCCTCCACGGCCNGGGTGACGCCAACGGTAAGGGCCTCGGCCACGATGGCGAAGCCGATGTTGAGTTCCTGAAGGTGNGGCAGGCGCGCCACCGGGGCGATGTTNTCGAGNTCCAGGCCNTGGCCGGCGTTGACGCTGAGGCCCANGNCGTGGGCGCATTCCGCNGCNGNATACAGGCGTTCCAGTTCCNCGTCGCGNCGCGCCTTNTCAGCNGGNCCGCGGGCGTTGGCNTAGGCGCCGGTGTGCANNTCCACGAACTGGGCCCCGACNTCGGCNCAGGCCTCCAGTTGGCGTGGATCGGGATCCACGAAAAGGCTCACCAATCCGCCGCGTTCCTTGAGCGGGCCGACCACCGTCCCCAGGCGCTCCCGCTCGCCGCACACATCGAGGCCGCCCTCGGTCGTGACCTCGGCGCGGTTTTCAGGCACCAGACAAAATGCATCGGCGCCGCTGGCCAGGGCGAACTCCACGATCTCCGGCGCCAGGCACAGTTCCAGGTTCAGCAAGGTCCCGATCTCGCGCCGCAGCCTGAGCACATCCCCATCCTGGATGTGTCGTCTGTCCCGGCGCAGGTGACAGGTGATGCCCTGGGCGCCAGCCGCCTCCGCCGCCAGAGCCCAAGCCACGGGATCGGGAAAGGCCTCCATGCGCGCCTGGCGGACGGTGGCGATGTGATCGACGTTTACATGCAGGCGGGGCAGGCGGGGCATGGGCGCATCATAATAACTGGTCGGCCCAGCTGGCAGCCTTGGTCGGGAAGAGGCGGCCGAGGGCCCGCGGGCTGGGCGCCCGGCAGGGTGCGCGCGGTGGCGCGAAACCCGCTGGGCAACTGCGCTGTCTCTGAGTGGCTGGCGCGGGGATACGGCCTGTCCAGCGGTCGCGGCAGGGGCTATCAGTGGGGACCGAGTTCCTTGCACGGATCGCCGCAGAGCGTACCGTGGGGAGATGCGCATCATTGCCGGGGAACTACGCGGGCGACGGTTGGCGGCGCCCGCTGATAAGCGCACGCGGCCCATGTTGGACCGCGTGCGGGAAGCCCTGTTTTCGATTCTCGGTCAGCGCGTAGAGGGGGCGCGGGTCTTGGACCTCTTCGCCGGTACGGGCAGCCTGGGAATCGAGGCCCTCTCCCGCGGGGCACGCGAGGCGCGCTTTTTGGAGCAGGGGCGCAAGAGCGCCGGATTGCTGCGCAAGAACCTCGCGGACCTGGAGCTGGTGGAATGCGGCACCGTCTTGGAACGGGATGCCCTGGCGGCGGGCTCCTGGGGCGTCGGGCCGTGGGATGTCGTCTTCATGGATCCTCCCTATCCGTTTATGCGGGACGCGGCGCGACAAAGGCGCGTCCTGGCTTGTGTCGCGCGCTTGGTGGATGAGCAGCTGAGCGCATCCGGCGTGTTGGTTTTGCATGTGCCGAAGCGGGCGCTGACGGAGGATTCCTTTGGCGGATCAGGCCTGCTCCTGAGCGAGCGCGTCTATGGGACCACATCCCTGTGGTTTGTGGCGCGCGCCGGTCCCGTGCGGAGTGATGAAGCGGACGCCGCGGGGCAAGGGGCAGACGCGGGAGAAGGTGCCTTGCAGGCCGGGCCTCATGAGTTCGAGGATTCCCATGAGTCTGAGGAGCCCGAGGAGTGAGCGAACTCCAGGGGCGGATGCTCATCGAGGGCGAGTTGGTCTACGGACGAGTCGTATTGGACGGGGAGCTGATCGCCGCCGTCGAGCGCCTGGGCCCCGAACAGGTGGATCTCAGCGGGGAACCCATCATCGCGCCGGGCTTTGTCGACTTGCATGTGCACGGGTTCGGGAATTGCGATCCCCTGGAGGATCTGGAGGGCATGGGGCGCGCCCTGGCGCGAGAGGGGACGACCAGTTTTCAGCCGACGCTTTTCCCGGATGAGCCGGGGCGGTTGGGGGAGACCTGTGGGCGGCTAGCAGCGGAGATCGATGCGCGGCGCGCGAGCGAGCCGGCGTCTGGAGTTGAGCTGGTCGCGGATCCCGTGGGTCTGCACCTGGAGGGGCCCTTCGTCAATCCGGCCGCGGCGGGGGCCTTGCCGCGGGATCGTTTGGCCTTGCCTTCCCCGGCGGCCTTGAAGGCCCTGCTCGGTTCCGCGAGCGGCGGCGGGCGCGGCGTGGGCACCGTGACCCTGGCCCCGGAGTTGCCCGGCTCGGGCGAGTTGGCCAGTGAACTCGTGCGCTGCGGGATCCGCGTCTCCCTGGGACACAGTCGCGCGACGGGAGCCGAGGCCCTGGCGGCGGCGCGCGCTGGGGCCGTCGGTGTTACCCACCTGTTTAATGCCATGACGCCGGTGCATCACCGCGACGCGGGCCTGACGGGCATTGGCCTGACCGAGGACACGCTCTTCGCCGAGCTGATCGGGGACCTGGTCCATGTGGATGAACGCGCCGTGGCCCTGGCCCTGGCAGCCCGCGGGCCCGGGGGCCTGTGCCTGGTGAGCGATGCCCTGCGCGGGGCGGGCACGGGCTGCGATGTCTTCCACGACCACGGCCGGGAGCACCGCGTGCGGGCTGGGGCGGCCTGGATCAGGGATCGTGACGGCGGCCCCGAGCGCCTGGCGGGCTCCGCCTCCTCTCAACTGGACATGGTGCGGATTCTCGTGGCCCGTGGCGTTGTCAGCCCGCCGGAAGCCCTCACCATGGCGTCCCAGACGCCGGCCCGGGCCCTGGGTCTCGCGGATCGGGGTGCGCTGGAGGTCGGCCGGCGGGGAGACCTGGTCAGGTTGGATGGCGCGCAGTTGGCCCTAGGGGCGGTTTGGGTGGCGGGAAAGCGTCTGTGAGCACTTTGTCGGTGATACGGCAAGCCCTGCGGGCAGACCCTCGCTATCCTGTTCCGCCGCCATGAGCACCCTAGACCACAGCGACGCGCCCCAGCCCCAACGCCTGGCACCGATCTTCCTGGAGAAGATCTGGGGCGGCAGCCGCCTGGAGGCGGTCACGGGCCTGGGGACCGGGGGCCGGGAGCGAGTGGGGGAAGTGTGGTTGGCGGCGGATCTGGAGGGGCGCCAGTCTCTGGTCAACGAGGGCTCTGACGAGGGGCTCACCCTCGGCCAGTTGGCGCGGACGCGCGCTGCGCAGATCATGGGCAGCGCGGCCTTGAACGAGGCAGAGCGTTTCCCGGTGTTGGTCAAGTTTCTGGATACGGACAAGCCCCTCAGCGTTCAAGTACACCCGGATGCGGCCACGGCTCGTCGCCTCTCGGCCGGAGTGAGCGGCAAGAGCGAGGCCTGGTACATCCTGGCGGCCGAGCCGGACAGTTTGATTCACCTGGGCCTGCGCCCGGAGGTGGACGCCAGGGCCTTTGCCGCCGGGGCCACTGGCGCGGATGTGGTGGACCTGCTGAACCCGGTACCGGTACAGGCCGGCGATTTTTTCCATGTGCCGCCGGGTACGGTCCATGCCATTGGCGCCGGCATCACCCTGTTGGAAGTCTCCGATTGCGCTGACATTACCTATCGCCTTTTCGATTGGGATCGACTCGATGAGAACGGCCAAAGCCGGCCCGTGCATCCGGAAGAGGCCTTGCTCTCGGTGGACTACGAACGAGTGACGCAAACCGACGGGACGGTGGAGTTAGTCAGCGCCGGCAGCGCCAGCCGCCGGGCGCGCTTGGTGGATGAGGCAGCTTTTGCCATGGAGTTGCTGCGCGTCGGTGATGAGCTGGATCTTTCGGCTGAGGAAGCGGCTCTCTTGTATGTGGTGTTGGGCGGCGCTGGACAGTTGGTGAGCGCCGCCGGCGAGAGGGAGATTGTGGCGGGGGAGTGCTGGCTTCTGCCGGCACAGCTGGGGACCCATTCATTGGTGGCTGGGCCGGATGAATTGAGTGTGATGCGCGTGGAGACACGCTCAGCAGAGGCAAGGCCATAAGTGATGAACAAGAAACGCAAGCAGGCAAACGGGCAAGGGCGCACGGGCGCGGAACAAGCGAAGAGTGGGGCTGGGGCCAAGCGCACCACGCGCACCACGCGCAAACGGCGGCCCACGGGGGCTGGCCCGGCCAAGCGCATGCCGCGCCGCGCCAGCGCCAAGCCGGCCAGCGATTCCTCCGCTCGCAAGCAGTTGGAACCGGGGCAGTTGGTGCGCCTCAACAAATACCTGGCGGACCACGGTGTCGCCTCGCGGCGGGCCTGTGATGAGCTGATCAGCGCCGGCAAGGTGATCGTGGATGGACTGCCGGAGACCAAGCTCGGGACCAAGGTGGACCCGGTGCTGCAGACCGTGGAGGTAGACGGCGTGCTGTTGCGCGCGGAAGGCACCAGTCGGCGCTATTACCTGCTCAACAAGCCGGCGGGGGTTGTCTGTACCAACGAGCGGCGTGAGACCAGGCCGCGGGCTATCGATCTGATTCGCGATCCGAGCAAAGGGCGCATTTACACTGTCGGGCGTCTCGACGAGGAGAGCAAGGGCCTGATCCTGATCACCAACGATGGGGAGTTCGCCCAGCGCATTGCCCATCCGCGTTTTGGTGTGCCGAAGACTTACGCGGTAAAGGTGGTCGGGAACATCGATGAGGATGCCGTTCAGAAAGTGCGCGGCGGTGTCTACCTGTCCGAGGGCAAGACCGGTGGGGCGCGCATAGTCGTGATACGGCGCACGCGCAACTACTCATTTCTGAATGTGACGCTGCGCGAGGGCATCAACCGCGAAGTGCGCCGCATCTTCGCACGGGTTGGCTACAAGGTTGTGGATCTCAAGCGCGTGAGCATCGGGCCCTTGAACGATCGCGGGATCAAGATCGGGCACTGGCGCAGCCTGTCGCGGCCGGAGGTGGAGTATCTCTTGGAATGGAGCGATCCCCAATCGCCCGTGCGGCCGGATGAGTGGGGTGGGAGCTCTCTTGATGAAGGTTCGCGCGACCGCGGGCGTCGTGGCGACCGTGAACGTGGCGACCGTGAACGTGGCGGTGACCGCGGGCGGACTGTTAGGCGTGACGGTGGGCACGGCGGCCAGCGCAGTAGCCAGCACGGTAGCCAGCACGGCGGCCAGCGAGGCGCGAAGAGCCGGCGCCCCGGTGGTGGTGGGCGGCGTTCGGGCCCCGGTGGGCAGCAACGCGGCCGATGAGGGGCTCAGGGGAAAGCGGGAGACGGAGCGGGGCCGCGGGCGCTGCTCGGATAGCTGGCGCAGAGGTGCGTGAACACCGCTTGCGCAACGGCCTGCGCC
Organism: Planctomycetota bacterium; assembly: GCA_002686595.1. Classification (GTDB taxonomy): domain Bacteria; phylum Planctomycetota; class UBA1135; order UBA1135. Next base: position 5,043 of record NYXZ01000017.1, on the reverse strand, counting down.
TACTGCTCGTGGAGCGTCACGCGGACCCGGTGGTGTCGGTCATCCTCTGGTATGGAGTGGGTGCGCGCCACGAGAGCGAAACCGAATCCGGCATGGCCCACTTCCTGGAGCACATGATGTTCAAGGGCAGCACGGGTTTTGCCAAGGGCGAGGTAGACCGCTTGACGGCCCGCTTGGGAGGCAACAACAACGCTTTTACCACGGCGGATCACACGGCCTATTGGTTTGAATTCGCGGCGGATCGTTGGGAGCAGGCCCTGGTCATCGAGGCCGACCGCATGGTGAACCTGACGCTGGATGAGAAGGAGTTCATCTCGGAACGGGAGGTGGTGCTGGAGGAGTTGTCCATGGGAGAGGACGATCCCTGGCGCTGTCTTTCGCGCCGCGTGCAGCGCGCTTTGTTTCAACGCCATCCATACGGGGAACCCGTTGTGGGGCGCGCCGATCGTCTGCGGCGCATGACCGTCGAGGACATGGCCGCCTGGCATCGGCGCTACTACCATCCGGGCAACGCCACGCTCATGATTTGTGGTGACTTCTCATCCGGGCGGGCCCTGCGCTTGGTTCGTCAGCACTTCGGTTCGCTTGTGGCGGGGGAGCCCCTTTCGGCGGTGGAGCCCTATCGGCCGCCGTTGACTGAACCGGCCGGACCACAACGCCTGGAGATGAGTTGGGACGATCCCATGGCGCGCCTGTGCCTGGCCTGGCCCACGGTCAAGGCCGGTGAGGATGCGGACTGGGCCCTGGATGTCGTAACGACGGTGCTGACCGGCGGGCGCCTCGGCCGTCTGTACCGACGGCTTGTGTTGGAAGAGGGCCTCGCCACGACCATCTCCACCAGCAACGACACGCGTGTGGAGGGCGGTGCCTTTTGGCTCTTTGCCGAAGCTGCCCCGGGCGTCGCACCTGAGCAACTGGAGTCGGCCATTTGGGCTGAGTTCGAGCTCCTGGCGCGGGAGGGCGTTTGCGCATCCGACCTCAAGGTCGCCCGGCGCATCCTGGCGGCCTCGGAGGCTTACTCACGGGAGACGGTGACAGATTTAGCGGAGGATATTGGCGAGTGGGCCGTGGATGTGGACTGGCGTCTGGCCCTGGCGGGGCCCGAGCGTTGGGCGCAAGTGCGCACGCGCCAGGTGCGTGAAGTGGTGGCGCGCTATTTGACTCCGGCGCGCTGCGTGACCGGGTTGAGTCTGCCGCCGGAGGGCAACGTGGCCGGGGGCCAAGAGGTGTCCGCTGGCGCTGGGCGGAAAGTGTCCGGGCGATGAGTGCGGGCGAGTCCTTGAAGCGCAGGCCGGGAGTGAGTTTGGAGTTGCCTTGCCAGGCTTTTGACCTGGACTGTGGGGCGCGCTTGCTCGTATCTCCCCGGCCAGCTGCNCCGGTGACGGCGGTGCGNGTGCACCTGCGCGGGGGGCGCTCCNGCGATCCNCNGGGGCTCGGCGGCNTGGCGCTCATGGTNGGNGCGNTGGCNGATCAGGGCACCAAGAAGTACGACGAGGAGACCATATCCAAACTGCTGATGCCCGCCGGGGGGGCTGTTGCGGGGGATGCCAATGGTCTCTCCGGAACGGTGGCGGGGGATGATTGGAAGCTGCTCTGCGAGATCATGGCCAGCATGCTGACGGAGCCCAGTTATCCAGCCGGGCCAGTGGCGCGCCAGAAGGAACGGGCCATGGGGCGCCTGATGGCCGAGGCCCAGGATCCCCGCGTCCAGGGCTCCAGGCTCCTGCGGGGCCTGGTCTACGGCGACCATTGGCTGGCCCGCCCCGAGCGCGGCACGGTGGATTCCCTGGTGGCCATCACGCCAGCCAAGTTGCGCGCTCACCAACGCCGCACTTGGGTGGCCAGCCGGGCCATGATCGCGGTTTGCGGGGCGCTGGATCCGGAGCGCGTACGACGCCAGTGGAATCGTCTGCTGCGCGGCTGGAAGAGCGGCCGCCCCCACATCCAAACGCCCCTCAGCTTCCCCGCACCCGGCAAGCGTGTGGCGGCTTTCAACGCCAAGCGGGCCCAGGTCCATGTGCACCTCGGCCACCTGGGTGTGCGGCGCTCGAACCCGGATTACCCGGCCCTGGTTTTGCTCGACCACATCCTGGGCACCGGGCCGGGCTTCACGGATCGCATCAGTCGTCGGCTGCGGGACGAGCTCGGTCTGGCCTACTCGGTCAGCGCCGCCATCCACAACTCCGCCGGTTTGGCACCGGGCATGTTCCGGGCGTACATCGGGACCTCGAAGGAGCATGTGGGGACTGCTGTGGCCGCCTTCCTAGAGGAGATGCGCCGCATCCGCGACGAGCCCGTGGCGGTGGAGGAGCTTGAGTTGGCGCGGGATTACCTGCTCGGGTCCTATCCCCTGGGATTCGAACGGGCCTCGCGCCGCGCCGCGTTCCTCGTCACGCGCGAGGTGCACGGTTTCGGGGACAGTTATCTGGAGGATTTGATCGCCTCCTTTAAAGCAGTCACCACCCAGGATGTGCAACGCGCGGCTCGTGCTCACCTGTGGCCGGAGCGCTGCTGCCTGGCTGCGGCGGGACCGGTGAACAAGGCTGAGCTGCGCCGCGCCCTGGGCTGAGGGCAGTTCCCGCCCTGGGCCTATCCAAGGGCCTGCCTAGCCCGTTCCCGGGATTTCGTGGAAACCGTCCGGGACTGCCGCAACACGAATGGGGTGCCCTTCCAATCCCCAGCGTGCAGCGACACATCTTTGCTGGGGATCAACTGACGGATGAAACAGGCCCTGAAGTCCAGGTGCCGACCGTCGAGCAGCGAGGAGGCTACCTACCCCATCTCCCCAATACCCCCATCTCCCCCAGGGAGAATCACAGAAAGACAAGGACTCCCATGCGACCCACAGGACTATTTTTGCTACTCGCCACTCTGGTGGCTCCGACTGTTTTTTCAGCATGCACCACACCCCAATATCGAGTAAAAGGCGAGGGCTCGACTCCCCTACCCGGGGGGGGCTCAGCCAAGTTCGAGGTGGAGGTTGCCTCGGACGGCCAGAGGACGTTGGAGTTGGAAGCCACCCGCCCGCTTTGTGTTGAAATCACATTCAGTGATTCTCTTGGCCAAACAGTAGGCACCCTAGCGGTTACTACGCCTGGTTCTGGCCAGGTACCCCCGGGGGCCGTGCGCTGGGAAGCGACAGAGGTCAAGTGTCCCGACGATGAGAGCGGCGGTGACGACGGTGGCGGCGGCCGCATGGCCGAGTACCTGGCCAGCTGCGCTCCGCAACAAGGAGCTGGCGGCCCCAACATTCGCATCACGCCCACGCCGCGCTGGCTCTTCATGGGTGGCATGATTGAACCGCAATTTGATGAGTCGCCCCAGATTAGCTACTCCTTCCATATCACCGCAGCCACGCTTCACGAGGCCGCGGCCCTGCGCGACCTTGTTCTGGCCAATGGTGTCGGTACCGATGTTGGTTTTGGATTCGAGATCATTCACTACAGCGAAATCTCCATCGAGACCAACAGCGCTGGGCTACCCACGGGCCTACGCGTTCTGCAGGCCGAGATCGACGATGAGTTCATGACATACTCTCTGATCATCAATGATGCTGTCCACGCGGAGCTCGGTGCGACTGGCAATGTCCTGCACTATGGCGCTGCCAACGACTGGGATGTAATCGAGACCTTCGTCCCCATCTCCAGCCTGGACACGACTCTCAATGCTTGGGATAACGCGGCCACTTCTAGTTGGACAACCCTGCGCACGCCCCAGCTCTGGGACGCGGCCCTGCGCGCCTTTGTGAACTAGTAGAAGTCAAACCACAGGTGGTGCCCCGCCGGTGGCGGGGCACCATCTTCTTCGTGGCACTCCATGAAATACACCCTCCTCAGTACCTTGCTCCTGGTTTGTGCCGGTGCTTGTTCGACGCCAGACGGAGGCGCCGGGGGCGGCAGGCCGCAGTCTGTGGCGCTTCCGGAGCGCCCCCAGGGCGGGGAGATCGTTGCCGACGGCGGCGCGGGAAGCGTCCTGTGGAGCGGGGAGGATCAGAAAGCCATGGCCGAGATGATTGCGGACTCGATGGCGAGTATCACGCCCGAGGTCATCGCCACCGTCGGGTATCGCAATACAGAGGAGCTTGAGGTGTGGTTGGTGCCGGACTTCGATGCTCCCTATCGGGGGTACACCTTCAGGAGATCGATTATCATCAACACAGGTGGTTGGAGAGATACCAGGTACTTCGTGTTTGAACGAGCGCTGGCTCACGAGTTGGTGCATTGGCATCTAGCTGATTCTCCCGTGACGACTAACATGCCCATCATGTTGCAAGAGGGATTGTGTGATCGCCTGTCACTCGATCTGATGCAGGATTCACCATTGGCCTATGCCGTACCTGCGGAATATGCCCTGCTCCTTTCCGCGGCCCGCAGCCGAGGTGAGCTACCCGAGTTGATTGCTCGCTTGGAGTTGAGTGCGGTCGATGCCACCGGCATGCCGCCCCAGGAGCGGGATTACCTGTATGCCCTGGGCCTTGCGCTAGTGGACCGCATCGGCGTGCGCCCCTTGCTGGAGGGCGCTGGCCGCGGACCGCTAGTGCCGGCTGACCTGCTGGAGATGGCTGGCATCGACAGCGCCGGTGGCGGCCTCGATTTGGTCTTGCCCATGCCGGCGAAGTTTCAGTTCAGTTCTGACAGCGGGGCAGATCTGGCCTCATCCCCGACCAACGCTCACTCAAGCCCTGTGCCGAGTGGAGCCGTGCGCTGTTGGATCGCGCCGAGCCGCCAGTTGCCCCGTTCGTATGACCGCGAACTGCTAGTTCGTTTCCGAGACAGTGCTGGTGATCTACTCGACGAGCAAACCCTCCCTATCCCTGGCTCTCTCCGCGTCCCACGCTCAGCGAGAAACTGTTCCACGCACTTGGCGTTGCCCTCGGCAACCGAGGTAACGGACACCTAGGCGTCGCCGCGGCGGTTGGGGCGCATGTCTCCCCCTTAGGGAGGTGGCTTGGGCCTCGGCGGACCCGCCTTGGGGCTGCTTGGGCGAATCCGATGCCGGGACTCGCCCTCACGCCCAGGAACTGCACAGAGCTCCCCCCGCCCG
>NYXZ01000016.1 GCA_002686595.1 Planctomycetota bacterium | reverse complement strand
AGCGGGGGAGATGCTGGCGGCCTTGATGCCGTGGCGTTACAGACCGTGCACCCGTATGGCATCAGCTCTGCAAGGTAGCGTCCCGCGTGCAGTGCTAATCAGGTAGGGCCGCCCAGGTAAAGGTAGCGGGCGAGCCCAGGCACAAAAAAACGCGGGGCCGGCGCAACCGCCGGCCCCGCGCAGCGCGGTCTACTTCATCTGCGGGTGGAACTCCTTCATGCGCTCCATCCACAGTTCATTGTCGGGGTCGATCTTCAGGCACTCCTTGACCATCTTCACCGCATCCGTCACATGGCCGGCCATGTAGAGGCAGCAAGCCACGGTGTCCATGACGTTCACATCACCTGGCGCGGCATTCAGGGCCTTGTAGGCGACGTCGATGGCGTAGTCCATTTCCTCCTTGGTCAGCTCCTCCGCGGCCTCGTAGTAACTCCAGGCCAGGGAATTGCCAAACGACCCATGCTTGTCCTCGGGGCAGTGTTTCCAAGCCTGGGCTCCGGCATGGCGGGCAGCGGCACCGTGCTTCTTGGCGGCGTCGGCGTCGCCGTCATTGCTGGCCTTGCCACCTTTCCAGGCCTCATAGCGTTGGATCATGCCCCAACCCTCGAAGAGGAGCTCGCCCGAGGTCTCCTTGCCGAGCAATACCAGGAGTGCGGTCTTGTCGCCAGTTGCCATCAAGGTGTCAATGGCTTCATCCAGGGCCAAGCGCCGGGAGGGCATGCTCTCGCCGTTTGGATCCAAACGGGCAATGGCGGCCACCTGCTGGTCATAGAGGTCTTCCAACTCGTGCTCGAGCAGGGCCAGGGCGATGGCGAAGCGTTCATCCACGCTAGAGGCATCGAAACCCCTTTCCGCTTTCAAGAGAGCCGTGGCGGCGCTTACCTGGGCGGCGGCACCTTCCTTGTCGTTGAAGCCTCCGAGCTTCGAGGCCAACTGGAGGTGTGCCAAAACATCATCGCCGTTTTTCTCTAGCTCGGCGCGCAGGCCGGAGATCGTGCCCCGGCCGCTCTTGATGCGCTTGACCTCATCCAGGAAGGACTCCGGTGGCAGGTACCCGATGATCGAGTCTCGCGGGGAGCCGTCGGAGTCCAGGAACAGCAGGGTCGGCAGAGGGCCGACGCCGAAGAGTTCGGCGACCTCACCGCCAGCTTTGCTGTCCTTGTCGAGGTTCATGCACAGGATGTCGCCCATCTCGGTGACCACCGAGTCGTTGGAGAAGGTGTCCTTGTCCAACCGTTTGCACCAGCCTCACCAATCCGCCCAGAAGTCGAGGAAGATAAGTTTGTCAGCCGCCTCGGCCTGCTCGACCAAGGCTTCGAAGGTTCCGTCGACCCAGGCGAGCTTGCCGTGGTCGGGGGCGGGGGCCGGGGCGGCGAGGGCGCCGCTGCCGGTCAACAAAAGGGCGGAGAGCAACATTGTGGGGCTCCTGTGTTAGTGGGGTGCCAGTAATTTTGTGGTGGGCCTCTTATGGCCACGGTGGCCACGGGGGCCACGGGGGCCACGGGGACCATAAATGGCCACGGCGGCCACCGGTGGCACGAGGCCTCGGGGGCGAGGAAACTCGCAGGTGACCACCATAACGCCGTGCCCCGACCTGTCCACAGTCCCGGTCTCTCCCGGAGGTGGTCTTTCAGGAGGCATACAGGACCCGCACCCACCCCCCCCAGGGAGTTGCCCCAGCTACCCCATTCTCCCGGTTCTGCCGGTCAGGCAGGCATCCATGCCTTACACTAGGGCCTCAATTCACGGTGACCTCACCAAACTTCGCTCGGGCGCCAGCGGCCTGGGCAATCCCGCCTGCGGGCTTTCCATCACATTGCCAGTGAACGACGCGTTGACCACTGACCAGATCTCCCACCTCATCGACGCCGCCACCGACCGCCCCGGTGACGACCCCATCTTCTCCCTCAACAGCGAGGCCAAGGCCCGCGCCGCCGCCGGGGAGGACATTCTTAATGCCACCATCGGAGCGTTGATGGAGGACGATGGACGCCTGTGTGTGATGCCGGCGGTCTTCACGGCCTATGCCTCGGTACCGCCGACCAAGGCCGCCGCCTATGCGCCCATCGCCGGCGATCCACCCTTTCTGCGGGCGGTGATCGAGGACACCTTCGGCGCGCCCACGAGCAAACCCGGCACGCTCTCCGCGCACTCCGTAGCCGTGGCCACGGCCGGTGGCACCGGCGCCCTGCACCACGCCATTGTCAACTTCCTCGATCCCGGTCAGGCGCTCTTGACGACCGAGTACTTCTGGACGCCCTACAAGATCATCGCCAACCACACGCGGCGGGCCGTCGAGACTTTCGAGATGTTCGATGAGTCAGGCCGCTTCAACCTCAAGGCCTTCGAGGAATCCCTGACCTGGTCCATCTCCCGCCAAGGACGGGCCCTGGTCATCTTCAACTTCCCCTGCCACAACCCCACCGGTTACTCACTCGACGATGAGGAATGGGCGGGTGTGGCGAACATCGTGCGCGAGGCCGGCCGCCAGGCACCGGTGGCTTTCCTCAATGATTTGGCCTACGCGCGCTACGGGCGGGAGGGCTCCGAGTCCTGGATTCAGCACCTGGATACAATGGCGGAAACAGCCGTGGTGCTGGTGGCCTGGAGTGCCTCCAAGACCTTTGCCCAATACGGCGCGCGCATCGGTGCCCTGGTGGCCCTGGCGAACGACGCCGATGAGCGCGAGCGCATCGCGAACGCCATCTCCTTCTCCTGCCGTGGCACCTGGTCAAACTGCAATCACCTGGGCCTATTGGCCATTACGGAGCTTTTGACAAACGCCGAGTTGCGTCAACGGGTAGACGCTGAGCGCGCCGGCTTGATCCGCGACCTGGGCGCTCGCGTGGAAGTCTTCAATCGCGAAGCCGAGGCCCTGGGCTTGGTCTATCCGCGCTACGAGGGTGGCTTCTTCGTCTCGCTCTTCACGCCGGACGCCGAACTGACCGCCGCCACCATGCGCGCCGAAGGCGTCTACATCGTCCCCATGAAGGGCGCCGTGCGCGTCGCCCTTTGCTCGACTCCCACACCAGCCATTCCGCGTCTGGTGGCGGCTCTCAAGCGCGGCATCGACGCCGCCGTGGACGCCGCCCGAGCTTCCGGTGACACCACCAGCAAGTGAATCAGCCATGAACGAGAACAGCACCGAAGAATACACCAAGACCATCCCCATGCCGGACCCGACCACCAACCAAGGCTCCCGCACCGCCGGTTGGGAACGTGCGCACCTCTACGGTTCACGGGTGCACATCCTGAACAACCTCTTCTTGCTGACTGCCCTGGCACGCCTCGGCAGCGACGAGGTCGGGCACCCGGAGATGGTCAACACCTTGCGTACCACCTATATCTCCCTGTGCATCGCCGCCTGCGGCCAGGAGTTCCCAGAGCAAGGGGCCGAAATCGAAACGCGCATGTCCGCCGTCCATCCCCGGGCCGGCGTCTACCGCGGGCCGGCCATTACACCGGAGACGCGCGTCGTGGTGGCCGACATCATTCGCGCTGGCATCATTCCCTCCCAGACCTGCTTCGAGCTGTTGAACACGGTCTTGCCCACTGAAAACATCCGCCTGGATCACTTGACCATGGCCCGCGTTACCGACGAGCAGGGGCGCGTCACCGGTGTGGATCTCTCCGGTAGCAAGATCGGTGGCACGGTCGAGGGGGCCATCCTGATCCTGCCAGATCCCATGGGAGCCACCGGGGCCACCACCGTGCGCGCCGTGCGCCACTACCGCGAGCACCACGGCGAGCCCGCCTTGATTATCGCCATGCCAATGATCTCGACGCCCGAGTACATGCGCGCCGTCCTGGACAATTGTGCCAACACGGTCATCTACACCGCGCGGTTGGACCGTGGACTCTCCCCGCCGGAAGTCCTGACGACCGTGCCAGGCACTCTGTGGGACCGGGAGCGAGGTCTCGACGACTCATCCTACATCGTCCCCGGGGCCGGAGGCATGGGAGAAGTGCTCAACAACTCCTGGTGCTAGGGGTCCGTTGAAACAGGGCCGTCGCGAGGCGAAGCCGGCGGCGACGGGGCTGATGCCGCCGCCGCCGTCGCCGTCGAAGATGGCGTCGATGGCCTCGATAGCAGCGATGGCGTCAATGGCGGCGCCGTAGTAGGGAGTTTATCAACGGGTTCCTAGCTCGACCCCGTCGCCCAGGCCTGCCCAGGGACCTGGCGGCGCCCTAGATTGTGAGTTTGAAGGCCCGATTGGATAAAATCAGGGCTGGGCCTAGCCGCTCTTACGGCGGCTCCGTTAATGGGATTCTGGCCCGCCAGCAATGCGTTTATCAGGCCGCCCAAACCCACCTGCTCGAGCTATCTGCCGGGCGTCAACGGAGCCCAATCATGTTTCGACTCAAGCTACTATCCACCGCCTGCTTCATGTGCGCCACGGCCTTGGCCGGGCCGGCTGCGGCCCAGGACGCCCTGGCCTCGACCATCACCGAGGTCAGCGTCTATGGCTCTTCGGCCCTGGTGCACCGCGCCGCGCCGCTGCCGGCCATGCAGCCCGGCGAGGAGCGCACTTTTGTGCTGCAGGGACTGACACGCGCCCTCGACCGGGAAAACCTGCGCCTCAGTTGTCAGGGAGGCGATGTAGTCAGTGTCGAAATCAAGGATCGCTATGCGGAGTCGCCGCCGGATGAACGGTTGGGCATGCTGCGCGAGGCACTCAAGGAGTTGCAGCGCGAGCGGGCCGGACTGCAGGACGAGTCCCAGGTAATCGAAGCCCTCGGGCGCCATTTGGATCGCCTGCTCAAGCAGGAAGAGGCGGCCCATGGGCGCGAGGTGGGATCAGGACGGCCGAACCCCGAGGCCTGGGCCGCCAACTACGAGTTCATAGCCACGCGCCTGGGAGAAAACAGGCGTCAAGCACGGGCCAAGGCCTGGGAAATCGAAGATGTGGATCGTCGGATCAGAGACCTTGAACTGGATCTGGGACGGATTGGCCAGACCTCGGGCATCCATGTCGTCGATGTGGAAGTGGTGGTCGTCTCCCATGGCAGCGAGCAGTCCTCCCTGGGTGTCGATTACATCGTCGGCAGCGCCGGTTGGCGTCCCAAGTACGATCTGCGGGCGGCCAAGGATGCCAGAGCAGTGGAGCTCGTCTATCGTGCGGATATCTGGCAGCAGACCGGCGAGGACTGGAGCGATGTGGCGGTGCTGTTGTCCACGGCCAGGCCGAAGCTGGGCGCCCAGGGGCCCGAGCCGCAACCTAGCTGGGTGGATATCGTTGAGCCGCCGTCCAAGTACGGGGGCCGCGTTGAGGCTCGCAAGCAGTTGCGCTCCTTGGGCTACTCCGGCATTCCCGAGGAGGAATACGAAGACGCCGCGGCGGATTCGGTGCGTGGGCTGAAGGTCACTGCTCGGCCCTTCGCGGCCGTGGAAAACGAGGGGCTTTCGGCCCGCTTCCGCCTGGCCCGGCGCGAGACCATCGAATCCCGCGACCAGCCGACCACCGTTCTTGTCGGCCGCACCTCCCTGGGGGCGGAACCGGAGCACGTCTGCGTTCCGGCCCTGGACAAAACTGTTTGGCTGCGCGGGAGAGCGACCAACGACAGCGAATGGACCCTCTTGCCGGGACGGGCGGCGGTTTTCTTCGGGGCTGATTTCCTCGGCCACGCCACGCTCGATGCGGTCCAGCCAGGGGCCGAGTTCACCTTGCACCTGGGTGCGGTGTCCGGGCTCGTGCTCGAACGCACCCAGATCGAGGATCGGCGCAAGGGCCCGGGGTTCCTGGGAAACAAGGAGACCTCCATCAATGGCTACCGCATCCACATAGAGAACAACGGCTCGCCGGCCGCGGCGGAGGACGGTTCCGTCACGGTGCTGGTGCGGGAAGTTCTGCCGCGTCCCACGGATGATCGCCTGGATGTGGACCTGGCCGAGGCCCAGCCCACGCCTTCGGAGGACGAGCGCTGGCGCCAGGATGCGGAGGAAAAGGGCATCCAGACCTGGGCCCTGCCGGTGCCCGCCGCCGGTAGCGCGGATATTGTCTACCAGGTGCGCATCGCCTATCCCCGGGGCGAGCAGATTCGCCTGCGCTGATAGTATTCTGGTTTGGACGGGCGACTCCCCCGGGGCTCGCCCGTCCTTGGTTTGTCGGCAGTTCAATTGTCCCGCCCGGCACTCCATTCCGTTAACCTGGGCCCGTGCTTCACTTCAACCGTCGCAAGTTACTGCTGCTGCCCCTGCTGGCCCTGTGCCTGTCGTGTTGGGCGCCTGCCAGAGCTCCCGAGGCCGCCACGGGCCCACAGCACCTGGTCGTGCTGCACACGAACGATATCCATGGGCAGGTGTTGCCCCGGGATGCGACCTGGCTCGACGATGAGCATCCGCCCCTGATCGGAGGCTTGGAGCGTTTGGCCGCCCGTATCGCCCAGGAGAGCGAGGAAGCGCGCAGGAGCGGCGCGGGCGTGTTGGTGGTGGATGGGGGGGATTGGTTCCAGGGGACACCCGAGGGCATGCTTGAGGACGGGAGGGACTTTTTGGAGGCCTTGGCCCGCGTGGGGCATGATGTGCTCTGTGTGGGAAACCACGAGTTCGATCACGGAGTGGAGACCATTGAGGCGCACCTCAAGGCCAGCAAGCTGCCGGCGGTCCTGGCCAATCTAAGGGGGCGGGCAGATGGCAAGCGTCCGGCTTGGGTCAAGCCTTGGCGCATCTTCAAGCGGGCGGGCCTCAAGATTGCTGTGGTCGGTTTGCTGACGCCGGCCACACCTGAGATTACCGATGATTCCGTGCGCGCTTTCGAGTTCGTGGATCCGGCCCTGGCCCTGGAAGAGGTGCGCCGCGAGCTGCGTGATTCCGTTGATCTGGTGCTACCCCTGACGCATCTGGGCGTGAATGGGGATCGGGACTTGGCTCGGGCCCATGGGGACTTGCCCCTGATCGTCGGTGGCCACTCACACACCTATCTACCGGAAGGCCTGCGCGAGGGAGAGGTGCTCATCGCCCAGGCTGGCTCGAAGGCCAGCGCCTTGGGCCGAGTGGATTTGTGGTTTGATCGCGAGAGCGGTGAATGTCTGCGCAGTCGTTCGCGCCTGATCGACCTGATGGAGGAGGCGCGGGCGGATGACCTCCCCCCGGGTTTGGTTAGGGCCTGTGAGCACCTGGTGAAGCGTAGTTCTGGCCACATGGATAGTGTGGTGGGGGAGTTGGCTACTCCACTGTCGCGCAGCCGCCATCCCCTGGAGACAGCACCGGCGGGCAATCTGATAACGGATGTCATGCGTCGGCGTACGGATGCCGATGTGGCCCTGCAAAACCGGGGCGGTATTCGCTGTGACCTGGCGGCGGGTCCGGTCACGCGCCGAGATCTGTTCGAGATCCTGCCCTTTGGCAACCACCTCGTCACCGTGACCCTGACCGGGGCCGAGCTCCTGGCGACCCTGCGGCGCGCCGTGGAGGGGCAAGCCCACTCGGGCCTGGAGTTCAGCGGTCTGGTGCTCGAGGTGCGCGAAGGGACCTCCGGCAATGAAGTTTTGGGTGTCGCGATCGGCGGCGAACCCTTGGCTCTGAAGCGCGAGTACCGCGTGACCTTGAACTCATTTTTGGCCGGCGGCGGTGATGCTTACTTGGAGCTGGGCGGTGAACTCAACCGCGTGGACGACCGCGCCGCCCTGAGAGATGTGATGGAAGAAGCCTTTGCCCAGGCCGGAGTGCTCACTCCGCCCACGGAGAACCGTTACCGGAGACGCCGATGACGCTCGCCATCCTAGTGGCTTTGGTATGCCCGCTGGCCCTTGCCAAGGGAGCTGCCGCCTTGCCGGTCGCGTCCGCAGGGGTGAACCTTCCCGAGGATCTTGCGACGCTCAAGGGCGAACTGCGCTCGGACAATGAGAAGACCCGCCGCAATGCGGTCAAGGAGTTGGCCAAGATCAGCTCTCCTGCTCAGGTGGAAGAGGCCTGGGAGTTGATCGCCGGCGTCCTGGGAGACGAAGAGCCCATGGTGGCGGATGAAGCCCAAATCCAGTTTGGCCGCAGTGCCTCGCCGGCGGCACTGGAGGTTTTGTCTGGCAAGGAGGGGCTCGGGGCCCGGGACGACTTGGTGGTTCTGCGGGCGGCGGAAGCACTGGGACGCATGCCCCAGACCGTGGACGGCGAGCTACTCAAGAAGAGTCTGGGTGGCAAGCAGTCCGAGCTGCGGCGCACGGCGGCCTGGAGCCTGGAGCGCTTGGCCCGGGCGGGGAACCTGACTGGAGACCTGGGGCGCAAGGTTATGCCGGCTCTGGAGAAGGCCTGCGAGCGGGACAAGGACGAGGAAGTGCGCGCCGCCGCCCTCTTGGCCCTGGAAGCCATCGACGCTGGCGGCCCACCGGCCCCGAACTTCTCGGAGTATCTCGCCACGGCCCTGGGGGATAAACGCCCCGCCCTGCGAGTGGCGGCGCTGGAGGTGCTGGCCCGGCGTCCTGGCGATGCTGTTCCCAGCCGCATCAAGCCCCTGGCGGCGGCGCCTGAAATGGCCGTGCGCAAGGCGGCCTTGGATTCATTGGCGGCCCAGGAATCTCGGGCCGGGCTGATGGTCATGGTCGAACGCCTGGAAGCGGAGAGCGAACTGCGCCTGCGTTGGCGGGCGGTGGATCACCTGCGGCGCCTGACGGGCATGAAGCACCGGCTGGACCCGCGACCCTGGCGCAGGCTGGTGGAGAGCCTGGACCAAAACTGGCGGCCTGCCTCTAGCGCATCTTCCGCTCCGGCCCCGGCGGAGGACGCCACCTCGAGCTTCGTCGGTCTACCGGTCATCTCCGAGCGCCTGTGCTTCCTGGTGGACTTCTCCGGTTCCATTTGGGAGGACCGGGGCGATCGCACGCGCAAGGATGTGGCGGGTGAGGAGTTGCGCAAGGCGCTGGAGTCCCTGCCGGAAACGACCCACTTCAATGTCATCCCCTACACGGGGAAGCCCCACCCCTGGCAGGATGAGCTGGTGCCCGCCACCAAGCGCAATGTGCGCGCGGCCCTGGATTACTTCGACGGCTGCAATGAGCGCGGCACGGGGAATTTTTGGGATGCGGCCCGGCTCGCCCTAGAAGATGAGAGCGTGGATACGATCATGGCCTTGACCGATGGCGCTCCCACCGGCGGACATCGCTGGAACCTGGAGCTGATGGCGGATCTGCTACCGGAGCTGAACCGCTATCGGCGCGTCGCTTTTGATGCCCTCTTGGTGGACACCTCGAACTTCCTGCGTCGCCACTGGGAACAAATGTGCGCGGCCACCGGTGGGCGCACGGTCCAGGTCGACCTCTGAGCCCAACCCTTCAGGGCACCCTCCGATTCTGCTACAAGGGTGGGTGCCATGCAGGCTGCCCAGATCCCGAGTCACGGACCGCCCTCGGTGCTAGAGGTCGTCGACCTGCCCCAACCCGAGCCCGGGCCGGGGGAGGTGCTCGTCCGAGTGCTGGCGGCCTCGGTCAATCACTTGGACCTGTGGGTGCGCCGCGGCATGCCCGGACTGGAGATTCCCCTGCCGCGCATTCCAGGGAGCGATGGCACCGGCGTAATCGAAGCCCTGGGGGCTGGACTCAGCGAGCGTCCCGGTCTGGAGATAGGTCAACGCGTGGTGATTCAACCGGGGATGAGCTCCGGCAAGTCGCCCCATGACCTGGCGGGACAGGACCACCTGGCGGATGACTATGGCATCCGCGGCGAACACGCTGACGGCATTCACCGTGAGTTGCTCGCCCTCGAGCCGCGTTACATTTTTCCCCTGCCGGAGGCGGTGGATCCGGTGGCCGGTGCCGCAGTTCCCCTGGCCTTTATGACAGCCTGGGAAATGCTAATGGGGCGCGCCGAACTGGCGGCGGGTGAAACGGTATTGGTTCTGGGGGGCACGAGCGGCGTGGGTTCGGCCGCCATCCAACTGGCGCGGGAGGCCGGTGCCCGGGTGATCGCCACCGCCGGCACCGAGGCCAAGCGCGAACTGTGCCGTGAGTTGGGCGCGGAGGAGGTGCTGGATCATTACGACCCAGACTGGGGGCGCATGGTCAAGAGCTCGACCGGGGGGCGTGGCGTCGAGGTGGTTATCGAGCATGTTGGGCCCGCCACCTGGGAAACCTCCCTGCGCGTCTTGGCTCGCCGCGGGCGCCTGGTTACCTGCGGCGGCACCACCGGCCCCACTGTGCCCTTGACCCTGCCACACCTGTTCATCAAGAACCAATCCATTCACGGCTCCACCATGGGGCCCGCCTCCTGCCTGCCGGGCATTTTTGAACAGGTGGCCGCCGGCCGCCTGCGCCCGGTGCTCGACCGTGCCCTGCCCCTTGCGCGCATTCAGGAAGCCCACGGACTGCTTGAGGCTGGTTCGGTCCTGGGCAAAATCGTCCTCGTGCCCGCTTCCTGATCCCGCTGGGATGTTTACGCGACACCAAGCCATGACCAAGTCCAAACGCGCCACCGCATCCCTGCCGGAGGCCCCTGGCGCGCGCTTTCGCCTGCCCCGTTCAGAATCCAGCGTGCTCACAGCGGACGATGGCGAGCTCCTCATGGGGCACACGGAACGCCTGCTATGCGCACCCACGGCGCCCTATGCCGAGGACGCCGCTCTGGCGGTGGTGGAGTCATTTGCCGCCGCCCGCCCGACCCTGGTGCGCCGCCGTGATCCCCACGGCAACTTGCTGCTCACCTGGCCCGGCAACGGACGGACGAGCAAGGCTCCCCAGCTCGCCTTCAGCGCTCACCTGGATCATCCGGGCTTTCACTACCGGGGCATGCGGGACGGCCGCCGGCGAGCCAGCTTCCACGGCGGCGTACCCCTGGAGTACATGGTTGGGGGCGATGTGAGATTCTTCGATCCCAAGACCCACGCCGCCTGCGCCACGGCGCGCGTGCGGCGCGCGGAAAAACGCCCCGATGGCACCGCTATGTGCGAGCTCTCACGCTTCCGCGGCCGCGCTCGTCGGGGGATGTTTGGTGCCTGGGACCTGACTCCAGGGCGCATCAGCGGGCGCCGCTTCCGGGGGCGCGTGTGCGACGATTTGCTACCCGCCGCCGCCAGTTTGGCCCTGCTCGACCTCTTGGCGGAGCGCCGCCACCCGCGCCCGGTGACCGCCATCTTCACCCGTGCCGAGGAGACGGGGTTTGTGGGTTGTGTGGGTCTGCTGCGGTCTGGCCTCTTGGGCCGTGCCCTGGGCGATGTGCACGTCATCGGCCTGGAGTGTTCGCCCCGGCGCACGACCGCCAAGGTGGGATTGGGCCCGGTGATCAGGGTTGGCGACGGGCGCACGGTTTTCGATCCCGCCATCTGCGCTCACCTCCAGACAGCCGCCGCGACCCTGGCCAAGAAACGCGGCGGGTTTCCCGTGCAGCGGGCCCTGATGGACGGAGGCTCCTGCGAGTCCACGGCCTATAACCTGTGGGGCGTACCCGCCGGCGGCCTCTGTCTGGCCCTGGGCAATTACCACAACACGGGCCCCCAGCAGACCATCGCAGAGGAGTTCGTCGATTGGTTTGATTTCGAGGGACTCCTGGCCCTGATGTTGGAGGCCGCCAGCGCCTGGCCCGGTCCACGCCAGCCGCCCCTGCGGGCCGCATTGAATGAACGCTGGCAGAAGGAGTATAAGCTCCTCGCTGCCTCAGCTCGCCGCACTGCCCAAACCTAGCCCGGATTACTCATGAACACGAGCGCCAAACACCACGAACGGCCGGTTTCGCCGACCTCTCGGCCCCCGGCGGCACTTTGCGCGCACTGGCGTCCTCGACGACCTGTAAAGGTCGTCTCCGGGGCCAGCACGCACAAGGCGCCACCAGGAACTGACTCGAGGCGTCTTGCATCTCGGTTCATGAATAACCCGGGCTAGAACCCCTGACAGGCCAACCATGACTAAATCCAAAGATGATTTCGGTGACTTGGAAGCCTTGGCTTCCAAACCGACCAAACGGCGCCTGCCCACTTGGCTGTGGTTTTGTGGCGGCGGTTGCCTACTGGCGATTCTGCTGGTGATTCTCGGAGGCATCTTCGTCTTCAACAAGATCGAAGAAGCCACTGATGATGAAACGCAGTGGGCATTGCTGTCCGAGGTCCTGTCCTATGACGAGCGACCGGACAATCTGGAACTGATGATGGGGATGCACATCCTGAACTACGACCAGTTTCAGTTTGTCGACTTGGATAATGGCTGGCAGTTTGTCGTGGTTACCATTGAGGGCGATGATGGCGCAAAAGCACGCCAAGAGCTTTTTTACGACGAGGAGGTGCACTTCCCCGATTCCGTTGGCGGCCAAGTGAACTTCGAAGGGCTCGATCGCAGCGACTTGGTGACTCAGGGGCGCAGCCTGGCGGTAGTGCGCGTGGACATGAAGATCGCTGGCATTCTGAAGAAGTTAATGCCCGAAGAGGGCCTCAAGGCCGCCTCCGGTTCCATGGCCTTTATCGATGTGACCGTTCCGGATGGGCAGTTTGTCTACTTGCAAGTCCAAACCAGCGGCACCAGCGAGCGCCCGACCGACGAACAGTTGGTGGCGCTTATCAGCCCCTTTGATCTCTCCAGCGCCGGCGAACCGGTCGTCGACGGTCCGCGGTGAATGCTGGCCGGGAGAGCAATGTCGTTGTCTTTCTGACCGGCCTGGGCTTGGCGCTCATGGCTGCCCTGGTGGCCTACTTGAGCTCGCTGGATGGCAGCGTCGAGGATTGCGCGGAGTTGTTGGGCCGATCCTATGCGGTTGAGGCCTGGCCCTTTGACTTGCAGCCCCACAGCGCCGCCACCCTGCCCCTAGGGGAGCGCGTATTGCGGCTGACCCGCGAGCGAGGCGTATCCGAGGATTCAGAGTCACCGTCTGTCTCCGGAACTGTGGCGGAAGCAGACGGCAAGTCGATTGTCTGGAGCCAGCTGCCGGTGGGAGCCAAGAACCAGCCACCCGCGGAAGCTGCTCTGGTTTGGTATCCCCAGAGCCTGGCGGCGGGTGCCTTGGAAAAGGCCTTCGGCAGCCTGTCCAGCGATGGCCCGGAGGACCTGAAGCCCGCCGGGGGGCCTGTTGTGGTCCATTCCGAGCGAGTGCCCTGGGGCAGTTTAGAGGTGCCCCTTGTGCACGAACGCCGCTATGGGCCGGGGGCTGTGTTCCACGACTCCGTGCGCGCAAACATCAGCAGTGGCGGCCAGACCTGCCTGCTCTTTGTTTCCTGGGACCCGGGTCTGCCGGGGTCGGTGGGATTGGCGCGGGAGGTGCTGGGGGCTATTCGACCACTAGTCGCCCGCTGAAAAACTCCCTACTGCGGCTTTGCCATCGCCGCCGATGCGGCGTCAGGCTTGTCGAGCCGTGCTCAACGGCCCTACAGGGCCGCTTCCGCCGTCTCGCCTTCGCCTTCCTTGCCTCGTCGCCGATGGCTTTGCCTCGCGACGGGACTATTCCAACGGGCTCCTAGCTCGTCAGGCTGCTCCACGAGCGCCTGTTCAACTACCTCCGCCAGGTGCAGCACCCGTGCCTGCGGGTGGCTAGTAGCCAAGCCGGCAATCCATTGCAGGGCGCAGCCGGGGTTGGCCGTGACCAGGATGCCGGCGCCGCTCTCGCCGAAGGCCCGTTCCCGCGAGGCAAAAACTGCCTGGGCATCCTCCGGGCGCTGCAGTGCGTAGGTGCCGGCTGAACCGCAACATGCTTCGCTGTCTTCCATTTCGACCCGTTGGACGCCTGGTAGTGCATCGAGGATCGCCCGCGGTTCAGAACGGATGCCCTGGCCGTGGCATAAGTGACAAGGATCGTCATACGCCACCGGGGCCTGAATGCCAGTGGGGGAGACCAGGGCCGGGAGGCGTGGAGCCAGCCACTCGGCGTAGTCCCGTACGCGACTCGCGAAGGCCTGGGCCCTTGCGTGGTCTTGTGTTCCGGGCTCGAAGAGCTCGACGTATTCCTTCATGTGCGCGCCGCAGCCGGCGGAGTTGACCACCACGGTCAGGGGTGCGTCGGCTGCTCCCGTCAGCGCGTCGAAGGCGTCCATGGTGGTGCGCGCCAAAGCGCGGGCTCCGGCCAGGTCTCCGTTGTGGGCGTTCAGGGCGCCGCAACAAACATGGCCGGGAGCCGTGCGACAGGATGAGCCGGCGGCGGCAATGGTGCGCGCCGTCGCGCGGTTCACGCGGCCCAGGAGTTCTGGCATCACGCAGCCTTCGAGCATGGCGACTTCGGCATCATTTGCATCTGTCTCCGCGGGACCTGGGGCAGTGGCCGGGGTCAGCGGAGGCAAAGGGCGGCGCGCGGCCCGCGCTGGGACCGCGGGCAAGGCGGCCAGGGCTGCCAGACGGGCGGAGCGTGGGAAGAGTCGCGCTAGGGCTTGGAACAGGCCGGACCGTTGGCAAAGCCGAAGAGTTGAGGCGGCGCCAGAGAGCAGCAGTCGGCTGCGCACCACAAGGCGCAGGCTCAAAAAGCGCACCAGGCGCGCAGGCCAGGGCGTGAACCTTTGAGCGAGGCTGTCCCGCGCCACCGAGAGCATGTGACCGTAGCGCGCGCCCGCCGGGCAGAGGCTCTCGCAGCGTCGGCAACCGAGGCAAAAGGAGAGTTCCTCCTTTAGGGCGCTGCCCGCCTCCAAGCGACCTTCGCCCACGGCGCGCATTGCGTGGATGCGTCCCCGGGGACTGGAGCCCTCGCGGCCCGTGAGCGTGTAGGTCGGGCAGGCCTCCAAGCACAGGCCGCAGTGGATGCAGTCGAGGCTGGCGGCGTAGTCGACGATGCTCGCCAGGTCGGACGGTGCGGGGCAGGATTGGGTGCCGTTCACGAGCCTGCCTCAGTCTCAGCGAACATGGAGAGCGGGTCGAGAGCGCCGCGAATGCGCGCCGACCATTCGGCTCCGGGTTCAGCGGCCCTAGCGTGTCCGGTGATCCGCGCGCCCTGCCTGGCGAGGCGTTGCGCCAGGGGATGTCGTTCAGCTTCTGTCAGTGGTGGGCCATGGCCGAAGACATGTATCTGTGACAAATCTGGTTGGGTGACTTGCGGGCCTGGCACAAGCTCTGCCAACAGAGGGGCCACTGCAGCGAGTCGTGAGTTTTGGCAAGTAACCGTCAAGCGCGCCCCCGCGCCATCGGCCCAGTGGTCGAGTTCCTCGCCGCTGGCCGGGGCTAGCGTTGCGCCATTCAACTCGGCCATTGCTGCGCGCACCCAGGCCAGCTCGGCGGCATGGACTTGTTCGGCGCCGCCGAGCTCCAGGTGCAATGTGCATGAACCATCCGTGCCGGTAAGTTCCTCCAGCACCAGGGCCCAAGGGCGTAGCGGGCCCCGGCGCACTAACTCGGCGGCGGCCCGGGCCTGGTCCGGACCAGCAAAGCGCGTGGCAAGTCGCGAGCTAACCTCTGGCGCCGGATGGAGCCGTAGGCAGGCTTCTAGGATGATGCCCAAAGTGCCCCTTGAGCCGCAGTGCAGCCGGTGCAGGTCGAAGCCGGCCACATTCTTGACCAGCCGTCCTCCGGAGGCCGCCACGGTGCCGTCGGAGAGGGCGATACGCGTGCCCAGGAGCTGGTGGCGGGGCGGGCCCAGGCGCAACCGATCTGGTCCGGCGCGCCCGGCGGACAGGACGCCCCCAAGAGAAGCTGTGGGGGCGTGGCGCAGGCGCGGAGATAGGTGATGGCCGCTCCCGGCGGCCAACTCGGCCAGTTCATGGAGCGGAGTGCCGGCCCGCGCCGCCAGCGTTCCGTCGTCTGGTTCAAAGGCCAGCACGCCGGTCAGACGGCGCGTGGACAGGGCGAAGTCGGCTCCGGTCCCGGCACGCCAGCGGGTTAGGCCGGTGCCGCTGCCCATGGGGATGACCCTCAGTTGTTCGCTGCGCGCGAAGGCCAGCAACTCCAACAGTTCTGCCTCATCCGCCGGGGCGGCGACGGGCAGGGCGAGGCCTGCCGGGTTCGGCCCATTGCCAGCAGGTCCGAGCAAGCTGGCGAGAGATGCGGCGAGAGTTGTCATCGCAGCGCACCAGTTGTCGTGGGGGGAAGCCATCCATCGCCTAGCTCCAGGCAGGAACGGTTGGGCAGCAGTTTGCCCGGGTTAAGCAGGCGCTCTGGATCGAGTGCGCCGCGTACTCGTTCCATGACAGAGAGATCCGCGGCCTCGAACTGGTTTGCCATGTTGGCTTGTTTTTCCAAGCCGATGCCATGTTCGCCGGACAGCGAACCGCCCATGGCCAGGCAAGCAGCCATGATCTGTTCACCGGCCTGCAGTACGCGGCCCAGTTCCTCGGCATCACGCCGATCAAAGCAAATGTTGGGGTGCAGGTTGCCATCCCCGGCGTGGAAGACATTGGCCATGCGCAAGCCCAACTCCTGGCAGATGTCAGTGGCTCGACGGACCATTTCCCGCAGGCGTGTGCGCGGCACGACCACATCCGCCACGAACAGATCGGGGGCAATGCGCCCCATGGCACCGAAGGCTCCCTTGCGGCCAGCCCACAGGCGCGTGCGTTCGCTCTCGTCCCGAGCCCGGCGCGTCTCAATGCAACGGTGTTCGGTCAAGAGTGAGCTGATGGCAGACATAGTCGTGTCGACTTCGAACTCGGAGCCTTCGGCTTCGACGAGGAGCACTGCTTGGGCCGCACGCGGGTAACCCGCAGCATAGACGCTGTCCTCCACGGCCCTGATCGTCAGGGCGTCGAGGATCTCGAGGGCCGCGGGTTCGAGGTGCGCGGCGATGATGGCGGAAACTGTGTCACAGGCGTGGTCGAGGCTGCTGAAGATGGCCAGCAGCGTCTCCGTCACGGCGGGCTGTGGCAAAAGGCTGACGGTGACCTCGGTGGCAACGCCGAACATGCCTTCGGAACCCGTGAAGAGGCCGACCAGGTCCAGGTCGGTGGGATCTGGCTGCGGATGGGAGAGGTCGATGATCTCCCCGTTGGGTGCGACGACGACCAGGCCCAGAATATGGCGCGTCGTGCTGCCGTAACGCAGGCCGTGGGGGCCGCCGGCGTTGGTGCCCACATTGCCGCCGATGGTACAGGCCCGTTGGCTAGAGGGGTCCGGGGCGTAGAACAGGCGGTGGTGATTACAAGCCTCGGTGATGTGTGCATTGACCACTCCCGCGCCCAGGCGCGCGCAGCGATCGGCGGCGTTGATTTCGAAGACCTGTTTCATGCGCGCCACGGAAAGGACCGCGGCGTCGGCGCGGGGTGTGGCGCCACCGGCCAGGCCCGTGCCAGCGCCTCGGGGCACGACGGGGATGTGCGCCGCATGCAGGATGGCCATGGCCCTGGCGGCTTCTTCCGTGTCAGCCGGTAGTACCACGAGCTCCGGACGCTGGCTGATGATGGCCAGGGCGTCACACTCATAGGGCAGGCAACCGGCGAAGTCGCTGATCAGACCAGCTTCACCAACCACCTCATACAAGGCCCGGAGCAGGGAGCGATCCACAGTGTGGCGGGCTCCTAAAAGTCCAGGCGCGAGAGGCGCCATGCGGCGCAGGCCAAGGATGTCAGGCAAAAGGCCAGGGAGCTCGCGATGGAGAAGAAGATGTTGTAGCGCAAGGGCGCATCCCAATCGAATTGATCTTTGTACCAGGCATTCGAGCCCTGCACGCCAAAGCCCGCAAACCTGAAGTTGCCGATGAAGCGCAGCATGCGTGTGTCCTGGTGATCTTGGTTGGCCCAATCACTGGCGAATTCACCCTCCACTCTGAAGATGTTGTTGCCAAAAGTGAAAAAGTGCGCGATGTGACGGATTTCTTCTCCTGCCCGTTCCTCCGTCCAGGAGACGTAGGCGGTGTAGAGAGTTTCCACTGGCTCCCGCCCCTGGCTCGGAGTGCCGCTAGTAGATGCGAGTCCCGTCACCTCTTCGTGTAGTTGCTTGGCAGCGTCTACGGCGCGAACTTTCTTGGGGCGGCGCTGCTGATCGGCTTGCGCGGCGTCTGGGTCTGGCAGACGTGAACGGCGGCTGGCCCTTATTGTGCCGACCAAGCGCCCGTCCTCATCGTGGTGAATCCACTCCAGCCCAGGCTCTTCCAGGGTGGGCGCTGTGGCTACGAGTTCGAAATCGCTGGGGTGATGAGTAATTGTCAGGTGCGCGTCCTCGTCCTCCAAAACCGGTGTGGGCTCGGTGACCAGGGCGCGTACCTTGCGTGTGATCAGGTCCGCATCTCCGGTCTTGGGCAGGATGAAGTGGGCCACATCCAGGGAGGTCAAGATGAAACCGAGCACACCGCTGGCCACTTCCGGCTCATCGTCATCCTGGGAAATGTCCGGCATGTCGTCCCGCCCGCCCAGGTCGTAACGCATGGTTTCTAGTATGTCCTGGTTCACGCTCCACTCCTTGGCTTCCCAGCCCTTGTGGATGCAACCGGAGAACATGAACAGGATCAGGGTGGCGAGGACGGCGGCTGTGCTGGAGCGCGTGAAGACTCCCACGCACACAGAAAATCCGTGCAGAATGGAAAACAGGTAGATGAGCGTTGGCACGCTCCACAGGAACCCTGGGTCGCTGTAGCCGGAGAAGATCAAAAAGCCTAGGTGCATGCCGCCGATCAAGATGACGGCCAGGATAGTGACGAAGAGCAGGCCCGAAAAATAACGCGAGAGCAGCAGAGTCAGACGCGAGACCGGGCGTGAGAAGGTCGTATCAGCGGCGCCCTTTTCGAGAATGCGGGGAATGAAGAAGGCGGTGGCGGCGATGCAGAAGACGATACCGAGAGTACCGGCCAGGCCCTCGATGACGAGAGTCTGGAGCGACTGGATGATGAAGACATTTGGCTCGGCATCGGCGCTGAGGCGCATGCCGAAGAATTGTACGAGCGTGTCATAGGGGTACTCCTTCAGCCCAAAGAGCACTGAGATGTGCTCTTCCTGGAAGCCGACCAAAACCGTGGGCGCCACCATGGCGATGGTCAGGATTACCAGGAGCCGAAATATCTTGTCGTCCAGGACCTGGTAGAAGGCATCGAGGAGGAGGGCGCTGGCGGTGCTCTTGTTCATTGCTGGGTGCCTTCCACGAGGTCGACGAAGGCCTCCTCCAGGCTCGTGCGGCGTGGCGTAACGGCGCGGATGCCAATGCCGGCGCTGCGCAGGCGGTCGATGACCAGGTCCTGTTCCGCGCCCTCCACGGAGAGTTCGAGGGCGGTACTGTCGGAAAGCGTGTGTACATGCAAGTTGGCGCCCAGGCCCGACAGCAGTGTGGGCAACTCTTCTTGTTCGCCGACCAAGTCAAAAAGTACACGGCCCGTGCGGGGCGTGAGTTCTGCGATGGTGCCTTCGCGCAGGATGCGGCCCTTGTCCATGATCACCACTGAGTCACAGATCATCTCGACCTCCATTAGCAGGTGCGAGTTGATGAAGATCGTCGTGCCGGCAGCGCGCAATTCCTGGACCACGGTGCGGATCACCATGCGCCCCACGGGGTCGACCCCATCGGTGGGTTCGTCGAGGAATAAAAGGTCGGGCTGATGGATCAGGGCTTGGGCCAGGCCCAGGCGTTGCTGCATGCCCTTGGAGTATTCGCGCACCTTGCGGTCGGCCGCATCCAGGATGTTCATGCGCTCCAAGAGCGGGTCAATGCGTTTTTCGACGAGGGCGCGCGGCGTGCCCGATAGCATCCCGAAGAGCAGCATGACCTGGCGACCGGTCAGGTAGACGGGCATGCGGTGGGCTTCGGGCAGATAGCCGATGCGGCGGCGCACGTTGGCCTGCTTCGGCGGACGGCCAAAGACACGGGCCGTGCCGCCGTAGCCACGCACCAGGCCTAGGAGGATTTTGACGAGGGTCGTCTTACCGGCACCATTTGGACCGAGCAGGCCGAAGACCGTGCCGCGGCCAACGCTGAGGTCCACGCCCTTGAGGGCTGGAAAGCCGCCGCGGCCCAGAACCCCCTGGCGAAAAACCTTGGAGAGGTCCTGCACTGACAGGATGGGCTCTCCGGCCTTGTCCGCTGGAGTCGCGCGAGCCACTGCGGTTTGATTGGTTGCGGTCACAGGCAGAGCCTAGCAGATGGGTGAGGGGGGTTGAGCTAAGTCTGTGAATAGCCGGCGGCGGGCAACGCCCGGCGGGCGGCGCCGATCCAGCCAGCGCGGTTGCCCAGGGCGGCGCGCACCAGGCGCACGGCCTGGCGTCCCTGGGGTGTTGATCCGCGGTCGAGGCCACTGCGGATGCCGGGCTCCAGAATGTCCAGGGCGGCGGAGAATCCGCCGGCGAAAACGAACAGGTCGATGTCTAGGATGGAAAGGACAGCTGTTAGGCCCTGGCCGAGATCACGACCGATGGCGCTGATGAGTTCCCGTTCCGGGCCAGGTGCGCGGCGGGCTTCCTCGCACAATAGGGGCAGGTTGCCCGGGTCCGCTGGCGGCAGTTGGGCGGCGCTGGCTCGCCGGATGGCGGCAGAGGCGGAGGCCATGGCCTCCAAGCAACCGCGGGCGCCGCAGCCACATGCTGGGCCCTGTGGGTCCACCAGCACATGTCCCAGTTCAGCCGCGCAGCCCGTGGCACCGGTGACCAGGGAACCGCCGAGGATCAGGCCCCCTCCCACGCCGGTGCCCAGTGTCAGAACGGCCACGTTGTCCTCACCCTTGGCAGCGCCCAGCCACTGCTCGCCGAGGGCTGCGGCGTTGGCGTCGTTTTCCAGGGCGATGTTCTCCGCGTCCGTCTGGTCCAACCCCAACGCCTGGCCCAAGGCTGAGCGGGGAGTCGAACCCACCAGGCACGCTAGGTTGGGGCTGGCGAGGACGCGGCCTGCCAGGGGAGCTAGGCCCGCTGCCAAGGCGCAGCCAATGTGGCAGCCGATATGGCCGCCGCCGTTGTCTCCGGCCACACTCTGGAGCAGCGCCGCCGCGGCGGCGAAGATTTCGACCGCGCTTCCCTCGCGCGGTGTGGGGCCGGTGGCCTCGCGCAGGATGGTGCCTTCAGGGGTGATGGCTCCGGCCTTGATGGCGGTGCCGCCAATGTCGACTCCGAGCAGGATCATTGCCGGTATTCCATGGTCACGATCCTGTTTGTGAATCGCACCGCTCAGGCACCTTCGCTAGCGGCCCTTGATGCGTCTCGTGACCCGCCGATAGGCCTTGATGTAGTCCTCGGCGGTGGTGTGCCAGGAAAAGTCCTGGGCCAGACAGCGTCGTACTAGAGCCTTCCAATCGGCAGCTTTCTTGTAGAGCGCGCGGGCACTGTCCAGCCCTTCGAGGAAGCTCTCGTGGTTGTGGCGTTCGAAGGTGAAGCCCGTGCCCTTTTTGGGGTTTGAGGCAGCGTCGGTGACGATGTCCTGCAGGCCGGATTGGGCGTAAAGCAAGGGCACACAACCGTAACGCATGGCTATGGCGCAGAGGGCGCTGGTCGGGTGATGATGGGCGGGCATCAGTAGGATATCCGCCCCGGCCAAGATCGTGTGGGCGATGTTCACATGGTAACCGTCGATTAGACGGCACCGCCCGGCGAATGTCTCCTCGATAGTCCGCAGGCGTTCAACCACCTCCGGTGACCCAGTGCCCATTACAACCAGTTCAAGGTTGCGCTCCAGGATGGGGGTCAGGGCCTGGGTAAAGAGATCGAAGCCGTTGTCCGTGTCGAGGCGACCGATGAGCGCCACGACCGGCGTGCGCGGCCCATTGTCCAGGGTTAGGTTCTGCTGGAGCATGGCCTTGCACTTGCGGCGCCAGTTGAGTTCCTTGTCGGCCTTGTCAAAAGTTTGGGCTAGGAGTTGGTCCGTGGCGGGGTCCCAGGCGCGGTAATCGATACCGTTTGTAATCCCGACCAACTCCTTCTTGCGCCTGGCGAAGACATCTTCGAGCCCGTAGCCGCGGTCTTGCTCCTGGATCTCCCGAGCATGGCTGGGAGAATGGGTGCCGATGATGGTCGCGAACTCAATGCCGGCCTTCAGGTAGTTAACGCGCCCGTGTAGTTCCAAGCCATACGTGCTGCGGAACAGGTCGTGGGGGATGGCGATGCGGGGCAGGATGTCACGCTCGAAGGCACCCTGCATGGCCAGGTTGTGGGCGGCGAAGTAGATGCCGGCCTTGGCCGTGGGGTGGCTGGCGCGCTGCTGGTACTCGAGTCGATGAATGAGGGGTAAGAGGCCCGCAGTCCAATCCAGGCAGTGGATTACGGCCGGGGAGAACTTCAGGAGTTCGCAGGCCTCCAGGACACCGCGGGCAAAGACCGCGAAGCGCTGCCAGTTGTCATCATAGGGGCCGTTTTCGTCGCCGTAGGGGTGGCGCGCCCGGAACAGTTTTGGCTCGGAGATAAGCACCACGGGCAGGTTGCTGACCAGGCCGGTAAATATCTCCAGGGTGAGTTCCTGTTGACCGCCCTGGTCACCGTCTGCCACTACACTTACTTCCCCCGCCGAACGCAGATCGGCGATGGACTGGGGATCAATGTCGGAGCTGTAGGGCAGGAAAACCCGGGCGTCGATATTGTGCTGGCGCAGGGCACGGGGCAGACATTCAGCCACTTCCGCCAGGGATGTCCGGCGGACCAGGGAGAGCAGTTCTGGTGTGACGAAGGCGACGCGCAAGGTGCTGGCGGCGGCCCGGGGGGGCCGCCCTAATCAAGCAGCCGGCGGATGCCGGCGGGATGGGACGGCCATATATCCGGCCCCGGGAGCGCCTATGCTGGCAACCTTCCTGGAAAAATCCCGTCAAAAACTGCGTCAGGATGGCGCAAAAATGCGCTAACCGTCTGCCGCATAAGAAGATGGGGAATGCGACAAGAAATTGTTCGGGCCTCTTCCCAGATGGCCAGAGCCTCCGGCAAGGCCGCCTCAATGGCCTTGATTCGGTGTTCGTCCGAGGGGTGGGTAGAGAGGAACTCAGGCGGTGCCGAGCCGCCCGCCTTGGCCATCCGGCCCCAGAAGAGAGCCGCGGCCCGGGGGTCATAGCCGGCGGCCGCCATGTACAAGAGGCCCCGGCGGTCTGCTTCAAGTTCAGCCTCTCGTCCGTGGGGCAGGGTCAATAGGAGGCTCGTCGCCAAGCGCCAGGTTTCCGCGTCGCCATCTCCAAGGGCCAGCGCCAGAACAAGTTCGAGGCCCAGGCTTTCCGTCAGGCGTTCCGTGCCGTGGCGCAGGGTTGCGTGGGCGATTTCGTGGCCCAACACCGTCGCCAAGCCCGCGTCGTCCAGGGCCACTGGCAGGATGCCGCTGTAAACCGCCATCTTACCGCCGGGCAGACAGTAGGCGTTTATGGTCTCATCATCAGCTAGCAGGCGCACCTCCCAGGAAAAGGAATCCGCCACGCCTGGATCTCGCTGGCGGGCGGCCTGCACCAAGTCATCGGTGACCCGCTTGACCTGCTGCCAGGCTGGGCCACTGGTGATGAGGGGGGTCTCGCCCAGGGTCTCGGCGTAGGCTTGGCTTCCGAGGCGGCTGTCGTCATTCAGGCTGAAGACATTCAGGTTTTGGCAGGATGAGGCGAACAGCACCAGCACCAAGCAGAGCCAGAGCGGCGCGCGGTTCACCGTGGAGTGCCCTGGCCGATAAGTCCGCCGAGTGCTGTAGGCACGAACGGCCCTGGAAAGCGAGTGGGCGAAAGCCGACACTCGCGGCAAGCATCGCTGTCTTTTTTCCATCGTGTCCATTTTGATCATCTTTCCATCCATGGTGATTGCCACAGTTAGCCCGGCGCAGCGCGCCGCTACCAAAAGTATGCCTCCCTCCGAAAGTGCGGGAAAGGGGCCTAGCTAAAGGGCATGAAACAGCGTCCCCTACTGCTGGTTGTGTTGGATGGCTGGGGCTATTCCGAGTCCAGTGAGAACAATGCCATCAAGCGCGAGGGCGCCTATTTCAGCGAGCTGCTCGGGCGCTATCCGCATACCCTGCTTTCCGCCAGTGGCAAGGAAGTGGGCCTGCCCCTGGGCCTGATGGGCAACAGCGAAGTCGGCCACCTGAACCTGGGGGCTGGCCGGGTCGTGCACCAGGACATCACCCGTATCAATCAGGCGATCGCTGACCGCTCTTTTTTCGAGTTGGGGGCCCTGACAGCGGCCATGGACCGCGCCGCCAGCGGCGGACGCCGGTTGCACTTTATGGGGCTTGTATCGGATGGGGGCGTGCACTCCAGCGATCAACATCTGCGCACCCTCTTGGAAATGGCAGCGGAGCGCGGCGTGCCTTCCCAATCGGTTTTCGTCCACGCCTTTCTCGACGGTCGCGATACGCCTCCCCGTTCTGGTGCCGCCTTTCTTCGCGCGCTTGAAGATGATTTGGCGGCGGCCGGGGTGGGGCGCGTTGCTTCGGTCATCGGACGCTACTACGCCATGGACCGCGATACACGCTGGGAACGCACGGCCCTCGCCCATGACCTCTTCAGCGGCGGCCGAGGAACTTGCGTGGACACTAGCGCCCAGGCCATCGAAGCCAGCTACGCGGCGGATGTGGGTGATGAGTTCGTCCAACCCCATTGTGTCGGTGCCCCGAACGAAGGGCGCATTCGAACCGATGATGAAGTGCTGTGCTTCAACTTCCGTTCGGACCGCATGCGCCAGATCGTCCTGGCTCTTTCGGATGACGCCTTCACGGGCTTTGAGCGCCAGCCGCGGGTCAAGCCGAGCATCACTACCATGACTTCCTACCGCCGGGATTACTCATTCCCGGTTGCTTTCCCGCCAGAGGAGGTGCACGGGATCTTCCCCGAGCTGATCTCCCAGGCGGGTCTGAGCCAGGTGCGGGCTGCGGAGACGGAGAAGTACGCCCATGTGACTTTCTTTTTCTCCGGCGGACGGGAAGAGCCCCTACCGGGTGAGGAACGCATTCTCATTCCGAGCCCCAAGGTTGCTACCTATGACTTGCAGCCGGAGATGAGTGCGCCGGAACTGACCGAGGCCCTGCTGGCTTCGCTGCGCCGGGACGAAACCGATGTTTACATTGTCAACTTTGCAAACGCGGACATGGTCGGGCACACGGGTATCTTCGAGGCCGCCTGTCGTGCCGTGCGCACCGTCGATGCTTGCCTCGCGCGCATCGTGCCAGAAGTGACACGCCGCGGAGGTCTGGTGGCGATCACGGCTGATCACGGCAACTCGGAACAGCTCTGGGATCCCAAATCTGATCAACCCCACACGGCGCACACCACCAATCCAGTACCCATCGTTTTCTGCGCAAATGAACTGCAAGGCCAGCTGCTGCGCCCGGCCGGGCTGCTGGCGGATGTGGCCCCGACGCTGCTGGAGGTGGCGGGGCTGCAGAAGAGTCCTGGGATGGACGGCGTGAGCCTGTTTGCCTGACTACTCCTCGACTTCGTCGAGCCAGGCCATCTGAATTGCCTCCAGGGCTCCCTCGCTGCTCTCTTCCGCCTTTCCGCGGAAGCCGTCGAGGGCCATGACCCAGGCATGTAGGTCAGTGAATCGTACGGCGAGGGGGTTCACTTCCGGGTGTGCTTCCCACAGGCGAAAGCCGATTTCCTGGGCATCGCTCCAGGTGATTTCGGAGTCGTTCATACTTCGTCCAAAGTCCTGTCCCGCAAGGCGGACTTGGCAACGCTATCCATCAACAGAGCGGCGAGGGGCGTCGAGGCCCGTTCCAGGCCATCCCGCAATGCTTGGGTGGCGAGCACGTCGCTGGATTCCGCAGCACCACGAGCAGCTTCTAGGGCGGTTTCCAGTTCGGCCCAGGATTCGGGATCCAATTCGGCGCGCGCCACAGCTAGGTTCTTTTCCGTGGCCTGGAGCATGACGCCCAGTTCCGTCCTCAGGTCGGCCAACCGACGCTTGTCGAAGTCCTCCTGGGCATGGGCGTAGGAATCCCGCAGCATGGTTTCCACCTCCGCGTCAGTCAGGCCATGGGTCGGCTGTACCTCTATCTCCGCCGTGGCGCCGGTACTTTCCTCACGGGCCTTGACGGTTAGTACACCGTCGGCATCGAGGTGAAAGCGCACGGCCACCCGCGCCATGCCAGCTGGCATGGGGGGAATGCCTTTCAAGGTAAAGCGCGCCAGGCTGCGACAGTCCTGTGCGAGCTCTCTCTCGCCCTGCAGGACATGAAACTCGATACCGGTTTGATTGTCGGCGTAGGTGGTAAAACCTTCGGTCACCGAACAGGGTACAGTCGAGTTGCGTGGAACAAGGACGGAGATGGCGCCACCCATGGTTTCCACGCCCAGGGAGAGCGGCGTGACATCCAGCAGCAGGATGTCACGGGTTCCGCCCACTAGAATGTGCCCCTGAATGGCGGCGCCCAGGGCCACCACCTCATCTGGATTGAGTTCCGTGTGCGGCAGCCTTCCGAAGTACTTGGCCACTTCTGAGCGCACCAGGGGCGAGCGTGTCGAACCGCCGACCAGGACCACTTCGTCGATGGCCTTGGCGTCGAGCTTGGCATCCGCTAGAGCTTTGGCACAGCAGTGCAGGGTGCGCTCAATCAAGGGCGCACTCCAGGCATCAAACTCCGCCCTGCTCACCGTGCGCCGCCATTGGACTCCGCTGGACGGGATTGAGATGTGCAGTTCGGCCTGGGGGTGGATGGAGAGTTCTCGTTTGCAACGTTCCGCCGCTAGGCGTGCCCCTTGCAGGAAGGCCGGGTCGCGTAACGCCTGCTCGTCAAGTTCAGCTGCGAGTTCTCGGCGCGCCAGATCGACCAGCAGGGCGTCGAAGTCATCTCCCCCCAAACGCGTGTCACCAGCGGTGGCGAGCACCCGAAAGACACCATCCTCTATCGAGAGAATCGAGATGTCGAAGGTGCCCCCGCCCAGGTCATAGACGGCCACGATTCCGTCTTCGCGTTGGTCGAGGCCGTAGGCCAGGCTGGCGGCCGTGGGTTCGTTGATGATGCGTAGGAGTTCGAGCCCAGCCAGGCGGGCAGCATCGCGTGTGGCCTGGCGCTGTGCGTCGTCGAAGTAGGCCGGGACGGTGATCACCGCCCGGCGCACATCATCTCCCCCCAGTGCTCGGCAGCCCAGGTCGTGGACTCGCATCAAAATAAGCGCCGAGAGCTCTTGGGGCGTGTAGCTCTTGCCGCGAATGTCGACCTGCGCCACGCCGTGCTCGGTTTCGGTTACGCGGTAGGGGAGGCGTTCCCGGTCAGCTTCACAATCAGCCAGGCCGCGTCCCATGTAGCGCTTGACTGAAAACACGGTATGGGTGGGATCCGCCAGGGCCTGGTCGCGGGCTGCGCGGCCCACCGCTGGGGGGCCGTGCTCGGGGAAGTGAATTACTGAAGGCACGGAGCCGGAGCCCCCTTCCGGATGCAGGATAACCGGTCGCCCGTCGCGCATCACGGCGGCCAGGGAGAAGGTCGTTCCCAGATCGATGCCCATGGCCATGGGCGTCTGGCTGTTATTGAGGACGTTTAGTTCGAGGTAGGCCATGGCAGGGGGGCGTTGCGTAGGTGTCGATCAGGCCTGGTCCGCAGCCGCATGCTCCAAAGACCGCTCGATGTAGCGCGCCGCATTGAGCAGGCGTCGCACCTCCAGCAATGCAGGCGCTCCCGGCTCAGGCAGGGGGTCAAGGTGTCTGCCGAGGTCGGCGGCCACGGCTGCGCGCCGCGCGTGCAAGTCGCGGCGCAGTGAGTCCAGGTCCTCGTCAGAGCTCTGGCCGCAGGCATGTGCAGCCAAGGTCTCGTTCCAGTCCATGACCTCCATCAGGAATTCCTGGGGCATCTGGCGTTCCTCCTTGTCCGTCGGCCCACCGAGATGTTCCAGCAGCCATTCGGCCCGCGTCAGGTCATCGGCGAGGATGTCATAGGCGGAGTTAAGTAGGGCGCTGTTGTGCTCCGCCAGTTCGCGTTCCGCCGGGGCGGCAGTGGCGTAGAAATCAGGGTGAACCATGCGGCTGAAGCGGCGGTGGTTGCGCTGCAGATCATCGTCGGCACAGGCCCAGGCCAGTTCCATGTCCAAGATGAGGTGCGGAGGTGTCTCCGGCGCGACGCTGAGGAGGGCGCCACAGGTGGAGCAGGCCAAGGGTGTTTCGAGCGCACCATTGCAGTGGGGGCATTGGGGGCAGTGGGCGTCCTGGGGGCAGGGGGACATGCCGAGTAGGCGGTCAGGCGGTGAAGGACTCGCCGCAACCGCAGGTCTTGGAGGCGTTGGGATTGACGAACTTGAAGCCGCGCCCCATCAGGTCATCTTCGAAGTCGATCTCCGTGCCATTCAGGTAGAGGAAGCTCTTGGGATCGCAGACCACGCGCACATCGTCCACCTCGAAAACCTGGTCCATTTCCCCCACGGCGTCATCGAAGCCGAGGGTGTAGGAAAAACCAGAGCAACCGCCGCCCTTGACGCCGACGCGCAAGGCCGTGCCCGTGGGCATCTCCTGTTCGGTAATGATGCGTCTGAGCTCCTGGCCGGCGCGTTCTGTCAAGGTAATCATGCTTGGCCTCCAATCTGTGTGCCGCGTTTGGCCTTGAAGTCGGCGATGGCTGACTTGATAGCGTCCTCCGCCAGGACACTGCAGTGAATCTTGACCGGCGGCAAGGCCAGCTCCTCGACGATCTCGGTGTTCTTAACAGCCAGCGCCTCGCCGATGGTCTTGCCCTTGATCCACTCGGTGGCCAGGGATGAGGATGCGATGGCCGAGCCGCAACCAAATGTCTTGAACTTGGCGTCCACGATGCGGTCGCCTTCCACTTCGATTTGAAGCTTCATCACATCACCACATTCGGGGGCGCCGACGATGCCAGTGCCCACATTGGTTTGACCCTTGTCGAGGGTCCCCACATTGCGCGGGTTGTTGTAGTGGTCGAGTACTTTGTTGCTGTATGCCATGTTCGTTTCGCTAGTCCTTGGATCAGTGATCAGCTTGCCACTGGACCTTCGAGAGATCGACGCCCTCGAGGGCCATTTCGTAGAGCGGTGAGAGTTCTCGCAGGCGCGTGACCGCCTCCTTCACCTGTGCCGCGGCTGAATCAACTTCAGCCGTCGTTGTAAAGCGTCCGAAACCGAAGCGGATCGAGCACTGGGCCAATTCATCGGAGACCCCCATGGCGCGCAGCACATGGCTGGGCTCCAGGCTGGCCGAAGTGCAGGCAGAGCCGGAGGAGACCGCGATGTCCTTGATGCCCATGATCAGCGACTCGCCTTCCACATACTGGAACGAGATGTTCGAGCAACCGGGAATGCGTTCAACGGGATGGCCGTTCAGGTGTGTGAAGTCGAGCGTGCCCAGCAGTTGCCCCTCAAAGCGCTCACGCAACTCGAGCAGGCGTGCGCTTTCCCCATTGAGCTGTGTTGCACACAACTCGCAGGCCTTCCCCAGGCCGACGATGCCCGGCACATTCAATGTCCCGGAGCGCATGCCGCGCTCGTGTCCGCCGCCATCAATCTGGGCCACCAGGCGCACGCGTGGATTGCGGCGCCGCACATAGAGGCAACCGCTGCCCTTGGGGCCGTAAAGTTTGTGGGCCGACAGGCAGAGCAGGTCAACACCATCGGCCAGCACGTCAACCGGGACCTTGCCCACGGCCTGGGTGGCGTCGGTGAAGAAGAGCACGCCCCGTTCATGGCAGAGTGCGCCGATCTCCCGAATCGGGTTGAGCGTCCCGACCTCGTTGTTGGCCCACATGACGGCCACCAGGATCGTGTCCTCTCGCAGGGCCGCGGCGATGGCCTGCGCGGAAACTCGCCCGCTGCTATCCGGCTCGACGAAGGTGACCTCGAAGCCGTCCTGTTCCAGGTGCTTGGCGGTGTCGAGCACGGCCTTGTGCTCCACCATGGTGGTCACGATGTGGCGGCCCTTGGAGCCGTACATGGCGGCCGCGCCCTTCATGGCCAAGTTGATGGCCTCGGTTGAGCCGGAGGTGAAGATGATCTCCTTGGGTGAGGCCCCGATCAGCTCGGCGATTTGCTTGCGCGCCACGCCGACGGCTTCGTCAGCGGCCCAGCCGAAGGCGTGGCCCCGGCTGGCGGAGTTGCCGAAGCGTTCCCCGAAGTAGGGCAACATGGCTTCGAGAACCGCCGGGTCCACCGGAGTTGTCGCCTGGTAGTCCAAGTAGATGGGAGTGCTCATGGATCAGTTTCCCCGGGGAAAGAGGTTCAGGTGTTCGATGGGGGATGGGGCGCCGGGCAGGGCGAGGGGCTCATCGATCAGGGCCCGCAGGCTGGTCTGTTCCATCTGGCGCCAAAGGCCTTGGCGGATGCGTTGGATCGGGGAGCGGATCGGGCAGTGAGGTTCCACATGGCAACCCGCGCTCTCGGCGTGGTCGGTTTCGCAGCTCGTCAGAGCCGGTTCGCCCTCGAGGGCTGCAACGATCGTGCTGAGGGCCACCTGCTCCGGCTCCAGTGCCAGGCGATAGCCGCCGTGTACGCCGCGCTGGGATTTGAGCAGCCCTGCTCGGCAAAGGGCTTTCAGGGATTCCCCCAGGTGGCGGCGGGAGATTTTGTAGGTGCCGGCGATCTCACGCACGCTGACCACTTCCCCCCGGCGATCGGCCAGGTGTACGAGGCCGATCAGGCCGTACTCGGTGCTTTTCGTGAACTGAAGCATGTGGTGCCGGAAACAGCATCATTTTAGTGCCATATCCCCTTCAAAGAAAGCCCGCGAGGCTGCAAAAGTGGCGACCCGGCGGGTATCTGCTGTCTATCCTAAGCTGAATCGGCCTCCTGGCCAGGGAAATAGAGGGAAAAGCTTACCTTTCCGTAAGAGTTCGCGGAGGCCCTCCCAATCCGCGGGCTTGGGTTGTGGCGGGCTGTCGGGATGGCCTCGCCCGGCCGCTAGCGTTCAAGGAAAGGCTCTGGAATGGCCGAAGAGAGGGAAATGAGCGCTCCTAGAGGAACCCTTTGCTTCACCTGTGGTCTAGCCGTGGGGGCTCCGCCCCGCCTGAATCAGCAGGAGGATGGCAAGACCTGTCCGGCCTGTATGGACCGCGTTTTGAGCAGCCTGCCGGCGGCCCTACCAGGGACGGCCAGTGACTCTAGGGCGCAGCCCGCTCTAGAAGTGCCCGCAGGTCCCCCGGCAAGGGAACCGGGACCAGGCCCCCAGGGCTGAGGCGTACGCAGGCCAGTTCGGTGATTCCACTGGCCACCAGTTCGCCGTCGCTGGCGCGCACCATCTCATAGGTGAAGGTCACCGAGGCGCCCCCGAGCCGTGTCACCTTCGGCCTGACCAGGAGCTCATCCTCGAAGCGTAGGGCGGCGCGGTAGCGCACATTCACCCGCCGCACGGGCAGGCCCAAGCCAGCCCGCTCAAAATCAGAGTAGGCGCTGCCGAGGTGTGCCAGGAGGCGCGTCCGGGCCTCTTCCATATAAAGGATATAGGCGCTGTGGTGGGCCACGCCCATCTGGTCGGTTTCACCATAGCGCACCCGGAGGCGGTGCTCGAAGGCGGTCTTGGAGGGATTCATGGGTGACATAATAGGGAAGGACGAGTTCCCGCGCCCACCCCAGGGCGGGTCTCCGGCGCTCAACCGGAGGCGTCGGACGGCGGCGCCTAGGAGTCCGTTGAAAGAACCCCGTTGCGACGCGAAGCCATCAGCGACGAGCCTGGCGCCGCACAGCGGCATCGACGGCGAAGCCAGAGCAGGGAGCTTATCAACCGGCTCCTGGGTCCTGACCGGTGGCGCCGCCTACCCCATTGCTGATAAAACCCACCCAATGGGATCCACCATGATCAAGACAGGGGCCATGAATAAGATCAAGGCCAAGCCTCCACGGGCATTGGGTTCGAAAAAGGGGAAGGCCTCGGGCGAGCCCCTGGTGGCCCTCTTTCTGACCTGGTTCATGCCGGGCGTGGGCCATCTCTACCTGGGTCGCCTGGCCCAGGCCCTGGTGGCCTTCGTCGTAGTGGAGGGCCTCTTCTTCCTGGGCCTTTTCCTGTCGGACGGCATGCTCCTCGAATACCTGTACCCGGAACTGCGGGGCACCTTTGCCGCGGCCCTGACGCCTGAGGCGGGCAACCTCGGCGGTCTGCTCTGGCAGGTACGCAGCTACGGCTACGGCCCCGGCTTTCCGCGGCCTTGGCCTGCGCAGATGAATCTGGGCGTGTTGCTGACCGCCTCCAGCGGCATCCTCAACCTGATCCTCATGTGCCACGCGCACACCCTGGCCCGCTTTGATCAGGCCGGAGGCCGACTCCCCGAGTCCGGGGACTCCAGCAATGCCAGCCGATGGGTACTCCTGACCTGGATCTGCCCAGGTCTCGGCCATTGGCTCCAGGGGCGGCGCCGGCGCGGCGTTCTGATCTTCCTGGGCCTGGTGGGTCTCTTTGTCCTGGGCAGCACCCTGGCGGAAGGCACCAACCTGATCCGCGAGCGGCACTTCTACTACTGGTCCGGTCAGTTTCTGTTGGGCGGCCCGGCCCTCTTGGCGGAGGCGTTTTGGAGTCGGGGGCCGGTCACCGGACCAGTTTCCTATGAGGACGCGGGCTTGGTCATTGGCTGTGTGGCGGGAATGCTCAATGTGCTGGCCATGCTAGATGCCTATTCACCGGCCGAGGCGTCCAGCGAAGACTCTGGCGAAGAGGCATCACAAGTCACCGGAGGCCCCGCCTGATGAACGACTTGGCGCTCCACATCCTGTTGTTCTGTGTCGCTGGTCTGGTCGTCGTCCTCTTGGGCGCCCTCTACGGGGAGGCAGACGACCGGCGCGCCCTGAGGTCCGTGCCGCGCCGCTTGCTCGTGTTTCTCTTCGGTTGCGGAGCCGTGGCCGCTGTCCTGTTGCTGCTCGAGCACACGCTCGCATCGGTCAACTGACCCCAGGAGCCCGTCTACAAACTCCCCACTACGGCTGCGCCAGCGAAACCATAGACGCCGGTGCAGCGTCAGCCTCGCTGCCGCTGGCTGCGCCTCGCGACGGGACTACCTCAACGGAATCCTAGCTGTCGTTCGGTGCACGCCGGCTCAACTGCCCGCCAGGGAGTACAGGCCTCCGGGATGGCGCAGCACGCGTCCCAATAGCTCCCACTCAACGAGTTCTGTCAGGACCGGTGAAACGGGTTGTTCAAGGCGCAGGGCGAGTTCATCGGCGGTGAGCGTCTCCCCGCGCAGAGCCTCCAGGACGGGGGTAGTGCGCTCCCCTGATGCCCGGATTCGCTTTTGGGCGCCGGCGGCGCCGCCGCTTGCAAAGAGCTCCCCCATGAGCTCCTCCGGTGATTCGACCAAGCTGGCGCCCTCCCGGATCAGGCGATGCGTGCCGCGGGCCATGGGGTGATCCACGCGGCCGGGAATGGCGAAGACAGCCCGCCCCTGCTCGGCGGCCCAACGGGCAGTGATCAGGGAACCAGAGGCCCAGGCCGCCTCGACCACCAAAACGGCGCTGGAGAGGCCCGAGATGATGCGGTTGCGCAGGGGGAAGTGGTGTCGCCGCGGCGGTGTTCCGGGTTCGTATTCGGAAATCAGGAGCCCCTCCCGGGTCATGCGGTCCGAGAGGGCGCCCGCAGGCCAGGGGCGGTCCACCCCGCAACCGAGCACGGCGATGGTTGGTGCCCCGGCGTCCAAGGCCGCCCCGTGGGCCGTGGAGTCAATGCCCCGGGCCATGCCGCTGACCACCAGGACTCCGGCCTCCGCCAGGGCCGAGGCGAAGCGCCTGGCCTGGTCCTCGCCGTAGGGCGTGGGGGAGCGGCTGCCCACGATGGCTACCCGGGGAGACACGGTCAGCAGGTCCCGGCGGCCAGCCAGCCAAAGCGACTCCGGAGCTGCATCTATTTCCGTGAGGGCCTGGGGCCAGAGTTCCGAGGCCGTGGAGATCTGCAAAAGGGGAGTGCGCACACCCTGGGACGGGCGAGAGGCGCGCAGGTCGCGCCCCCCGAGCGGTTTACCTGTCCAGTCCGCGCACTGGGAGCCCGTTGAAAAACTCCCTACTACGGCGACGCCATCGGCGTCATCGGCGCCGGCGTCAGGCTGCGTCGTGCAGTGCTCAGCGGCCCAACAGGGCCGCGGCCGCCGTCACGCCTTCGCTTTCCTTGCCCGCCAGCAAGCACCACTCCAAATCCCCGCGCGCGAACTCAGCCATCCCTCTGGAGCGGGCTCCGGGGACGGGCCAGTTCAGTCATCGCCGCGCTTGCGGCGCTTGCGTTTCTTCTCATCATCCTTCTCCTCCGGTTCCTCGCCTTCCTTCGCCTCGACCTCGATATCCCAGTAGCGCTCCCACTTGCGTTGCATCGCTTTTGGCATGGAACTGGCTTCCTCACTGACCTCCAGCGTTTTCTTCACATCGTTCCACCATTCGGTCCACTTGGGCTGGCTCTTGCCCTGATCCTCGCCGGTCAGGTTTACCAGGGCAACGCGGAAGTCCTCCATGAAAGGTTGAACCTTGCGCCAGCCAGCCTTGTGCATCATGGAGATCAGTTCCTCCACGGACTCCTTCGCACGAATGTTGCCCAGGCCCAGGATGCGCGCCTGAATCACACCATGGTCCGCCGGGGACCAAAGATTGTCGCCGAGGATTTCGATGGAATCCGGATTGGCGTGTTGGCCGATGGCCTTGATGAGGGCTTTGAAGAGCTCGGGCTCCTTGCGCATTTTCTTGTCGCGCTTGGCCGTGCTGTGCAGGGCGTCGAGGGCTTTTTCGTGTTCAAAGAATCGCAGGGCTTCGATAGCCGTCAGTTGCACGCTCTCCTCCTTGTCCTTGAGCCCCTTGGCGATCAGGTTGGCCACTTCGCCATCGAAGATCTTGGCGTTCTCCTCGATGGCCAAGGACCTGTCGATGGTGTCCCCTTTCTTGAACGCCTTTTCCAACTGCTCCACGGCTACCTTGACCCGCGCCGGATCGAGTTCCGCAGGAGCGGGCACCGGCTGGTCCTCGGTCTGGGCCTGGTTGGCTAGGGATAGGCTGGCTGGGGCCAGGGGGCAGAGCAGAAAGGCGGTGGTCAGGGCGATGCGCATGGGTGGTCTCCGGCCCCGGGATGGGGCATGGGGTCTGAGGATAGTGCGGAGCTAACCCCCGTCCCAGGGAGGGGTTCCGCAGGAGCCCGGAACCGAGCTCCTGCAGGCGCTAAACCCGGCGGCTACTCGTCCTGGGACGCGTTGGCCGCGGCCGCCTTCTTGCGCTTTTTCTGCTTGAAGGTGAAGCCCTCGCCGTCCTTGTCCGTGTCCACGGCGATGGGATCGCCAGCGGCAAATGTGCCCTTGAGCAGGTGCTCGGCCAGGGGGTCTTCAATGTAGCGCTCGATGGCCCGACGCAGGGGGCGGGCTCCGTAGTCGGGGTGGTAACCCTTCTCAATCAGGAAGGTGAGGGCCGCATCCGTCAGTTCGATGTCCACGCCCTTATCCGTCAGCCGCTGGCGCACTTCCGCCAGTTGCAGGTGCACGATGGACTTCAGGTCTTCCGTGGTGAGGGGGTTGAAGACGATCAGCTCGTCGACGCGATTCAGGAACTCGGGACGGAAGTGGCGCTCCACCTCGATCATCACATCGGCGTTCATGCGTTTCTTGCGTTCCTCGGGGTTGGCCTCCTCGGCCTGCGCGCCGCCGAAGCCCAGGCTCGCGCCGGCCTTCATCTGTTGGGCACCGAGGTTGCTGGTCATGATCAGGATCACATTCCGGAAGTCCACATGGCGTCCGAAGGAGTCGGTCAGGCGACCTTCCTCCATGATCTGCAGCAACATGTTGAAGACATCCGGGTGGGCCTTTTCGATCTCATCGAGGAGCACCACGCAGTAGGGGCGGCGCCGAACCTTTTCGGTGAGCTGGCCACCTTCTTCATAGCCGACATAGCCGGGAGGCGCTCCCACCAGTCGCGAGGCGTTGTGCTTCTCCATGAAGTCACTCATGTCCATGGTGATGACCGCGTCCTCGTCACCAAACATGAAGTTGGCCAACTGCTTGCACAGGTAGGTCTTGCCCACGCCAGAGGGGCCGAGGAAGACAAAGGAACCCATGGGACGCCGGGGATCCTTGAGCCCCGAACGGGAACGGCGCACGGCCCGGGCGATGGCCTTGATGGCATCGTCTTGATGGATGACGATGGCGGAGAGGCTGTCCTCCATTTGCAGCAGGCGTTCGGCCTCTTCCTCCTCCAGGCGAGTAAGGGGGATGCCTGTCATCTTGGAGACGGTTTCGGCGATCACTTCGTCGGTGACCTCGCCGACCTTTTCCTTCTCTTCCTGTTCGGAACGCCACACGGCGTGGCGTTCTTCCTTGGATTTCTTGAGCTTGTAGGCCTGGTCGCGCAGCTCGGCCGCCTTTTCAAAATCCTGATCGCTGACCGACTGGTCCTTCTCGCGCTCTAGTCGGTCGATTTCCTCGGTCAGTTCAGAGAGATCCGGCGGGGGCACCATCGAACGCAGACGCACCCGGGCGCCGGCCTCGTCCATCACATCGATGGCCTTGTCCGGCAGGAAACGATTGCTGATGTAGCGCGTGGCCATGTCGACGCAGGCGCGTAGGGCCTCGTCGGTGAAGCTCACGCGGTGGTGGGCCTCGTAGCGGTCGCGCAGGCCCTTCAGGATTGCGAAGGCCTCGTCCGGGCTGGGCGGCTCCACGGCCACCGACTGGAAGCGGCGTTCTAGGGCGCCGTCCTTCTCGATGAACTTGCGGTACTCGTCAAGAGTCGTTGCTCCGATGCACTGGATCTCGCCGCGAGAAAGGGCGGGCTTCAGTACATTAGAGGCATCGATGGCGCCCTCGGCTCCGCCGGCGCCCACGAGGGTGTGCAGCTCATCGATGAACAGGATCACATCGCCGACGCGCTTGACTTCAGTCATGACGGCCTTGATGCGCTCCTCGAACTGGCCGCGGTACTTGGTGCCCGCCACCATCAATGCCAGGTCGAGCACCACGATGCGTTTGCCGCGCAGCAGTTCGGGAACCTGACCTTCGATGATGCCGGTGGCCAGGCCCTCGACGATGGCGGTCTTGCCAACGCCCGGCTCGCCTAGCAATACAGGGTTGTTCTTTGTACGGCGCGAGAGGATCTGGATCACGCGCTCGATCTCATCGGCGCGGCCGATGACCACGTCGAGCTTGCCGTCCCGGGCCAGCTCGGTCAGGTCGCGACCAAATGAGTCGAGGGCCGGAGTTTTGCTCTTGCTGGCACCTCCTGAAGGTCCACCTTCAGAGAGGATGTCCTCTTCCTCCTCTTCCTCCGTGGCGTCTGCGCCCAGGAAATCGAGCACCTCTTCGCGCACATCCTCGAGCTTGATGTTGAGGTTCATCAGCACCTGGGCGGCGATGCCTTCGTTCTCCTTGATCAGCCCCAGCAGCAGGTGCTCGGTGCCGATGTAGTTGTGTCCCAGGTTGCCGGCCTCTTCCATTGAGAGCTCGAGCACCTTCTTGGCCCGCGGCGTGAAGGGTAGTTGGCCCATGCTGACCATGGAGGGACCGGTCTTGACGATCTTCTCCACTTCGACGCGGATCTTGTTCAGATCGATGCCCATGTTCTTGAGCACATTGGCCGCCACGCCGCTGCCCTCCTGCACCAGGCCCAGCAGTACATGCTCCGTGCCCAGGTACTCGTGGTTGAAGCGCTGTGCCTCCTGGCGAGCGAGGTTCATCACCTTCTTGGCGCGGTCTGTGAAACGATCAAACATGAGATTTCCTGTGGGGGACGGCGCCCCCCCCCGGAGAGGAAGGGCGGTTTGTAGAGGTGAGGGTGCCAGCCTTTTTCGGCAGAACCCGCCTCATGGGTTGATGCCTTGGTCGGGAAGATTGGGGCTATGGGCGCTCAGCCCTGCCCCTTTCAGGACCCGAAAGGCCTCTTGGCCACAGAATGCCACATTTGCACCTGGGGCACCAGCCACAGGCATCCTGGTGGCGTTTCGGTGGCGTCTCGGGGCATTCCACGGAAGGCCAAGGGCCTCCCGGAGGCATGTCTTGGAGCCCTACTCCGCTTCCTCTGGATCCGGGACGCTCTCTAGGGAAATCAACTCATCCCGCAGCCTGGCCGCCTCTTCGTAGGCCTCCTCGCCCACGGCGGTGTCCAAATCGCGTTTCAGTTCCGCCATGCGTTGCAGGCGTGCCACCGCTTCGTCGTCCACGCCCGGCACGCGACCGATGTGCTCCCGGGCACCTTGAACACGCTCCAACAGTTCGCCGATGGCCTCCGCGAAGACCTCGTAGTCCTTGGGACAGCCGAGGCGACCACGGCGGCGAAACTCCTCCAAGGTCATGCCACAGTGGGGGCAGGTGAGGGAGG
Organism: Planctomycetota bacterium; assembly: GCA_002686595.1. GTDB lineage: Bacteria > Planctomycetota > UBA1135 > UBA1135. The sequence continues at coordinate 10,445 of NYXZ01000016.1, read as the reverse complement.
CCACGCGCTTCATCTGCTTGGCGGAGACCTGCAACAGCTTCCACACGTCAGCCATGGTCTGCTTCGAGGAGCCGGCGTGTGGCAGGTCGAGGCCCTGGGCGCAAACCTCGCAGAGGTGCTTTTCCTCGGCCTCCTGCACGCCGTCCTTGGACTCGATCTCGGTCACGTGCACGGTGGCTTGGTTCTTGTTGCAGTGTTCGCAGAGCTTCATCTGGCGCTTGGCTTCCTCTCCATCATATAGCCTTGGGACGGGCAGTCTGTACGGACTTTCTGCCCCGGAGTGGGCTGTTCTCCCCTGTTCTTGAAGGGGTGAACCCTCAGGTGCGCGATTGCTGGCCCCGCGGGCACGACCGCGTCTCTCTGACGCGCCGGCCGGGTGTTGAGTTCCCAGGGCCGGTCCTGGGTGCCATCAACCGGCCCCGCCGGGTGTTGGGGCCCGGGCGGATGGCGTCAGGGCTTCCCGAAAGGCGAGCGCCCGCTCGCGGAAGTTGTTGAAGGTGTCAAAACTGGAACAGGCCGGGGAGAACAGCAGGGTGTCCCCCGGGCCGACGGCGGTACAGGCGGCTCGGGCCGCCGCTGTCAGCTCGCCGTGCACTTCCGCCTCCAGGCCGCCCTCCCGGAAGCGCGCCGCCAAGGAGGCGGCCGCCTCTCCAAAGCAGATCACCAGTCGCACCGGCCCCCGGGCGGCGGCAATCAGCTCCACGAAGGAGAGCCCCTTGTCCCGCCCGCCACAAACGAGGACCACCGGCGGCCGGCAGGATCGCAGGGCGGAGAGAGTCGAGTCGGGCGTGGTGGAGACGCCATTATCAATGAAAACTGGCCCTCCGGCGGGAATGGCGTCCCCGGTGCTGCTGGCATCAATCGGTCGCGGCCCGGATTCGAGTAGTTCCAGAAGCTCCATGCGGTGGGGCAGGCCCCGCAGGGTGGGTATGGCCTGGGCGATAGTCTCCGGAGTCATGGAGAGGACCCGGGCCAGACCGGCGGCCACCAACAGGTTGTCGGCTTGGAAGGCGCCCGCCACGCGCAGGTCACCGGCATCTCCGAGCAGCGTATCGCCGCAGTAGATGCGGCCATCCGCCAGGCGCAAATCGGGGAAGCGCTCAGCGGCTCGACCGCGGCCGAAGGGGATAGTCTGTCGATGTCCGACGATCGTGTCCGGCTTTGACTGCCCCTGCGGGCTGTTGCCCCGGGCCCCGTGTGCGGCGGTGCAGAGGCGCCCATCCCGGGCCGGCAGCAGGGCCGTGCCCCCCGGACGAAGCAAGTCGAGGATTTTGGTCTTGGCGGCGGCGTAGGCTTCGCGGCTGCCGTGGCGTTCTAGGTGGTCCTCCAGAATATTGGTGATGGCCACGGCTGCCACGCGCCCTCGATCCCTGGTGGCTTCGCGCTCCTCAGTTGAGAGGGCCGCCAATTGATAGGAGGAGACTTCCAACACGGCCAGATCCGCGGCGGACATCTGCGGCAGCTCGCCGAGCAGTGAGCGCCCGATGTTGCCGCCGAGATGGATGGCGCCGGATGGCGGCGCGGCCCGCAGTAGTCCGGCGAGGAACTGGCAGGTGGAGCTCTTGCCCTGGGTGCCGGTGATCAGGGCCAGGGTGCCGGGGCAGGCGGCGAGGAACAGGGCCAGTTCGCTCGTGATGGGCACGCCGGCACCGCGAGCTGCCTGTAGAAAGGGACTGTCAGGGGGTACGGCGGGGTTGGCCACCACCAGGTCGGCAGCGGTGAAATCCTCCTGCCGGTGGCCTCCCAGGTGCCACTCCAGGTCCAGGTCGGCCAGCTCCTCCATGGCCGGCGCCAGAACATTCGCTGAGCGCAGATCCGTCACGGTGACCCGGGCTCCGGCTTCGGCCAGGTGGCGGGCCACGGCGGAGCCACCGCCAAACAAGCCCAGACCCATGACGGTCACCTGAGAATCGAGGATGTTCAGGCCGCCCTTCACTACTCAGGGCTGGGGTGGCTGCCGGGGCCCCTTGGCAGGTCCTCGGTACGGCCGTGGACTGGGCCTTTTCCGTTGGGGGCCTGGGGCTCGCCCTCTTCCTGGTTTGGGGTGGCTGGGTCCGCAGCCGGGGCAGTTTGGGGAAACAGATATTGTTCCCGGGCCAGCCGGGCGCGTTCCAAGACGGGAGCGATATCGGTCGCGTCCGCTCCGACCGGCTTGGCCCTGAGGGCGATGGCCACCCGGTGGCGGTCCGTCCAGCCGATGGGCCACAGGAAATCGCTCACCAGATCCAGGGGGAAGCGGCAGTACCAGGGCGGCTTGAGCTCGACCCGCACGGATTTGGTGCGGTGGCTCTCCAGGTACATGGTCAGGCGCACGGTGCCGTAGTGGTCGAACGCGTGCTCCAGGGGGGTCTCTCCGATGATGCGCTCGTCGAGACGCACGGTGGCCCCCGGCGGCGTCGACTCGATTGTGAGGACGCGCTTGACGCCGGCGCAGCTCACCAGGGGGGCGAGGGCCAGGCAGGTGGCGGCAACGAAGCGATTCATAGGGCTGGGCCGCGCTCGGTGCGGGACCGGGCGTGGATGGCGGAGAGGGCGGGATTCGAACCCGCGGACCCCTAACGGAGTCACAACATTAGCAATGTTGCGCATTCAGCCGCTCTGCCACCTCTCCGTGACAAGGGGCGCAGAGCATACCGGGGAAGGGGCGGGGCAGACACCCTTTTTCGGCCCTGACTGGTGGGGAAAGGCGGATCCTTGTCCGGGGAGCGGCACCCGGCGGCGATCCCCTGGCGGTCTCGGGCTCAACCCCCGGCTTTTGCTCCGCGCTCGTTATCATCTACCCGGCCGCCGATCAGTGCCGGCCCAGACATCGTGCAACCGCGCCTCTTTCAGCTCCTCGCCACCCCCCGGGCCCAGGCCTCCTTCCAGCTGTGGGCTTTTAATGTCCTGGTGGGCACGCTGATCGGCACCTCGTACTTGGTCCACATCCCCGCCGACCTCTCCTTCTGGGGGCGCCTGTTCGTACCCCTGGCCTTGGTCTCCACGGTGGCCACCCTGGCCCTGGTGCCGGGGCTGATCTTCGCCCTGCTTTGCCAGCTCGTATCCCCAGTGCGCCTCTCCGGCGGTCTGCAGGCCTTCGTGGGGGCGTTCTTCCTGGCCCTGCTCTATGCGGACACGCGCATCTACAACCTGTTGCGTTACCACTTCAACTCCGCGGTCCTGAATGTCATGTGGACACGGGGATCGGAAGATGCGGTGCAACTCGGGGCCAGCGTATGGCTCGCGATCGCGGTGATCCTGACTGTCATGACCGCGGTGCAATTCGCTGTCTGGCGTTGGGCCCTGACTCGGGCGGAGTTACGAGTCAGGCATGGCCAGCCGCGGCGACTCCTGGAACTGCCCCTGTTCCTGTGGCTGATGTTGCTGCTGCCGGTTGTCTTCGCCGAGAAGACCATCTACGCGGCGGCGGACTACCGCCGGGAACACGCGGTGATGAACACCTCCAAGGTGCTGCCCCTTTACTCCGGTTTGCGCCTCGGTCGCTACCTGCCAGGGAGCGCCGATCGTCTACCGGAGGTCGAGGTCTTGCCCGAGGGCGTGGGCCTGGCCTGGCCCCATGAAGAACCACGACTCGATCCAGCTGGGCCGCGCCCCAACTTGCTCTTCATCGTACTCGACTCCTGGCGCCAGGACATGCTCGCTCCAGATGTCACGCCGCGCCTGTGGCACTTTGCGACGCAGGCCCGCCGTTTCGAGGACCATTTCTCCGGCGGCAATGGCACGCGCTTCGCGCTCTTCTCCATGCTCTATGGCCTGCACGGATCCTATTGGTTCCCGGCTCTGGCGGAAGGCCGCGGGCCGCTCATGCTCGCTGCTCTGGACCAGGTCGGCTACGAAACGAAGATCCTCTCGAGCGCTTCCATGGCCTACCCTGAGTTCCGCAGCACCGCCTGGGTGGATTGCCAGGAAGCGGTGGAGGACAGTTGGTCATCGCGTTTGTCCTGGGAGAAGGACGAGCTCGTGGCCGGGCGCTTCGAAGTCTGGTTGGAAGGGCGCGAGGAACGCCGCGACAGCCAGCCGTTCTTCGCCTTCCTGCTCTTGGATACGCCCCACCAACCATATCAGGCGCCTGCCGGTGGGCCGTTCCAACCGGCCGCCACGGAGCTCGATTACCTGCGTTTGAGCGGTGATACCGACGAGGCTTTTCGGGAAAGCCTGTTCAACCTCTACCGCAACGCGGTCCACCACGCGGATCGCGTGGCCGGGCGCGTGATCGACGCCCTGGCCCGCGGAGGCTATGACGAAAACACGCTCGTCATCATCACCGGAGACCACGGAGAGGAGTTCCACGAGAACGGCTACTGGGGACACACGAGCAACTTCACACCGGAGCAGGTGGCCGTGCCCTTCCTGATGCGCGGCCCCGGCGTTGTGGCAGGTCTGGAACAGCGCCCCACGAGCCATTTGGATGTGGCGCCGACGATCCTCGAACTCCTGGGCGCCGACCCCGCCCAGCGCGCCTCATGGTGTTTGGGGGAGAACCTGCTTGCCCCTCCGGCGAGCCGTGTGCGCACGGTGGCGGCCTGGGATCGCATCGGTCTGTGGACCGTGGATGGAATCCTCAATATCCCCCTCGATCCCGGCGCCGGTGATGTGGAGGTCCTGGACCAGAGTTGGCAGCCCTATCCCGACCCCGAACAGCGCTGCCGTTCCCAGGATGCCTCTCTGTTGCGCCTCGCGGAGGAATGCACGCGCTTCCTGCGCCAGCTGTGAGCCGTCCTGGTCGTTTGCGCCTGCCGGGCGTTCTGGTGCTGGTCCTGGTGGCCTCGCTCAGCGTGCGCTGGGCGAACCACCTGCGCCGCTCCTGGCTCCCCGCCGGCGATCCCGCCGCGGGCTGGTTCTGCACGGACCCGGACAGCCTCTACCATATGCGGAGGGTGGAGCGCTTCCTGAGTGAGGGGAGCGTGGCGGCGGCCGACCCACTCCTGGGAGCGCCCCTGGCGGACACTCCCCTGGTGTCGGCCGAATCAAGGACGACGGGCAAGGGAGCAGGGCAGGACCGTGCGGCGACCGCCGCTCCGGGCACGCAGATAACAAGCCTTGGAACAGCCATTCCCTGGCCGCCGGTCTACACCCGAGTGCTGGGCCTGTTCTGCAGTTCCTTCAAAGACGCCGCGCCAGAGGCCCGGCGCCGCAGCATCGAGCAGTTGGTGGCTTCCCTGCCCCTGTGGTTCGGCGGCCTCACAAGCCTCCTAGTAGCCCTCTGCGCCGCCGACCTGGTACGCCGCATGGGCGCGGAGCGTCGGGCAATGTCCTCGGCGCCAATGTCCTCGGCGATGGCAGCCCTGGTGGCGGGCCTCTACCACGCCTTCGCCTTTGGCTCCCTCAAGTACAGCCACCTGGGCACCGGAGATCATCACGCCTTTGTCGCCTGTCTGAGCGCTCTGCTCTTCCTGACCATCTCCCGGCTGCTGGAAGCAGGCGCCAGCAACGCGCCGGCGCCGAGCCAGGGACGAGCCATCGCCCTGGGAGTGGGAGCGGGATTGCTTATCGGTCTGCTCCTGGGCACCTGGGTCGCCGCCCTGGCCCTGCTCGTTCTGGTGGAAGCGGCCCTGGCCTGGGGTCTTGTGGCCTCGATTCGCCCCGGCACCGCGGCCCTGGCCAAGGGCGGCCTGGCCCTGCACCTCACGGCCCTTGTGGTGCTGCTGCCCGCCCTGCTCCCCAGCCCCTGGCTCGACCTGGAGCCCTGGAGCATGGTCAACCTATCCCACTATCACCTGACGCATCTATTAATAGGTGCGGCCCTGTGCCTGGGAGCCAGCTTCCTGTTCCCCGGTGCCTCGCCTCGGCGCCGCGCCGCCTACCTGGTGGTCTGCGGCGCAATGCTGCTCATGGCAGCATTGCTCACGCCCCTGGCCGGGGCCCTGGGCCAGGCCTTTTCCTGGGTCGGCGCCACGGACCCCTTCATGTCCGCGGTCCACGAATCCCAACCTCTGCTGAAATCCCTGGGCAACCAGAACGGAGGCCCCAGCCTGGCCGCCCGCCACCTGGGCTGGGGCCTGTTCGCCGCTCCCTGGGTCTGGTGGGCCCTGCGCCCGGCGCGTTCGAAGGCCAGTGGCCAGACCACTTTGATCTGGTGGGTGAGCCTGCCGCCGCTGCTGATCGCTGCCCTCTTCCAGCGTCGTTTCTCGGACCTGGCCCTCATCCCCCTGGCCATAGGCCTGGGCGTTTGGCTGCCGCCACTAGTAGTCCAGATCCTGGCCCCGACCGCTCGCCCCCGCCGTCTGCACCAAGCCATCCTGTTTCCCATCCTCCTGGCCCTGCCCTTGGCGGCCCACGGCCGTGTGGTGGTGAGTACCGCTGGCCGAATAGGACAGCCCGAGCCCTATCCNGAGACNGCCGAGGCCATTCGCGAGCGCGGCCGCCGGGAACTCTACGCCTGGCTCCGGATGCGCCATGAAGAAGTCGCCGGCGCGGCGAGTTTATTGGAAAAAGGTGGCGACCTTGGCGGTCATAACCCGGTCTTGGGGGAGGTGGTGGGGGCGGTGGGATCCCGGGGGGGCACGGAGTCGTCGGGTATAGCTGACTTGCCAGGGGACTTGGGCTCTCAGGGTGCGCTGACTGCACCTCCCAGCCGCGTACTCGCCCAGTGGGATCTGGGCCATGCCATCGAGTGGTATGCCGGGGTCGGCACCGTCGCTTCGAACTTCGGCGCCTACATCGGCGGCGAGGCCCATCTGGTGCCGTGGCGTTTCTTCCTGGCCGCTGACGAGGGCTTGGCGGAAGCCATGCTCGAGAATGTTGGCGCCCGTTGGGTGCTCCTGACGGACAGTTTCGCCCGCAATCTGGAAACGGCGGCGGCTCGCTTGAATCTGGAGCAGGAGGCCGCTGCCGAGGCTGGGCGCATGTGGCGGCGCCTGACGGATGGAGAGGCTGTCTGGTCCGGGAGCCACCCCTCGTTCCTGCGGCTGGTGCATGTTTCACCCGTGGAGCACCAGCGAGTTCTGTATCTAGGCCGGAGGGGAGGATCGTCCAGGCGCTTGCCAGCAGGTTGGATCTGGGAACGGGTGGCCGGGGCGCGGGTGGAGTTCACGGGCGAGCCCGGGGGCAGTTGCGAGCTGCGTTTGGGCGTCGAGTTTCCGGCCGCGGATCGGGAAATGGAGTGGGTGGGGCGGGTCACCCTGGACGGAGATGGGCGAGGCGTCGTGCGTGTGCCCTACGCGACCGCGGGCGAGAAGCGAGCCCGTTGGCAGGTGGCGGCGGTGGTCAACAGTCAGGGCGCCATCGAGCAGAGCTCGCGGGCCGGCGAGTTGTTGATTCCCGAGGAAGCGGTCCTGGCTGGTCGTCGGCTGACTATCCCGTAGCGGGCCGCTCAAAAGTCCCGGGGCGAAGCCGGGAGGCCGTCGCGCCGTTCAGGCGGAGGCCATGAACAGGATCAGGACAAACAGGATGGGGAAGACGTACTTCATGATGCTGGGGCCGTGAGCCGCTTTCGGAGATGCCCCGAAGGGGAAAACAGCTGTTCTGTGCCGCCTCTGACCGACCGCGGGCAGGTTTCTTCCCAAGTTGCCCTGGATTTCTTCTGGGAGGTTACAGTTGGTGTTGGAACCGCATGTTTCCGGTGACCCGGTGTTGGCCGCCCAATCAATCCAGGAGAGCCCATGATCCCCCCCCGTCAGCTCCCCCTTCGACTACAAACCATCCGCTGCCCCCGAGCGGGACAGCCCTCCCACGCTGCGCTCCGCTCTAGCGCCCCGGCTCGGGCCAGGGCCTGGCTCTATGGAGTTCTCATGGTCCTGGCCTGTGCGGTTCCAGTGGGAGCCCAAGGTCAGGACGACTGCGCCAATGCCCAACCTATTAGCGGCCTTGGGAGTTTTGCTTTCGACAACAGCGTGGCGGTGATGGATGGAGCAGCGGATCCTCTCTGCGATTCATTCGGGACCCAGGACATAGACCAAGATGTTTGGTTCGCCTGGACCGCGACGGAGGACGGCCTGCACCGTTTGAGCACCTGCAACCAGAGCAGCGTTGACACCAAGATCGCAGTCTATGACGGCAGTTGCAGCGGCGTGATGCTGGCCTGCAATGACGACGCCTGTGGCCTGCAATCCGAAGTGACTTGGTCAGCGGTGAATGGACAGAGTTACATCCTGCGGGTGGGGACGTTCCCGGGGGCCATTGGCGGTCTTGGGCAGATCGTGTTGTCAAACGAGCAGCCCGTTGTTAATCCGGCGAACGGTCACTACTACCAGTACATCTCATCCGGCCTCGATTGGGCGGCCTCGAATGCCGAGGCACAAACCCTCAGCTACCAGGGAATGCCCGGCCACTTGGTGACCATCGCGGACGCTGCCGAGAACGATTTTCTTGTGAGCACCTTTGGCCAACGCTGTTGGATCGGAGCCCAGCAGGATTACAACGATCCCGGCTACTCGGAACCCTCGGGGGGCTGGGTTTGGGTAACCGGCGAGCCCTGGACCTTTGACTCCTGGGCCACCGGCGAACCCAATGACTATGGCAGCGGTGAGGACTGGGCTGAGACCTGGGCTACCGGTGATTGGAATGACATGCCTGTTTCCACTGGGAATGTGACCGGCTACTACGTGGAGTTCGATGGCGGAGGCGACACCTTTGGCACCAACTACTGTATCGGAGCGCCCAACTCCACCGGCGCCGGTGCGAGCATGTCGGCCAATGGTACGGCGAATGTGGCCGACAACAACCTGACCCTGCGCGCCGAGTCCCTTCCTTCCAACCAGATGGGGATCTTCTTCTACGGACCGGCGCAGATTCTGGCGCCCTTCGGGAATGGTTACCTGTGCGTGGGTGCCGGCGGCGTCGGTATCTTTCGCCTCTATCCGCCACTGTCCACCAATGGTGCGGGTTTGCTAAGTAGGCCCGTGGATTACACGAACCCGCCGCAGCCGGCGGCCCAGATAACCGCCGGGTCAACTTGGAACTTCCAGGCTTGGTATAGAGATCCAGCGGCCGGCGGGGCGGGCTTCAATCTGTCGGACGGCTTCGAAATCGTCTTCAGTCCCTGAGCCCCTGAATCACTGGGCGCGAGGCCGCGCACTGGTGTGCTCAGCCGCCGAAGCGCGAGATTGCTCTGAGGGCGGCCCGGGCCAGGGGTGACCGGGGATCGGTGATCGGTGTGGCGATGTAGCGCCCCAGTTTCTCCAAATGGTAGTCGATCACCATGTCGTCCACGGCAGCCGCTAGCGGATAGCCGCCCCGGCCGGCGTGGACATCACGCAGGAGGCGCAGCAGTCCAATGCGTTTCATGGCTTCCTGGCCCGCGGTGAGCGTGGCGTCGGTCGGCAAGCCGAGGGTCAGTGATCGTTCCGCGTCGTCGAGGTTTTCCAGTTCGTCGCCCACGCGGATGGCGGTCAGGGCGCCAGCTGCAAACACGGGCAGCATGGGAAGGGAAGTGGCTGAATGCTCGGCGCGATCCGTGGCCGTGGCGCTGCTGCCTTCCAGACTGATGTACCCCTTCGAATAATCGCGCGGCTCGACAATCTGTCCGCTGGCTGACACCGTCAGGCCAAGGCGTCTCTCAAGCAGGCCATCGGGGCGCCGGCGACGGCGGCCCCTGCGGATGCCAGTGGCTTTCAGCATGGCCTTGATCGTGGCCAGGCCGTGGTAGGCATAGCCGGAGCGAAAGAGAGTGGCGTTCTCCACGTTGCCCAGGGCGCCGGAATCAGCGGCGCGCCAGAGGGGCGGAAGCCAGGGCAGGTAGGCGCAATCCTCTGGGACCCAGGCGTGGGAGTAGCCTTGCAGCTTATCCATGTGGCGGAAGTGCTTGAAACGCACCACGGGCGTATCGATCAAGATGTCCGTGGCGGAGCGCTCGAAGCTGGCCAGCTCACCCAGGACCGACGGTACCGCGTCTTTTCCCACGGCCAGGTAGATGAGGTCCACATCGTCCAGGGTTGAGAGGGCCGAGAGGGGTGCCACCGGCCAGGCCCTGCCCGCGGCCTCTATTTCGCGCGAGCTGCGAGCGTGTAGAGAGCGCACCTCAAAGAGATCCTCCAGGGCGCGGAAAGCGGGCAGCACAGCTTCGCGCACGCGCTTGCCAACTCCGATGATGGCCACCCTGCGAGGGCTCACGGGCTTCCTCCGGCGTCGCTGCCAATGCCATCCAGCAGAGTCTCTCGCAGGTGGCGAGCCAGGCGGATCGAGAGGGCGACGATTGTGATGGTCGGGTTGGCGCAGCCGCTGGTGGGGAAGACCGAGCCGCCAGCGCAGTAGAGGTTGGCCAGGCTGTGGACACGCCCATCCGGATTGACGACGGATTCCCTCGGATCCCGGCCCATGCGTGTGGTGCCCATGTGATGAGAAGCGTCCTGATCGATGGGCCAGGGCTCTTCCGCGGCCAGCGTCGTGTGGAACTGGCCCAGGCCCGCGCGGGGCAGTTCGCGTTCCAGTTCTTCGTGGAGGGCCAAGAGTGAGCGGCGGTCTAGCTCGGTGCACTGGTGTTGCACGATGGGTATGGGTTGGCCGTA
>NYXZ01000015.1 GCA_002686595.1 Planctomycetota bacterium | reverse complement strand
AGGGAGAGTTGGAGAGGGAGAGTTGGAGAGGGAGAGGGTGGGAGAGACGGAGAGGAGATTACCCGGAGTTGGAAGGCGGGAGAGCCGGGAGGGGATGAACTTCCGACGCCCCAGGGAGAGAGGAGCTTCCCACCCCCAGGGAGAGAGGGGCTTCCCGCCCCGCTGGAAGGTGGTTTCCACCCACCGCTGGCCTTTTTGAGCGGCAGTTGCCGCGGATACCAGAGTGCTGACGGCCCTTAGTCCAAACCGATTACGGGATGGATCTGGGGCACAACTCGCACCGTCAACCCCAACTCCTCCCCCCGTTCAGCCAGCTCCATCAGCAACTCCGGGCGCGGCCCCCGGAGCCGTTCTCCATTCCCGCCGATCCCATTCACCGGTTGAATGAAGAGGGGCAGCTGCGGGGCACTGGCCTCCAGATCCAACAACAACTCCTCGAAGTCCGCGGCCTGTCGGCCGGCGGCCACCGGCAACTTGGCACAGGCCGGGCGTCCAGCCAGGAGTTCCAGGCAGGCCAGTCGAGCCGCGGACCAGCTCTCGGCGTCCGCGGGCGGCGCCTCGGGGCCGGTCCCGAGTTCCGTGGTGATCGGCGGAGCGAGGTCCGCCGGGAGCTTCAGGTCCAGGCTGACATGGGCCAGACGATCCACCAGGGTGGCCAGGGCCGCGGGATGGGCGCCGGCGGTTTCCAGGTGTACCGGGCGCTCCCCCAAAAGGGGCAGGAGGGCGGCGATGAAATCGGGCCAGATCAGGGGCTCGCCCCCCGTGATGCTCAGGGGCCGCCGCCGGTCATGGAGTTCTCCGGCGAGTCGTTGTACCCGGGCCGCCGCATCCAGGGGTGTGATCCAGGCCGCGGTCCGCAGATCCGCCCCGGAAACAGACTCATCCGCGGACGGTGCCCTCGGTGGCAGGCCCCAACTCCCTCTCGTATCGCACCAATCACAGCGCAGGGGACAGCCGGCCAGGCGCAGAAAATCCTGGGGCTGGCCGACAAACAGACCCTCTCCTTGAATCGAGGTAAAAACCTCGAGCAGGGGGGCGTGCGTGGAACGCCGCACGGCTGCGGGAGAAGGTCCTCCCCCGGCGGAGCTGCGGGAGGCCTCAGGCCTCGGCGGCGGCATCTCCCTCGGTCGCTGCTGCCTCACCCTCGGTGGCCTCGTCCTCATCCTTCTTCTTCTTCTTCACCTTGAACTGGGTGCGCACCTTGGGGAGTCCGTAGACCGAGTCCTGCTCCCCGTCAAAACGACCGTCTTTTTGGAGCTTTTGGATGCGCTCGATGCGGGTCAGGACGCTCCGTTGGCCGACGAGGCCGTCGGCTCCGCGCAGGCTGGGATGGATGGACATGGCTTAGGAAGTTTGTGGGTGGCGGTTCGTGCCCGGACGGGGCAAGGGGAAAAGGGGCGGGGATTCTAGGGCCTCGGGCCCCTTCCGGCAACTACCGGTCCAGGTAGGAGTCGATATTGACCACATAGGCCCCCTTGAAGGCCCCGTTCTCGCGGTTCGGGCCCTCCAGAGCGCGCATACTTGTCTTGAGTTCGTTCAGGCCGTCAGCCCCCGGAGCGGCTCCCACCAGCAACACGATGATGCGCCCGGTGCGCACGGGGCTGCCCACTGGCAGGCCACGCTGGGCCAGATAGTCGTGGGTTTCCCAGGCCCGCTGTTCCTCGTCCTCGGCGTAGTAGATGACCCGCAGGGTGACGCGATTGGCCATATCCCACAGGCCCGCATTGCCCGGACTTGCGGGCAAGTCGGCGCCCGTCGTGGCCGCCGGCGCTGGGCTTGTCACGCCGCTGGTCTCGGCGGATTCCATGGCACCCATCAGCGCTGCCTGCTCAGCTGCACGCGCCCCAGCATCCCGTGCCCCAGCATCCCGCACTTCGGGGCCAGCCCCGGCGCCGCGCTCCTCCAGCCACGAGAGGGCTCTCCCCCCTTCGGCCGTGTCCACCTCTTCTCCAGCCAGGACCGTGGCTCCGGGTGCCGAAAGCCGCCCGAGCAAAAAGCCCAGGGCCAGGGTCCCCAGGAACATGATGATGACGGGAGCTCGTCGCCCCACGCCTCCCTCTCCGAGGGCAGGGCCCCCTGAAAACAAGTCGGCCGGCGAGGACTTGGTCGCCTGCTCCGAACTGGAATCGGTGGCCTGAAAGGCCTCGAGCATATTGGAACGTCGTCTACTCATGATTATCCCCGTGTGAGTTGAATCTAGAGGGCGCTCCCCCCGAGGTCAACGCGCAGCCGCAGTGTTTGCCACCCAAACCGAAAATCACCCTCTTTTGCGCCAAGGCATCCATAATCGAGCATCTTGGCCCTCACGGCCCAGCTCCATCCTCGCCGCTTCAAACCCGGTCTCGCCAAGGCCATGACCGGACTCGCAAAAGCCTTGCCCAGGCTCGCCAAAGCCGCCCGGACTCGCCAAAGCCGGGCCTCGCCAGAGCCCTACCCGGCGGCCTCGCCCGAGCCTTCTCCGGCCTCGCCGGAACCTTCCCCGGCCCCCGCGGGCGACTCCCCCAGCCCGTTGAGCAGCTCCCGGGTTTCCCGCGCCCACTCACCGTTCGGGCGCCTGTCCAGGTATTCCTCAAGGGCCAGACGCGCGCTGGAGGGCCGCCCCAGCCGCGTCCAGGTCGCGGCCAGGTTGATATGGGCTGGCTCCGGCAAATCCACATCCAATTCATAGGCGCGTTCCACCACCGCCGTCCAGAGGTCCGCCGCCTCCGCCGCCTCTCCGGCGCGCATCAGAGCCACGGCCAGGTGGTTTCTGATCGCCAGGGATTCCGGATCGAAGGCCAGGGCCTCCCGGAACAACTCCCGGGCCTGCCCGTGGCGTTCCCCGCCATAGGCCTCCACGCCGGCCTCCAGCAAACGCCCGGCCTCGTCCCGCAACATATGCGCCCCGGTGCCCAGGGCCTCGTCCGAGAGGCCCCAATCCCGGGCCCGCCTGAAGAGGGCCAGGGCATCCCCGCGTTGCTCCCGCAGAACAGCCGCCAGAGCCGCCCGCTTGCACATGCGCCCGGCTTCCTCCTCCAGGGGCTCACCGGCCTGGGCCAGGGCCTCGAGAATGGTGATGGACTCACCGAACTGGCCCAGGGCCGCCAGGGCGTCGGCCAAGAGGCGCCGGGCCGGGCCCTCCTCTGGATCGCGCCCCACCGCCAGGCGCGCCAAATCAAGGGCCGTCTCGGCGTCCCCCTCGCCCAGGCGCGCGTTGCCCACAAGCAGGTACCCCTGGGAGAGGGCGCGGTCCATGAACGGTAAGCCGGGAGCGCGCTCGGCGGCGATGATCAGGTGGGCCAGACCCTCCGTGGCCTGCCCCGGCGTGGAGAGCAGAATGACCCCCCGGGCGCGCTCCAACTCCGGAGTTACGCCACAGGCCAAAAGGCCCCGTTCCAGCTCCCTTTGGGCGGTTTCAAGGCGTCCCGCCGCGGCGTGCAACTCCGCCGCCGTGGCGTAGACGCGGCCGTCCTCCGGCGCCAGCACGCGGGCTGTTTCGATGCGCCGACTCCAGGCCAGGGGGCGCCCCTCCAGGGCGTCCAGGCGCGCGCCGTAAAGGGCGTGCAGGAGCGGCGTCAGGGGGCCCCCCGCCGTGCTCCCGAGTTCTTCCAACAAATCCCCGGCGCGCCGCCCATGGCCCATGTCCAAGGCTGCGGTGAGCTCAGCGAGGCGCGGGTCAGGCAAGGCCCCCGCCAGGGGCATCAGGGGCGCACCGGGTTCCGTCGGGGATTCGATCCCCTCCCCGGCCCCGGCGGCCGCCGGGGCCGTGTGCACCACATCTGATCCGGCGGCTGCTGGCTCCCGGTTCACCGGTTCCACTTCCCCGGCGCCGCCGCAAGCGGTCACCAGGCCAAGCCCCATGAGCAGTCCGATAAACAGTCCGCTGGCTGCCGGCGCAATGGCGGGCGGCGCAAGGTGGCCGGGGCCAGGCGCTCGCCGCCCCCTGTACATGTCGAATCCCATCGGCGGAGGATAACATCCTTCCGCGCCCAGGATTGCTCCGCCCCCGGTTACCCTGGCGCGCCATGGGACGCGTGCGCTTTCTGACCTTCGGCTGCAAGGCCAACCAATACGACACCCAGGTCCTGCGCGAGGCCCTGGGGCGGCGCGGCTGGACCGAAGGCCAGGGGGACGCGGAGCTGGTGGTGGTGAACACCTGCGCGGTCACGGCGGAAGCGACGCGCCGGGCGCGTCAACAGCTGCGGCGCTTGCACCGGGAAAACCCCCGGGCGCGCCTGTGCGTCACCGGTTGCCTGGCGGAAAGCGAGGCCGACGCCCTGGCGGACCTGCCCGGCGTCGAGTGGGTGCTAGGCAACGGGGAAGCCAAGCTGCCGGTGAACTTCCTGCGTGAAATAGGGGAAGAGGTCACCCCGGAGGAACTCGGCATCCCGCCTGGCATCTGCGAGTTCACCGGCCACACGCGGGCCTTCCTCAAGGTTCAAGACGGCTGCGACATGACCTGCGCCTTTTGCATCATCCCCAGGGTGCGGGGCAAGAGCCGCTCCCGGCCCCTGGAGGAGCTCGCCGCCGAGACCCGGCGCCTGTTGGCCGCCGGCCATGTGGAGATCGTGCTCTGCGGCATTCACATCGGCCACTGGGGCCGGGAGTGGGGCCTGCACCTCAGCGACCTGGTGCGCGTCTTGGCCGACATCGCGGCACCGGCGCAAGCACCCTGGCGCCTGCGCCTCTCCTCCATCGAAGCCACGGAAGTGGGCGCGGAGCTACCCGCGATTATGGCGGACCGTCCGGAGCGCGTGGCCCCGCACCTGCACATGCCCCTGCAGGCCGGCGACGATCGCACGCTCAAGGCCATGGGACGCTGGTACGGTGTCGACGAATACCTGGCCGCCTGCGAGCGCATCCGCGCCCAGCTCGACCGGCCGGCCTTCACCACCGACATCCTCATCGGCTTCCCCGGCGAGGATGACGAATCCTTCAGTAACACGCTCAATACAGTGTCTAACGCCGGATTCGCCAGTTTGCACATCTTCCCTTTTTCAGCCCGACCAGGCACCCGCGCGGCCGAACTCGGCGAGCCCCCCTCGGCCGCCACCGGGCGCGACCTACGCGCCCGACGCGCCGCCCTGGCGGACCTCGGCATGTTGTCCGCCAATGCCTACCGCCGCTCCCTGGTCGGCCTGGAGGAACAGGTCGTGCTGGAAGGCAGCAGCGGTCTCTGTGGGCGCTACCAACGCCTGCGCCTGGAGGGGAACTTCCCGGGAGTGACCGAGCAGGCAGCCCCCGGGGCTCTGGTCCCCGTTCGCCTGGCCCTCTGCGAGACTCAAACTTTCACCGCGGACGACTCCCACGGAGAGGACAACAGCGGAAGGAGAACGGCGACCTCCCCCAGCTCGGCCACGGTCACACTCGTGGGCCTGCCCCTCCACTCCGCCGACCACTCCACCGGCGACTCCACCGGCCAGGCCACCGGCCACTCCACGGGTGAGGAATCAACCGTGGCACACGCCCCCTTGCCCGCGGCCGTTCCCATGCCCATCCTCAGCTCCTGAGTATGGCCTGCCCCCACGAAAACCCCCGGGACGAACTGCGCGCCCTGTCCGCCGCCCTGGCCGGGCGAGTCCGACGAGCTCGGCGCGGCGGGCGCCGCCGCGCAGGCACAGGGGCCGCCGCGGTTGCCGCTGACGAAAGCCCGGGCGAGATCGCGGACGCCGGTCAGGCCCAATCCACGCTGCCCCAAAAGCCCTCCCATTCCGAACCAGGCCCCACCCCCGCCATGGACTCAGCCGTGCCCTCCTCCGCCAATCCCGCCCCCTCCAGCGCCGCGCCCACAACCCTCGAGGCCGTTCGCTCCCAGGCCGCCGCTTGCCAGGACCTGGACATCCTGCGGGCCGCCGTGGCTACCTGCCGGGCCTGCGGCCTGTGCGAAACGCGCACCCAAACCGTCTTCGCGGACGGGGACGGTTCCGCCGGCATCCTATTTATAGGTGAAGCCCCCGGGGCCAACGAGGACGAACAGGGCGTCCCCTTCGTCGGCCGCGCCGGCAAGCTCCTGACGGACATCATCACCAAGGGCATGGGCCTGGAACGCGAGCGGGTGGCCATCGCCAACATCCTGAAGTGCCGCCCTCCGGAGAATCGGGACCCCAGCACCCAGGAAAAACGCACCTGCACGCCCTGGTTGGACCGGCAAATCGAGCTCCTGGCCCCGCGGGTGGTGATTCCCCTGGGCAAACACGCCTCCGGGCACATTCTGGGCTCAGATGCCGCCATGGGAGCCATGCGGGGACGGATTCACGAACTGGAGAACGGGGTACGGGTCGTGCCGACCTACCATCCCGCCTATCTGCTGCGCAGTCCGGGGCAGAAAAAGGCCTGCTGGGAGGACATCAAGCTGGCCATGTCTGTCGTCTAGCCTGGCCCCACCCGGGGCCGCGGCCTCCAGGCCAGGCGAGGCTGGTACGGCCATAATTCGCCCCTCAATGGTGCGTCATGGCTGTTTTCGCCCCTTGAGCACAGGATTCCAGGCGCCATGCCGCGGCCCCTGATCCCCTGGGCCGGCACTCCGCGGTCAGCGCTGCACGGTGCCTCCCGGCCCCATGAACCAGAAGGCCTGCTGCCTGGCCTTTCCTCCTCCGCATCCGCCAGGCCAGGGCCCGCAGCGCCTGCTTCCGCGCCCGCGCTGGACATCGGACCGAAACCGGGGCCACGGGGGGGGTAGCGCGGGCCCACCGAACTGGCCATCTCCAGGTGCCCGGAGGCCTCTGCCCCGTGTTGACCCTCCACCTACCCAGGAGTATGCTCCCCGCTCGGATTTCCTTCACTCCCGACAACTGCGTTTGGAGGGAAGGGCTTCCACGGGCCTGCCGTCCGCGCGTCGGTCGGCGGCCATCGGCATCTCTCAGGTATCTCCCAGACTCTAATCGCCCCCCACGGATCAGCCCCGGTACCACCTAGTCAGGTGCGCGGAGGGCCCCCCCACATCCTTTAATACACATGCGGCTTACCCTGCCCCTTGCCACGCTCCTGGTCACCGCCCTCTGGTCCTGTCACTCCGGCCCCCACGAGGGATCGTCGGAGGCCTGGTACGATGCCGACCCCGTCCCCGCTCCGGCGGAGGAAACCCTCGCCGACGAAACCGGCTCCACCGACGCCGAGACCGCGGACCAGGACGCCACTGGCGCTGTCCAAGAAGAGGTCGACATGCAGGAGCGGCGCAGCGAGAAACGCGCCTTCCTCGTCTCCTCATTTCTCGACCGCGGCGACGAGCTCGTGGATCGGGCCAATTTGGCGGGAGCCCTAGAGGCCTACTCCAACGCTCTGCAGATCGATCCCGCCAGCCAGCGGGCGCGTCGTTCCCTGCGCCGCGTTGAGTCCATGCTCGGCGATGACTACGCCCAAGCAGCCACGGCCTTCGAGGACGAAGTCTCCCGCGAAGTGGTGCGCCGTGCCCAGGCGCGCATGAGCGCCGAAGATGCCTCCACCGCCGGCGACAACGCCCTGCGCGCCGGCGACTTTGACCAGGCCATCGCCGACTACCGCCGCGCCGAGCTGATTCTGCGCTGGCACCCCCTGATCGCCACCGATTCCCTGGACGAGCAACTGGTGGCCGGCAAGCTGGCCCGGGCCGTCGCCCTCAAGGAGGAAGCGCGCCTAGCCGCCGACGACCAGGCGCGCCTGGCCGCCGAGGAAGCCAAGGAGGCTCGCACCCGGGAACAGGAGGAGCTGCGCGCAAACCAGCTCCAGACGCTCTATTCCCAGGCCAATGCCGCATTCCTGAATGAAAAGTACAGCAAGGCCGAGGCCCTTTGCGCCCAGGTCATGATGCTCGACGCGGGCAACGAAGCCGCCCTGGAACTCCAGGAAGTGGCCGCCGCCGCCCGCCACGCCAAGGCCGACGAGTTGCACCGCCGCAACTTCCGGGAGCAATGGCAACGCACCTTCGACGACCTCGGCACCATGAATGTGCCCCAGGTGGATTCGATCGTGTTCGACGATCTCAAGCGTTGGCGCGAGGTTTCCAAGCGCCAGCCCAAGAGCTTCAAGGAGCTCGACCCCTTGGCCCGCGAGGACAAGGCCGTGGTGCTGAAGCGCCTGGGCGAGACGGTCTTCACTCCCAACTTCGGCGGCCCGGATGACGAAGGTTCACCCCTGGAAGAAATCGCCGCCTACCTGCAGAGCTTGACCGGCGTGAACTTCCTGATTAGCACGCGCGTGACCGAGGACCTGGACGAAGAGGAGACCTCGGTCTCACTCAAACTGCCCGAGCGCAGCGTCAAGAATGTCTTGGACATCATCGCCGAGACCTCGGAAAACCTGCGCTGGAAGATCGAGGATGGCATCGTCAAGTTCGTCACCAGCGAAGAAATGCTCGGCGGCCAGGTACTGCGCTTCTACGATGTGCGCGACATCATTCATCCGATACCGGACTTCCCGGGCCGCGAGATCAACATCAGCCCCTCCGGCGGTTTGGCGGAACCTGATGAAGACATCGAGGAACGCGAGGCCAATGTGGTCACCTCTGATTTGCTCGAAGGCTTGATCCGCAACAACATCTCCCCCGAGTCCTGGGAACTGGACGAGGCCAACAACGTTCAGATCACCGAAACCGGAGCCCTGGTGGTCAACCAGACCTCTGAGGTTCACGAGCAGATCGACCAACTGCTGGCTGATCTGCGCGAAGCCACGGGCATCATGGTCGATGTACAGGCGCGCTTTTTGAAAGTCGAGGACAACTTCCTCGAAGACATCGGCATCGACTTCCGGGGCCTCGGCCAGCCGGGCCTTGGCAGCAACGCCTCCTTCAACGACTTCGGTGACTCCTCCACCCAATCCGAGCTCGGCGACGAGATTGGCCAGGGCACGGACTTGGGCGCCTTCTACGATGACGGTCTAGACGGCGATGTGCGCACGCGCGTCGAGAACCTCTACGACATGAGCCTGGGGGATAACAATGTGCTCACCGGCTCCGGTGGGCTGTCCTTCCAGTGGACCTACCTCAACGATCTCCAGCTTCAGTTGGTCATGCGTGCGGTCTCCAAGTCCGAGCGCATCGAACTGGTGACTGCCCCGCACATCCTGGTCTTCAACACGGCACGCTCGAGCATGTCGGTGCTGAACCAGGTCACCTATGTGCAGGACTTCGATGTGGAAATCGCCCAGGCGGCCTCCATCGGTGACCCCATGGTGGCCGTCATCCAAGACGGCGTGGTCCTGGACGTGCGCCCGGTGGTTTCCGCCGATCGGCGTTTCATCACCATCGAGCTGCGCCCCACGATCGCCACCCTAAAGCGGCCCATCCGCGAGATGGTGACCACCCTCGGTAGCCAGAACTCAGTGACGATTCAGTTGCCGGAGGTCGAAATTCAACGCCTGCGCACCTCGATCCCCATGCCCGATGGCGGCACGGTGCTGCTCGGCGGGTGGAAGGTCTCCGAACATAGCGACCAGCGCTCCGGAGTGCCCCTGCTCTCCAAGATCCCGATCCTCTCGGCTCTCTTCGAGCGCAAGGGGACCTATGTCTCCAACCGCAAGCTGCTGATCCTGCTCAAGGCGGACATCATCATCCCGGCGGAGCACGAGCCCACGGAAGCCCAGCTGGGCTCCTGAGAGTTCCCGCCCAGGCCGGGCATGTCCGGAGCAGCAAAAGCACCGGGGATCCTCCCGGAACAGCTTCGAACAGCGGCCCGCGGCGGAAACATCGAGTAACAACATTGCACACCGGCGGTATCTGCGCCGGAGCCTTCCAGCCTTGACGGATTCGCCCCACGGCGGCTCGTCAGCGCCTCCGCCCCCGGCGGAGCATCCCAAAACATCACAATGACCCGGGGCACCCGCGCGGTGTCCTCATCCATTTTTATCCGCCATGTGGACCCCTAGAGCCATTTCGTCTTCCCTGTTCATGGCGTGCGCCATCCTCAGCGGCAACGCCACGGCCCAGAAATCCGACGCGGAGATTCGCGACGAGATTGCCTTCGCCCGTGGCCTGGCCGCGGACTGGACCTTTGTGGATCTGGCCGAGCAGGTGCTCTCAAATGTGAAGGCCGAGGGAGTGTCCTCCGCCATGAAGGAGGAGCTGGCCCTGGTGACCTGCGATGTTTTCTCCGTCGGCGCCAAGAACGAGCAGGACAAGGAGCGCCGCAATGAGCTCTACGAACTGTCGCTCCAGGCCTACGAAGATTTCATCTCAGACCACTCGTACTCGGTCTTCCTGCCCCAGGCCGAGGCCGCCTTGGTGGACACCTCGGCCCTCTACGCCCGTTCCCTGGAACTGGCCATGGACGAAGCCATGGGAGCGGAGGTCCAGGTCCTGCGGGACAAGCGCCTGGAAGTCTTGGGGCGCGCGGTGGAGAAGACCGGCGACCTCATCTCCGAACTGGATGCCGAGTCCGAACGCACCGAGGCCCAATCCCGGGAGCTCTACGGTCTGATGCTCAACCGCGGGCGCATGCTGACCCAAATGGCCGGCACCCAGGAAGACGGCTCCTACAACTTCGACCAGGCCATCATCACCCTGGAGAACTTGGTTTTCGCCGCCGGCGACGGCACCCCCTACGCCCTGCGGGCCTATGTGGCCATCGGTGACTGCTACACTGCCCAGGCGGAAAGCTCCGTCAAGCCAGACCGCCTGTGGGACAATGCGGCCAACTACTACGAAGCCGTAGTGGACATGGCTATCCCGCGCAGTTCGAGCACCTGGGAGGAACTCTCCCAGGACTTGACCCAGGCCGACAAGGACCTGCGCTTCCTGTTCTTGGAACTGGCCATGGACGGCCTGGTACAAGCCCAGGTCAACTCCGGCCGAACCGAACTGGCCTGCACCTGGGCCCTGCACTACTACAACATCCAAAGGCGCGAGGGCTTCACCTTCTCCCCCAAGGGCTACATCTCGCTGCTCGCCGTGGCCCGGACGCTCTTGGATTCCGGCGGATTCGTGGGCGGCCGCAGCGCCGAGGGCAAGGCACAGTGGTATGCCACTGAAGATGCCATGGTCGCCGACAAGCACTCCAAGCGCAATCGGCAGACCGCCAGCGACATGGCCCTGCGCATCGCCCAACGGGTGAATGAGGACAACCGCGGCAACACCCTGCAGGTCAAGGCCCAGAAACTGATCTCCCTCGTCGTCAATCAACCCGGCATGGCCGTGGCGCCGGATGTACTCTTCGACGCGGCTCAGGGCGAGTACTACGAGAGGAACTACATCGCCGCCGTCAGCGGATTCAAACGCGTGCTGGCCGCCCTGGAAGGGGAAGAGTCGGCGCGCCGGATCGAGTTCGGCCCCAAGGTGCTCTGGCATGTCGGCCGTTGCTACCAGAAGACCGGACGCCACCTGGAGGCGGCCATGGCCTTCATGGAAGGTTGCACCCTGTGGCAGGGCGACCCTGAGTTCGACAGCCAGAACGCCCAGTCTTTTTACCGCGCCATGGGCGAAGTGCGCCGCGCCGCGCCGGGGCAGGAAGCCATCGAGGCTCTCTACGCCCAGTCGGAAACCCTGGCGGCCACCTTCGGCGCCAAGGACCGGGAGACAATCCTCTTCAGCCAAGGTGAAAAACTACGCCGCCAGGAAAAGGACTTCGCCGGCGCCATCGCCAAGTATGCGGAGGTCTCCACGGGCTCGGAGTACTACGAGAAAGCCCTGGTCAACACCGCCGTCTGTCGTTATCGGCTGGGGGACAGCGCCACGGCCATCAAGGCCTTCGATGACTATGTGGACGTCTTCGTGGGCGACCCGAAGAACGCCACCAGCAGCCCGCTGGCCCTGGCCAAGCGCAAGGAAGCCATGGCCACGGCATCCTTCTATCGCACCTTGATCGCCTTTCAATTGGCGGAACAGTCCGGGGACGCCGCCGCCGCTTGGGAGCGGGTACTCACCTGCGGCGCAAACTACCACCTGGACTTCCCGGAACAGGACGTGCTCAGCCCCTGGACCATGAGCATGGTAATGAACGCCAACCTGCGCATTGCCAAGCTGGAAGGCGCCAAGGCCATCCATGCGCAGATGGTTGAACTCTACCCAGAGAGCAAGCGCACGGGCGCCGCCTCGCTTCAGTTCTATGACACGCTGAAGGCTGATCGGAAAGCTGCTCAGGCGGCCGGCGACGGCGAAGGAGCCACTGCCCTGCTGCGTGAAATGGTGCGTCTGTTGGCACTTGGCAACAACGCCACCGCCTCCCCCAGTTTTGCCAACCTGCGCCAGGAATCCCGCCATTGGATTGAACTGCTGGATTGGGCCGCGGCGGAAACAGTCTTGCAGCGCATCGCCGCTCGCTACGCCGTGGAGAAGCCCGACGAAATGGCCCGTTACATTGTGCCTGACCTGGGGCACGCGCTGCTGGCCCAGAAGAAGGTGGCCGAGGCACATCAAGTCCTGTTGCCCCTCAACGACGGAGTCAAGAAGCCGGGCAAGCAGACCTTGCTCGACTACTGCCGCTCAGTGAGCGGTTGGGTGGAGGGCGCCGTGGGTGTCTGGGAAGTGGTTCCCGGCGCCGGCGAAGACGACGCGGAGTTCCAACTGGTTGTCGATAGCCTCAACGCCATCTGTAACGCCGGCGACAAATGGGAATGCGAGTGGTACTCCCACAAGTTCTCCCTGGCCTATGCCTACTACCAATGGGGCCAGCGCGACAGCCGCCACCTGGCCAGCGCCAAGCGCCAACTCGGCACCCTGCGCGACGAGCTGGGCGCAACCTTCGGTGGCATTGAATCATCCTGCAAGGAAGCCTCTGACAGTGCTCTGGCACAGGCCTACTCCGGCGATATCCTGCGCCGCCGCTTCATCAAGCTCTGGGACGCCGTCAAGTAACCTCGACCCTCACCAGCCCTCCCCGCCCAAGCCACTTTTAGCCCCGCCCACGGCCATCAAGACCGCAGGCGGTTGCCGATTCAGCCCACCCGGATAGAATCACCCCCTGAAATGCCCCTCTCCCCCATCAACGCCCCCACCGATTGCCCCTGCGACGCCGCGCGGCCCGCGCACCATCGGGCCCTGGTCCCGGCCCTGGCTGCACTGCTCTTGAGTCTGGCCGCGGCTCCGCTGCGCGCCCAACAAGCGGGCCGCCCGGACCAGCTCTATGTTTTCAACGAGCGCACCCAGACGGTGAACACGGTCACCGGTCACATCAAGGATCACGGCCTGGACAAGGTCCGTGTGGAGCTCGGGGACAAGGAACGCTCCTACGACAGCCTCGCCGTACGGGCCATCACCTGGGGCCAGACCAGCGCTGATTTCAAGAACGCCGGCAAGGATGCGGAGAAGGGCGACTTTGAAAACGCCGTGGCCAAGTATCGCCAGGCCGCCACGGACAGCGCGAACCGCGAGCCGGTGCGCGCCGCCGCCCGCGCCCGTGCCGCCCGCGCCCTAGCCGCCTGGGGAGCAGCGGATCCGGCCTACTTCGGTGAGTGTGTGGAGGCCTGCACCAAGTTCCTCAGCGACCATTCCACCGATCGCCTGGTGCCAGAAATCCTCGCCCTCCAGGCCCGCGCCACCTGGCTCTCCGGCGAAGCATCCGCAGCCGCCGTCCTGTACCGCACCCTGTTCGAGAGCGGCAGCGGCGCCGAACCGACCCCCGGCTACCCGCGCCTATTGTGCCTCTCCGCCGGCCTCTCCGCCGGACGGGCGGCCACCGCCGCCGGCGACACCATGGCCGCCCGGGATGTGTATTCCGCCCTGCAAACCAGCCTCGCCTCGCTGCTCTCCGCCGCACTAGCCGACGATCCCCAGCGCGCTTCCCTCGAACGCCTCTCCATCGAGGCCGGCCTCGGCGAGGGCTTCGTGCAAATCGCCTCGGGCCAAGCCAGCCAAGCCCTGAACTACTTCCAGGGCAAGGCCAACTCCGAGGCGGGCGTCCAGCGCTACGCCGCCGGCCTGGGACTGGCCCAGGCCCTCTTTGCCGCGGGCCGCGACCGCGAAGCCATGATCTGGTTCGCCCGCGTCTCGGCCCTCGAAGCCCAGGATCGCGACCGCAATGCCGAGGCCCTGCTGGGCCTGGCCCGCTGCGCCCTGCGCCTGTCTGACACCGACGCCTCAACCCTGGCCAAAAACTGGCTGGGAGAGGTCGTCGCTTCCTATGGTGATACGCCCGCCGCCGGCCCGGCGCGGGAACTGTCCAAAACCCTCTGATTTCCCCCAGCCCAAGCCCCCAAGATGAATCTTCAGAACCTCTCCAGCCGCTGCGGCGGCCGCGCCCTGCCCGCGCTGACGACCTTCGCCCTGTTCATGGCCAGCTCGCCCCTCTTGCTGGCCCAGGAAGAAGCCGCCGAAGGCAAAACCCTCGGTGAAACCCTGGCCGCTTCCGGCACCATCGGTCTTCTGATCGTCGTGCTCTCGGTCGTGGCCTTGGCGGTCATCATCGAGAACTTCGTCTCCCTCAAGCGCGACAAGCTGGCTCCGCCGGAGCTGATCGACGAAATCCAAGCCCTCTTCGACGAGGAGCAGTACCAGGAGGCCATGGAACTCTGTGAAAACGAGCAGTCCATGTTCACCCGCGTCTGTAGTGCTGGCATCGCCAAGATCGGCCACCCCTTTGGTTCCATCGAGAAATCCCTGGAGGAGATGGGCGACGAAGAATCCGTCAAGCTCCATCAGAAGATCGGCTGGCTTTCGTTGATCGCCAATGTGGCGCCCATGATGGGCCTGCTCGGAACGGTGGGCGGCATGGTGACGGCCTTCAACGCCATCGCCACCTCCGGCGGCCAGGCTTCCCCGGCGGAACTCGCCGGTGGTATTTCCGCCGCCCTCTTGACCACCATGTTCGGTCTGATCGTGGCTATCCCCACGACCGCCTCCTTCGCCTACTTGCGCAACCGCCTGATCAAGTCGGTGATCGAAGTGGGCGCCATCACCGAGGACATGTTCGACCGTTTCCGCTAGGCCTAACTAGTCCTTCAGACCCTTCCTAGCGCACCCCTCAAACCCAGAGTCCCCCATGAACCTGTCCAAGCACGACCCCGAGACGGAGATGGAGATGAACATGACGCCGATGATCGACGTCGTCTTCCTGCTCATCATCTTCTTCATGATCATCACGGACATGTCCCAGGCTGACCTGGAGGAGCTGACGCTACCCACGGCCAACAACGCCACCGAGGACAAGCCCGACGCAGACGACTTCCGGCCAGTGATCAACATCCACATCGACGGTCGCATCGTGGCCAAGCGCGAGGTGCTCTATGACCCCGAAGACGAGGACGATTACAAGAAGCTGAAAGCCTACCTGGGCGATGTGTCAGCCATGATGGAGAAGGAACACTTCAACAAGGAAGAGGGCACGGGCCCCATGATTCCCGGTGAAGCCCTCCTGATCCGGGCGGACGAGAACACACCGTTCAAGTACATCCAGAAGGCGATGGAATTCTGTGGGCTGCAGGATGTCCAGATCTGGAAGGTACAGTTGGCCGCCTCGGAGTCTGAAGACAAGGACAAGGAATAGACCATGAGTATTCTCGCGGATATCGCCAACGACGAGTGCAAGATGGAGATGACACCGATGATCGATGTCACCTTCCTGCTCTTGATCTTCTTCATGTGTACGATCAAGTTCAAAGTGCTGGAGGGCAAACTGGCCGCCTATCTGCCCAAGGATGTGGGGGTCAACGCCACTCAGGCAGAGCCCATTGAGAAGGTCGAGATCCTGATGCGGGTGCAGGTCGAGGGCACCAAACTCGCACCGGACGGCACCAAACCCTGGAGCGGGAAGGCCAAGTCTCGTTTCATCTATCAGAGCCCGGCGACGGCCTACCGCGGTGGTCAGAACAGAGTCATCCAGTACTCCGTGGGGCCGCGCAAGTCGACCAAGCTGTCAGACATCCAAACGCGCCTGATTGACCTGCACCAAAAGGATCCCGAGCGTCCCACCACCATCGATGCCCGCCCGGGTATCGCCTACTCGGATGTGGTGGAAGTGCTCGATGCCGCCATCGACGCTGGCTTCCGGGAAATCACATTCGTCGGTGCCTACCCCGACAAGAAGGCCACCCCGAAGTAGGTCGGCAGCGGCCCTTCGCAAGGGCTGCTCTAGCCCACCCCAGACCAGTTTTGAGCGGCCCCGCCGCCCCCTTCAGAGGTGGGGCGGCGGGGCCGCTTCTTTTTGACCTAAGTCCTTGCCCGCAATGAAGTTCCTTTTTCTCGCCAGCCTTTGACGCGGACCGCTGAATGCTGGTATCTTGGGCGCCCCGATTCCTCCCGGGAGCGTCCGCGTGGCGCCCTCGGTGGGATGCCCTAGAGCCCCGGCAGCGGAGCGCGTCTCCACTGCCAAGACACCGCATCAAACCCAGTAGCCGCCGCCCCCCCAGCGGGTAAGCGTCTCCCACTTCGCCCGAACAGATTTCCCGACGCAGTCGGGGTCATCACCATCGAGTACCACCGAGAAGGTCTCTCCACGAAGGTTTCCATAAGTATGAGGATCACCGAGTCACTCCTGCCCCTGACCGCCCTGCTGGCCGCCGCCTGTCACGCCACCAACCACGCCCCCGAGGCGCAGGTTGAAGCATCGACATCCACCACGGTCGATGAGGCCCAAGCTGCGGCCCTCTCCGGCGAACTGGCCGACGAGGCTGACTTGCTCAGTCTCTCGCAGCAGAAGCAGGCCTATCTTGTCGGCCAGCACCTCGCCGCCGCGCGCAGCCTGATGGACAATCTGCGCTTGGAAGAGGCTGAAGGGGAACTGGCGCAAGCCCTGGCCATCGACCCTGACAACCTGGACGCCAAGCAGCTGATGGCTGAGGTTGGCGGCCTGCTGGGCCGTCCCGCCGGCGAAGTCGCTTCGGTAACCCGCGAGCTGCGCGCCCGCTTCGCCCTGCGCACCCAGCAGTTGCGCGCCGAAGCCGAGGACAGCCTGCGCCAGGGCAAACTGATGTTGGCCCGTGGCGACTACGACGCCGCCATCGGCGAGCTGACCATCTGCCTGAATCACATCAACTGGGCCCCCTACTCAGTCGACTGGCGCGGCATTGATGTCGATGCCGCCAAGCTGCTCGAGCGTGCCCAGGCCGACCGCGCCGCGGTGGCCGAGGTCCAGCGCGTCGAGTCGCAACGCCAATCTCACGCCGCACTGCAGGCCCAGGAACAGGCCCAGCGCGGCCGCGAGGAGATGGTCACCGCCACGATGGTGGAGCGCGCCATCACCGCCTTTGAGGATGCCGACTACGATGACGCCATCCACCACGCCGAACAGGCCCTGCGCCGTAACCCGCGCCATGAGCAGGCGAGCGAAATCCGCGCTTCCGCCTTCCGCGCCGGCCGCGAAAAAGTGCAGTCAGACTATGTGCTCGCCAAGCGCGAGCAGTTCGCGCGCTGGCGCGAGGAAATGCGCGAGCTGATGATCCCCTGGACCGAGGTCATCACCGTGCCTGACCAGGATCGCTGGGCCGAGATCACCGAGCTGCGCCAAGGGCGCCGGGGCCTCGACCTGACCCAGACCGTCTCCGCCTCGGAGCAGCAACTCTCCCAGAGCCTGCGCGCCACGACCATCCCCGGTCTTGTTACTGACGAAGAAGAGAGCCTGATGGTGGTCGTGGGCATCCTGCGCACGGTCACGGGCCTGCCCCTGGTGGTCGACCCGGCCGCCGAGAACGCGGTCCTCGACGAGGGCTTCTTTTTCACCTTTAACTTCAATAATCCCCTGACTGTGGAACAGGCCCTAAACCTGATCTGCAACCAGGCCGGCGAGGAGGTCACCTGGACCATTCGCCACGACGCCGTAATGGTGACGACGCTTGAGAAGGCCCGGGGCGAACTGATCATTGTCAACCACGATGTCCAGGACCTGATCTTCGGTCTGACCGACTTCCTCGGCCCGCGCATCGACACCATTCGCCTGCTCGGCGAGCTGGAAGATGACGACGGCGGTGGCCCCTTCGGCGCCATCGGCGAACGCCCGCGCCTGATCGAGATCGAGGACCTCTCGACGCTCATCCAGGACAATGTGGCCGTGGGCACCTGGGACGGTGACGGCATCACCGTGGAGCCCGGCGAAGGCTACATCCTGATGACCCATACGCCGGCGGTGCAGCAGGAAGTGCGCGATTTCCTGAACGACCTGCGCACCTTCAGTTCTTCCTTGGTGACCATCGAGTCCAAGTTCATGACGGTCTCTGACAACTGGTTGCAAGAGCTGGGCGTCGACTTCCGCGGCTTGGACAATGTGAACCTGGAAGATGTGGACAACGGCCTCGAGGACAACGCCTCCCTGGGCCTGGACAACTCCGGCACGGGCACCGAAGGCCAAAACGCCGCCGGCCCCCCCTCCGCTGGCTTCTTCTACGATGATGGCGGCGATGGCGACTTCCGCGGCACCATCCAGAACTTCTTCGGCGACGGGTTGGGCAACGCCCTCTCCACCATCGGTGGCCTGACGACGCAACTCACCTTCCTCAATGACCTCCAAGTCTCCGCCATCCTGCGGGCCGTGGAAAAGAGCTCCCAGTTTGAGCTGATCAACGACCAAGTGCTGAGTGTCCACAACACCCAGCGCGCCTTTGTCACGGTCATCAACCAACGCGCCTTCATCCAGGACTTCGATGTGGAGGTGGCCCAGTTCCAAGCTGTGGCCGATCCGCAAGTCAACGTCATCCACGAGGGTGTGGTGCTCGATGTGCGCCCCACCATCCACCACGACCGCAAGTACCTGACCTTGGAAGTGCAGCCCACCGTGGCAAATGTAGTCGCCATGCGCGACTTCTCCTCGACCCTTGGAGGCAACACCTCCCCGGTCGAGTTCCAACTGCCCGAGGTTCAAGTCCAGAGCGTCATGACCACCGCCGTCATCCCCGACGGCGGCTCGATCCTGCTCGGCGGCCTCTCCAATATCCGCAACATCGAGCGCCGCGCAGAGGTCCCGTGGTTCGCCCGCATTCCGGTACTCGGGTTCCTCTTCAAGGAGGAAGGCTACAGCGATGAGAAGGAATCCCTGATGATCCTCATCCGCGCCCACATCACCGATGTGCGCGAGGAACTGGCCAAGATCGAGGGCGGCGCCCAGTAGCCCTGCGCCTCGCCCCTGCTTCTAGGGCGCCGGCTGCCACCACGGCAGCCGGCGCTTTTTTTACGGCCCCCCGGCAACAGGTCATAATCAACTGTCGCGCTCCTCTCCCGCGGGGCGCGCGTGCCCTGCCCCGCCCAGCCACTTGCGACAGGGCTCCTTCCCCCCCATCATGTGACCAGGGCTCAGCCCCCCCACGCCAATGTCGGCCCTCCGAGCAATCCTCTTCGATATAGACGACACGCTTTTCTCCACCACGGAGTTCGCGCGCCATGCGCGGCGCAATGCCGTGGAGGCCATGATCGAGCGCGGCCTCAAGCTGGATGCGGATACGGTTCTACGGGAACTGGATGAGGTCATCAGTGAGTTCGGCTCAAACTACGCCCACCACTACGAGAAGCTCCTGCAACGCCTGCCGCCGGAGGCCCTGGCAGGTCTAAACCCCTCCTTGGTCATCTCCGCTGGCATCGTTTCCTATCACGACACCAAGTTCCAGGAACTCAAGCCCTTCGCCGATGTGGCGCCCCTGCTAGCAGACCTGCGCGCTGCGGGCATGCACCTCGGAGTTGTCACCCACGGCTGGACTGTCAAGCAGGCTGAGAAACTGGTGCGCCTGCGACTGCTGCGCTTCTTCGATCCTCTGGCGGTCATCATCTCCGAACAGGTGGGCATCTCCAAGCCCAACCCCAAGCTCTACGCCAAGGCCCTACGCGAGCTGGACCTGCCGGCGAGCGAGGTGCTCTATGTGGGCGACAACCCGACCCATGACATCGCTCCGCCCCAGAGTCTCGGCATGCGCGCCGCCTGGATCAAACGCGCCGCCAAGCACGACTTGGCGGGCACCGGCATTCAGCCCGACCACGTCGTCGAGGACTTCGAGGGCCTGCGTACGGTGCTGCGCGAAGTCTACGGCATCGCCGTCTAAGGCCCCCAGCCACGCACGCCGGCCCGCACCGGCTCAAACCAAGTGGCAAGCCGTCTGGTGGCCGACACCAACCTCCACCATTTCCGGGTATTGGCCTTTCCGGCAACGCTCCTCGGCCAGCGGGCAACGGGTGTGAAAATGGCAGCCCGCGGGGGGATTGATGGGCGAGGGCACATCACCACTGAGGGGAATGTGCTCCTTGCGGCGACGCGGATTTGGTTCGGGAATGGCCGACAGGAGCGCCTTGGTATAGGGATGGCGTGGCTCCCCGAAGATGGCTTCGGTACTGCCGATTTCGACGATGCGTCCCAGGTACATGACCGCCACGCGGTCCGACAGGTAGCGCACCACGGACAGATCATGGGCGATGAAGATGTACGAGAGGGCGAACTCCTGCTGCAGGTCCTTCAGCAGGTTGATGACCTGGGCCTGAATGGAGACATCCAAGGCGCTGACCGCTTCATCGCACACGATCAGTTTGGGGTTTAGGGCCAGGGCCCGGGCGATACCGATGCGCTGGCGCTGTCCCCCGGAAAACTCGTGGGGAAAGCGGTTGGAGACCTCGGCCCGCAGGCCAACCCTTTCGAGCAGTTGCTCCACCCGATCGTCTAGTTCGCTGCCGCGACTCACGCCGTGTACCACGAGCGCCTCGCCGATGGCGTTCCCCACGGTAATGCGCGGATTCAGACTGCCGTAGGGATCCTGGAAGATGATCTGCAGGTCGCGTCGATAGGGGCGCAGTTCGCGCTCGCTGAGGTCGAAGAGGTTTACGGCCTGGGCGGCATCGGTCTCGGCTCGATAGAGCGCTTGCCCAGCGGTCGGTTCGTAAAGCCGCAACAGGGTGCGCCCCGCGGTGGTCTTGCCACAACCAGACTCCCCCACCAGGGAGAGCGTCTCCCTGTGCCCCAACTCGAAACTGATGCCGTCCACGGCCTTCACATCACCCACATGGCGCGCAAACACGCCCTTGTGAATGGGGAAGTACTTCTTGAGGCCGCTGACCTCCAACAGGGGCCGCCCGGCATGGATTGCTAGCTCACTCATAGCGCCGCGGCCTCCTCTCTGTGGTGACAGGCCAGGGTGCGGCCAGTTTGCGCCCCTGCCAGGGGCAGGAGCAGCGGCTCCTCCTGGCGGCAGCGCTCGGTGGCGATGGGACAACGGGGATGAAAGCGACAACCGCTGGGAAAGCGGGTGGCCGGTGGCACCATGCCGGGGATGGTCTGCAGGCGCTCGTTGGGCCCGGCCAGGTCCGGCAGGGAGCGGAAGAGGCCCGTGGAATAGGGATGGGCGGGCTCCTCGAAGAGCTCCTCCACCGCCGCGTACTCCACCACCTTGCCGGCGTACATGACCGCCACCCGCTGGGCCACCTGGGCCACCACCGCCAGGTCATGGGTAATCAACATGACGCCCATGCCAGCCTCGCGCTGCAGCTCGGCCATCAAATCCAGGATCTGGGCCTGAATGGTCACATCCAGCGCCGTTGTCGGCTCATCGGCGATCAAGAGCGACGGGTCGCAGCTCATGGCGATGGCGATCATGACCCGCTGGCGCATGCCACCGGAGAGCTGATGGGGGTATTCGTCCACGCGCTGCTCAGGCGCCGGAATGCCCACCCGTTCCAACATGTGGATGGCATGGGCGCGGGCCGCTGGCCGCTCAATGCCGCGGTGCAACATGACCGTCTCCATGATCTGATCGCCCACGGTGTAGACCGGGTTGAGGGCCGTCATGGGCTCCTGGAAGATCATGGCAATCTCGTTGCCGCGGATACGACGCATTTCACCCGGGCTCTTGGCCAACAGGTTCTCGCCCTTGAAGATGATCTCGCCCCCCACGACTTCCCCCGGCGGCGAGGGAATCAAGCCCATGACGGACAGGGCAGCAACGCTCTTGCCGCTGCCCGATTCCCCCACGACGCCCAAGGTCTGACCGGGCTCGATAGCATAGCTGACGCCGTCCACAGCCCGCGCAGTACCCTCGTCGCTGGTGAAGTAGGTGCGCAAGTCATTCAACTCCAACAGGTACTCGCTTCCATTCCCGGCTTGGCTCTGTGCGCCCATGCTCAGTCCTTCAACTTGGGGTCGAGGGCATCGCGCACGGCATCGCCCGCCAGGTTGTAACAGGTGACGGTCAGGAAGATCACCAGCCCCGGGAAGATCTGAATCCACCAGTGCTCCGGGCTCTGGGACTCATTGACCAGGGAACCCCAAGAGGCCTTGGGGGCTTGGGTGCCAAAGCCCAGGAACGAGATGGCCGATTCCGTCAGGATGCCGGAAGCCACGGAGAAAGCCGCCGAAACGATGATCGGCCCCATGGCGTTGGGCAGCACATGCCGGAAGATCGTGCGTCGGGACGAAAAGCCCAGGGCGTTGGCCGCCAGCACAAACTCCTGTTCTCTAAGGCGCAGGAACTCCCCGCGTACCAGGCGCGCCACACCCGTCCAACGGATAAGGGCGATCACAATCACGATGGCGAAGATGGGAGGGATGATGGCCGGGTCAGTGAAGGCCATGACCAAAAGGATCAGGAAGAAGGCCGGGATGGACTGCAACACCTCGATGGTGCGCATGATCAAGATGTCCACCCAGCCCCCGAAGTAGCCTGCCAGTGAACCGATGATGACACCGAGAATGGTCAGCAGAGCTGCCGACAGGATGCCCACGGAAAGACTGACGCGCCCCCCCCACAAGAGGCGCGCGAAAAAATCGCGCCCCAGCTCATCGGTGCCCGCCAGGTGGCGCCCCGCAGCATTCTGTTCGGGCTCTCCCACGCGCACCTCGGTCGGTGTCGCCGGGGGCAAGTAGCCGGTGATCGGATCCGGCACGGCCTGGCGCAGGCCGCGCACATAGCGTCCGTCTTGATCGAGTTCCGCCGCCCGTGTCCAAGTGGGCGGCCTGAACTTTTCCTCCGTGTGGGTTTCCGCATAGCCCATGGGCACGGGAGCGAAAACCGGATTGCCGGCCGCCACCACCTCGCCGGCGGTCAAGCGCCCCTTGTGTTCCGAGACATCAAAAGTCACCTCCCCATCACCGAGCGCAAAGTAGCTCAGGGAGGCGAGCAGAGCCGGCAGCCCCAGCACAAAGGCCAGCTTCCTGCGCCGTGCCCGGCGAATCGCCTCGCGGTCGCCGCCACACAGGATGCGGTTGGCAAAGGTGTTCCAAAGCGGCCAACTGAGCACCAGGGCCCAGAGCACCATCAAATAGGCCCAGAAGGGTGTAATCGATTCCCACAGGGGATAGGTCGTGACCGGATACAGCTCCTTGCCCGGGGCATCCGGCTCCGCATCTGGCGCCCGGGCCTTGTAGGACTTCTTGAAGTCGCTGGCCATTTGCTTTGCGTCCGCGGCCACCTTTAGGGCGCCCTCCCTGTCACCCACTGCGCTCAGCATCAGTGCCGAATCCAGCAAGAGCGTCAGCCCTTGTAGCGGGACACCATCAATCTGTGGCAGGTAGCGCGCCATGGTCGCCGTGCGCGTCGCCAAGGCCTCTCGCTCCACGGCCAAGGCCGCCTGCAAAGTGGGTGGCGCCGCCTCTGAACGCTGGGCCAGGTATTCCTCCGGCGTCTTCTCCAGTTGGCGCACGACACTGGAGCAAACGCTGCGCAGGCCCTTGGTGGCGGCGCCATAGGCCTTGTAGTCGATGGCCTCAAGCACATAGGGCCGCTCATTGGCGATGAACGGCGCGTAGATGGCGCTGGCGTAGAGCAGGGCCAGAATGACCATGGCGGCCTTGAACAACTTGCGTTTGCCGAGCTGCTCGAAGACCAGATCCCAGTAGTCCTTCGAATAGAAGGTTTTCGTGCTGCGCCCCTGCGCCAGATCTTCCACGCCGCCTTGCTCAGTCATGGCGAATGCGGGGGTCGACNAGNGAATANGTGATGTCGCTGAGCAGGATGCCCACCTGGGTCATGATGCCCACAAACAGCGTGGTGGCCATCACAATGTAGAAGTCCCGGCGCAACAGGCCTTCGAAGGCGTACATGCCCATGCCGGGGATGTTGAAGACCTTCTCAACGATCACCGAGCCACCGATCAGGATCGGCAGGATTGAGGCCAGCAGCGTGATGACCGGAATCATCGAGTTGCGCAGGGCGTGCTTGTAGATCACCACCCGCTCGCTGAGGCCCTTGGCCCGCGCCGTGCGGATGTAGTCCTGACGAATGACATCGAGCATCCCAGCGCGCATCTGGCGTGAGAGGTAGGCGAAGCTGCCGTAGGTGAGCGTTGCCACCGGCAAGACCGCATGCAGGCACAGGTCCCAAAGCCAGGCCGCCAGGTCCATGCTGGCCGCGTCCTTGTCGTGCAATCCCAGGACCGGAAACCAGTCCACGCCGGTGGCGCCGAAAACGAGTATCAGCATCAGCCCAGCCCAAAAGGTCGGGATTGAATAGAGGACAAAGAGCACCACCGTCGCCACTCCGTCCAGAAATGTGCCCTGACCACGCACGGAGAAAATGCCCAATGGCAAGGCGATGAGATAGGACAGCAGCACGGAGATCAGGGAAAGAGGCACGGTCACCTTGAGGCGCCGCAATAGCTCCTCGGCCACCGATTCGCGGCTCTGCATTTCACGCCCCAGGTCTCCAGCCAAGAGCCCGCCCCAGGGATCTTCGCCGCTATTGCGCACGCGCAGTCCGCCGTGGCTGTAGTACCAACCGAACCAATGGCGCACCAAGGCCCCCAGCCCCAATTGTTCCTGGCGCTCCGCAGACACTTCCGGAGCATGACCTGTGCTCAGTGCGAGCACCTTGCTCAAGCGCTCAATGCGCCCGGCACCCCGTTCCAAATCGAGGGCCACTGCGTGCAACGAAGTAAAAAGCGCCGGCAGAGCTGTAGCGCCCCGCGAGACCAACTGCTCCCCGGCCCGCGCCCAGGCTTCCGCCCCTACCTCGCTCAGCTCGCCAGCATGGTCATTCTCCAACACTGCCACCCACTCGTCCAAGGCCACGCGCTCCTCGGGCGAAGTCCCCGGCAAGTGCTCGATGGCCATGGGCTTGCCTTCGAATAGCGTCTCCCCGCTCTCCAGCTGCACCTCTTCAATCTTGCGTTCGGTAAAGGGCGTGGTGAACCAGGCATGGCCATTGCGAGACAAGTTGAACGGTCCGATGTAACTGAAGAACTGAACAACCAGGGAGCGGTCCAGCCCGTGCTCGCGACGGAAGGTATCGATGCGCGCACCAGCATCGGAGTTCTGGTTCATCTCGCCCCCCATGCCCATCATCACCGTGGCCGGATCACCAGGGGCCGCCTGATAGAGCATGAAGACCACCAGCGCCACCCCGAAGGTGGTCGGGATCATCAGCAAGAGCCGCCGTACAACGAAGGAGAACACGGGGGTGGCTCGTTACTTCTGCTCGCGCGTCAGGCGCGTGCCCGGCTCGTCCAGACTTGTGTAGTACCAATCCCGCAGCACATAGCCTGGATCCAGGGCCACGGTCTTGAAGCCCCGAATGCGCTTGGACATGGCGAACTTCGAGGGCACATTGAAACCGAAGAGATAGGGCTGGTGGTCATAGATAAAACGGTGCAACTCTCCCCACAGCGCCATGCGCGTGGGCACATCGATTTCGCTCTGAATAGACCTGATCAGCTTGTCCAGTTCAGGCTCCATGACCCCCGAGTTATTCGAGCCCCGGGCCTCGGGCCGCCCCCATTTGGAATGCCACAATTGCTCCGGGTCGCTCTCCAGGGGCGCCACCCAGGCCAAGTTGCAGCCATCGAAGTCCCGCGACTTGAGGCGTTCGAGGAATGTGGCCCACTCGTATTGCACGAGGTTCAACTTGACGCCCACCTCGGCGAAGCTCTCCTGCATCTTCTGCCCCAGGTTTTCGGAAGCCTTGTTGCCACTTGGCATCATGAACTCGATCACCAACTCAACGCCGTCCTTGTCAATCACGCCATCATCGTTGCGATCGTACCAACCGGCGTCCTCAAGCATCTCCTCGGCCAGTTCTGGATCATATGTGAAAGGATTCAGATCATGGGGGTAGGCCGGAGAGTCGTAGACCACCGGCCCGGTGATTTGACGCGCCAGCCCTTTGTAGTTGGTCGCCAGGTAGGAATCGAAGTCAAAGCAATGGGCCAGAGCCTGGCGCACGACCTTTTCCTTGAGGTGGGGGCGCAGGGTGTTCCAGCCCGTGTAGCCATAGGTGCCCAGGTAGAAGTAGCCCTTGTAGAACTGATCGACGAAGCTCGCCTTCTGGGTCGCTTCACCGAAATAATCCTCGGACTTCACGCGGGCAAAAAAGTCAAGCTCGCCATTTAGCAGCGCCGTGAAAGAAGTGTTGTCGCTGTCGATGTGCCGCCAACGAATAGTGTCAAAGTAGCCAGCGTTCTCTGGCTCGAAGTAGTCACCGAAACGCTCCGCTTGGACCCACTGCTGGGTGAACTCCGTCACGCGATAGGGCCCGAGGCCGATGAAGACGCGGTTGTTCGGGTGGTCGTTGAAGTACTTTGCTTGGCGGTCCAGGGAAGCCTCGGGCTCGTGCTCCGGATTGTCCGGATCCGCCAGGTTGAACACATGGCTGGGCAAGATGGTCATGTCCGTGCCCAGGGTGGGAATGGCCTTGAAGTACTGATTCTCAAAGAAGAAACGCACCGTCAGCTCGTCCACCTTGTCGCCGCGCGTGACCTTCACATACTGAAAGCGCTTCTCGTCACAATCGATCTTCGGGTTGAAGTAGACGCGCCAACTGAACAGCACATCGTCAGCATTGAGCCTGTGGCCCGAAACCGTCTGCGTGGGATGCCAAACGACATCGTCCCGCAGATACCAGGTCAGCACGCTGCCGCGGTGCCAGCTCTCCACATCGGCGCTGGGCACGTCGATGGCGTCCTTGAGAGCCGAACCACGGGACAGGGGCGCGACGTGATACACACCCCCCTTCTCCTCCACGGTCCCGTAGAGCACAAAGGCATCCTTCTGGGCGTCGTCCTCCTCCGCTTCCGTATCCTTGACCCGCACCTTGACCGCCGCGGTGCCGTACTTTTTCTCTGCCCCGCCCTTCAGCACCAACATGTCCTCACTCTCGTACTTGTTGACCAGCGTAGGCACGTACTCAAAGGTTTCCCAATCCTGGAGCAGCATGGACTCATGCACCTCATAGAGCATGCGTCTTGTGACCGCCGAGTTCTCAATGGCGTAGTTGATGTTCTCCGGCATGGAGGCCAGATGCACGATCACGCGCCCCCCATGGACCGGCGCCGGAGCCCCAGGCCGCTTGCCATCCGCATCGGGCTGGTTGGCGGGATGAAAACTATCCACCGCCTGACCGTCTCCCGCACTCGCACCGGGTTGCCCTGGCGGCGTCGTGGCCCCAGTCCCTGGCCGCGCCACAGCCCCAGTTGTAGTGGAGAGCAGGGCGGCGAGGAGGAGCGTGGTGGTAGCTTGCTGAAGGGTGTGCTTGGCCATGGGGCTGGGGGTATCTGGGGCTGGGAGGCCGCCTCGGCGACGGAGGGCGGCCATGGCTCGCGGACCAGGAAAACGGCCCGCGAGTTTAGTCCCTACCCCAACCCCCGATCAAGGATCCAACCCATTACGAGATCAATACTTGCGGCGATCGCCGCGCATCTCTAACCTCTCGCCCATGCTCGCCTCGCGCGCCCCCTCCCGCCTCCGCCAGGCGCTGCCCTATCTGCTCCTCGCCCTGGTCCTTGCAGGTGTCATGACCCTGACCCGCGGGGCCCGCCTGCAGCGTGCCGACCTCGTCATCAACAACGGCACGGAGGTCACCACGCTGGACCCGGCCACGGTCACCGGCGTCCCCGAGGGGCGCGTCATCAAGTCTATTTTCGAGGGCCTGTGCTCCAAGCACCCGGCCACCCTGGCCCCGGTCCCGGGCATGGCGCAGTCCTGGCAGATCTCCCCGGACGGCTTGACCTACACCTTCTCCATTCGCCGCGGCGCGCGCTGGAGCAACGCAGACCCGGTCACCGCCCACGACTTTGTCTACTCGTGGGAACGCTTCCTCAACCCGGAGACCGCCGCCGAGTACGCCTATCAGCTCTGGTATGTGAAAGGCGCCCGCGCCTATACCACCACGGCTGATGAAGAAGGCCGTCCGGCTCTCTCCTTCGACACGGTCGGGATCCGCGCCCCGGATGACCACACGCTGGTGGTCGAGCTAGAGGCCCCCACTCCGTTCTTCATGGACCTGATGGCCTTCTACCCGCTCTTCCCGGTCAATCGCCGCAACATCGAAAGCGCCAAGAGCGAGCACCCGGACTCCTGGCGCCTGGAGTGGCTGCGTCCGGAAAACATCGTCACCAACGGCCCCTTCCGCGTGGTTGAACGCCGCGTCAACGACCGCATCCGTCTGGAGCGCAACCCCGACTACTGGGACGCGGACAATGTGGCCCTGTCCTCTATCGATGTGCTGGCCGTGGAGCAAACCGTGACGGCCCTCAACATGTACCTGACCGGCGGCGTCGATGTGCTCTACACCGTGCCCGCCTCGGTCATCCCGCGCCTCTTGCCGCGCGAGGACTTCACCCCCGGTCCCTACCTGGGCACCTACTACTACAAGGTCAATGTAACGCGCCCCCCCATGAATGATGTGCGCGTGCGCCGGGCCCTGGCCCTGACCATCGACCGCACGGCCATCTGCCAGAAGATCACCAAGTCCGGCCAGATCCCCTCCTGGACCTGGGTGCCGCCGAACATCCCCGGCTACGAGGGCGCGGCCATGGAGCACGCCGCCACCCTGGCCGAGAATGTCAAAGAGGCCAAGAGGCTCCTGGTGGAAGCGGGCTTCGGCCCCGACGGCCAGGACTTCCCCACCATCGAGATCCTCTACAACACCTCCGAGGCCCACCGGGATATCGCCGAGGTGATCGCCTCTTCCTGGCGCAACAATCTGGGCATCGACGCCAAGCTGCTCAACCAGGAGTGGAAGGTCTACCTGGATGTGCAACACAACCTGGGCTTTGATGTCTGCCGCGCCGCCTGGATCGGCGACTATGTGGACCCCAACACCTTCGCCGACATGTTCGTGACCGGCGGCGAAAACAACAACACCGGCTGGGGCAGCCCGCGCTACGACGAGTTGATCGCAGCCGCAGCCGTCGAACTGGACCCGGCCCGACGCATGGCAACCCTGCGCGCGGCGGAGGAGATCCTGATGGAAGAGATGCCGATCCTCCCCATCTACACGTATGTCACGCAAAACCTCCTAAACCCACGGCTGGGCGGCTTCCTACCCAACATCCAAGACGAGCACTTCCCCAAGTACTGGTATTGGAAAAGTGACGAGGAACTGAACGCCGAACGCGCCGCCCATCCCGACCGCGGCCAGCTGGTGGACGCCCCGGGTCCGGCCGCCGGCCTCTACTCGCCCGCCGCGCAACGAGCAGGGGCCGCCCGATGACCCGCTTTCTGCTGCGCCGCTTCATGTGGTTCGCCATCACACTCTTCACCGTGGTGACGATTTCGTTCTTCCTGATGCGCAGCGTGCGCGGCGGCCCCTTCGACACGGACCGCGCCCTGAACGAAGCGGTGCGCATCAACATCGAAGCCCGCTACCACCTTGATTGGCCCCTTTGGAAGCAATACGCCCATTATGTGGGCCCCTTCAACCTGGACCGCCACGGACCCGAGTTCCTCGGCGGCGACGGCAGCGACCTCTTCGGCGGCGTACTCACGGGAGATTTCGGCCCCTCCTTCCGCTACCGCGATTACACGGTCAACGACATCATCGCCCAGTCCCTGCCCATCTCCGCCCTGCTCGGCACGGTGGCCATGATGTGGGCCCTGGCCCTGG
Source organism: Planctomycetota bacterium (assembly GCA_002686595.1). Taxonomy (GTDB): domain Bacteria; phylum Planctomycetota; class UBA1135; order UBA1135. Next base: position 77,832 of record NYXZ01000015.1, on the reverse strand, counting down.
GCATCACCACCGGCATGCTCTCGGCCCTGCGCCGCGGCAGCGGCCTGGATATCAGCCTGCGCCTGGCCGCCACCGGCGGCATCGCCCTGCCCAACTTCGTCATCGCCGGTTTCCTGGTGATCCTCTTCGTCTTCCTGGTGCCGCTCTTCCCCGTCGCCGGCTGGGGCTCACTGCGCCACATGCTGCTGCCGGGCTTCGCCCTGGGTGCGCCCTTCGCCGCCTACATCTCGCGTCTGACGCGCACGGGCATGCTCGAAACCCTCAGCCAAGACCACATCCGCACGGCTTGGGCCAAGGGCCTGACACCGCGCCTGGTCATCATGCGCCATGCCCTCAAGGGCGGCATCCTGCCGGTGGTCTCCTACCTGGGCCCGGCCACCGCCGGCATCCTGACCGGCAGCCTGGTGATCGAGAAAATCTTCTACATCCCGGGCACGGGCTCCCACTTCGTGAACAGCGCCCTGAACCGCGACTACACGCTCTCCATGGGCGTCACGATCCTCTTCACCGTGCTCGTCTACTCCCTGAACCTGGTGGTCGATTTGGCCTACACGCTGCTCGATCCGCGCATCAAGTTGGAGGACGAGTAGGTGCGCGCCAACAACGAACGCTGGGACCTGGCCGGCCGCGACATGGAGGCCCTGCTCGCGGAAGCCGCCGCCCTGCAGGGCGAGAGCCTCTGGCAGGACGCGCGCCGCCGCCTGCGCCGCAATCGCACGGCCTGGTGGAGCCTGCTGTTCCTGCTGGCCTTTGGCCTCTTGAGCCTGTGCGCCCCCCTCCTGCCGATCCCCTCGCCCGTGGCCCTCGACCTCCAAACCGAGCCCATGCCACCCATCGCACCCTGGACGGAGTTCGGCAACCACAACTACACCCGCGAATACTGGGAGCTCTCGGCCATCGACAGCGCCGCCGTGGACCTGCGCGCGGCCATCTTCGACGATTGGCAAACGGGCTCCTGGATGGGCCGCGACTCAAAGGGCCGCGACATTCTCTCACGCATCGTCTGGGGCAGTCGCACCTCGATCATCGTGGCCCTCATCGCCACCCTCTGTAGCCTGGCCATCGGCGTCACCTACGGCGCATTCTCCGGCCTCTCCGGCGGTCGCATCGACAACCTGATGATGCGCATCGTCGATGTGCTTTACTCCGTGCCTTTCATCTTCGTGGTCATCTTCCTGATCACCATCGTCAACGAGTATCGCACGGAGCTGGAGGACAACTGGGGCATCGGACGCGAGACAGTTTTCTACCTCGTGATCGGCGCCATCTACTGGCTGACCATGGCCCGCGTGGTGCGCGGCCAGGTGCTCTCCCTCAAAAACTCCGAGTTCATCGAAGCCGCCCGCGTCCTGGGCGCCTCCACCCGCCGCATCCTCTTCGTGCACCTGGTGCCCAATGTGCTCTCCATCGTGATCGTCTACCTGACGCTCACGATTCCGGCGGTGATGCTCTTCGAGGCCTTCCTCTCCTTCCTGGGCCTGGGCATCGAGCCGCCCAAGGTCAGCTGGGGACTCTTGGCCGTGGACGGCACCGAAGCCATCAATCCCCTGCGCATCTTCTGGTGGCTGGTGGTCTTCCCGGCCGCCGCCATGGGCAGCGTGCTCTTGGCCCTCAACATCCTCGGCGACGGCCTGCGCGACGCCCTCGACCCCAAGCTCAGAGGCAAGGACTGATGGCGCTCCTCGACGTCCAAAACCTCTCCGTGCGTTTCGACACGCAAGACGGCAGCGTGCGGGCCGTGGACGGCGTCTCCTTTCAGCTGGAGGAGGGCGAAACCCTGGGGCTGGTGGGCGAGTCGGGCTCGGGCAAGTCCGTCACCAACCTGGCCCTGATGGGCCTGGTGCCCGCGCCCCCGGGCGTCGTCCAGGCCGACCACATCAACTTCGCGGGCCGCGACCTCCTCACCCTGACGGCTGAGGAACTGCGCCAACTGCGGGGCAACGAGATCTCCATGATCTTCCAGGACCCCATGACGAGCCTGAACCCCCTGCTCACCGTGGGCCGCCAGTTGAGCGAGGTTCTGGAAATCCACCAGGGCCTCTCCCGTCGCGAGGCCGACCGCCTGTGCGCCGCGGGCCTGGCCGACGTGGGCATCCCCGAACCTGAAACGCGCTTGGCCGCCTACCCCCACGAGCTCTCCGGCGGCATGCGCCAACGGGTCATGATCGCCATGGCCCTGCTCTGCAAGCCCCGGGTGTTGATCGCCGACGAGCCCACCACAGCCCTCGACGTCACCATCCAGGCCCAGATCCTGGAACTCATGACGGACCTGAGGGAGCGCCACGGGACCGCCATCATCCTGATCACCCACGACCTGGGCGTGGTCGCCGGCTGCGCCGATCGCGTCCATGTCATGTACGCCGGCCGCCTGGTGGAAACCGCCCCCACGGCACCCCTGTTCTCCCTGCCCGTGCATCCCTACACCCGCGGCCTGCTGGCCAGCGTGCCGACCCTGACCGGCGACCCGACCAGCGCCCTGTCCTCCATCGAGGGGCAACCCCCGGACCTCGCCAACCTGCCCGCCGGGTGCGCCTTCGCCCCGCGCTGCGACTACGCCGAAACGCGTTGCCGGTCGGGCCCCATGCCCCTGGAGGCCATCCCGGGCGAGAGCGCTCCGCGCACCGTCGCCTGCCTGCTGGCCACGGAAATCGCCGCCGCCTCCGGAGGAGCGCGATGAGCACCCCGGTAACGAAGGCCACCGATCAGCCCCTGCTGGCCGTTCGCGATCTCTCCAAGCATTTCGAGGTGGGCCGCAGCGGCGGCCTCTTCAGCTCGCGCCCCCGCCTATTGCGCGCCGTGGAGGGCGTCTCCTTCGACCTGCACCGCGGCCAGACCATGGGGCTGGTGGGCGAGTCCGGCTGCGGCAAGTCCACCACAGCCCGCTGCATCGTCGGCCTGCAGCGCGCCAGCTCCGGCTCCATCCGCCTGGACGGCGAGGAACTCACCACCCTCAGCGCGCGCCAATGGCTGCCCCACCGACGCCGCGTGCAGATGATCTTCCAGGACCCCTATGCCTCCCTCGACCCGCGCCAAACCGTCGGTTCGATCCTGGCCGAGCCCCTGGCCATTCACAGCACCGAAAGGCCCAAGGCCCGCCGCCTGCGCGCCATGGCCCTGCTCGACGCCGTGGGACTCAACCCGCGCCACCTGAACCGCTATCCCCACGAGTTCTCCGGCGGCCAGCGCCAACGCATCGGCATCGCCCGCGCCCTGGCCCTGGAACCCGAACTGATCATCTGCGACGAGCCCGTCAGCGCCCTGGATGTTTCCATCCAAGCCCAGGTCATCAACCTGCTGAAGGAACTCCAACAGCGCTTCAACCTGGCCTACCTCTTCATCGCCCACGACCTGGCGGTCGTGCGCCACATCTGCGAACGCGTGGCCGTCATGTACCTCGGCCGCATCGTGGAAGAGGCCGACCGCGACACACTCTTCACAAACCCCGCCCACCCCTACACGCGCGCCCTGCTCTCGGCCATCCCCGTGCCGGACCCAGCCGCGGAAGCAACCCGCAACCGCATCCTGCTCCCCGGCGATGTGCCCTCGCCCGTGGACCCACCCAACGGCTGCCCCTTCCATCCACGCTGCATGCACGCCCCCGAAATCCCCGCCGATGCCTGCACGCGCGACCGCCCGCAACTACTCCCGCGCGACACAGCCTCGCGCCCCGACTCTCCCCACCACTGCGCCTGCCACCTCCCCTGAACCAGCAGGCCAGCGCGGGCCCCCTCACCCCGGGGGCCCTCTTCCCAAGAACACGGCGAAGAAAAGGCCAGCTGGCGCGTATCATCAGCCCCCACGGAACGACCTTCCCCGCTCGAACACCTGCCCCCCCCATCTCCATGCAAAACCACCGCGGTACCCTGATCCTCGTCCTCGGCATCCTGAGCCTCATCCTCTGCCAGCCCCTGGGCATCGCCCCCTGGCTCATGGGCAACGGCGACCTAGCCGCCATGGACGCCGGCACCATGGATCCCGAAGGCCGCGGCCTGACCCAGGCCGGCAAGATCTGCGGCATCGTCTCCATCGTCATCTGCGTCATCAGCCTGATCCTCGGAGCCATCATGCTCCTGGGCTTCGGCCTCTTCGCCGCCGGCGCGCCGATGCATTAGGGTCGGCCACAAGGCCCGGGGTCGCCCCCCCCTCTCTGCCGCTCGATACATCACGGAATCGCCCCACGGTTTCGTGGTGTTTTTCTGTACCCGGGGCCGACGGTTCCTGGCCCCGGCCTCCCTCGTCATCGCAGGCCGCACTCGCTAAGCTGCCCCTAGCCCATGCTCACCGCCACATGCCATTATCTCGGTTGGAATGATGTGCCGCTTGGGGAGGCGGCGAAGTGGCTCTGGGGGGAGTATCGTGGGGACTGTTCCAATGTGACTGTGGCTCTGCCTGGGGGGCGGGCGGGGCGGCGGCTTTTGGAGCTTTTGACGGGGCTGGCGGCTGAAAGCGGAGAGGCTCTGCAACCTCCTCGCATCCTGACCGCGGGGCAGTTGACCGATGAACTGGTGGTGCTTCCGAAGCCCCCCGCCGGGCGGCTCAGTCGGACCTTGGCTTGGGATGGGGCCCTGGGGCGGCTCTCGCGGCGAGAGCTTTTGGCCATTGCTTCGCGGCCGCCGGCTGCGGGGGATTTGGTGGGGCGCATGCGCTTGGCGGAACGGTTGCGGACCCTGCACGGGGAACTGGCGGCGGAGGGCCTGACCTTTGGGGATGTGGCGGGGCGCGAGGGTGGCTTCGGTGAGGCCAGTTGGGGCGACAACCGGGGCGAGGATCGACGCTGGGCGGCATTGGCGGCGGCCCAGGAGCACTATCGTGACCTGTTGGCGGAAGGCGGGTGTTGCGATCCGCACGAGGGGCGGCGGGCGGCGGTGGAGGCGGGGCAGCTCTTGGACGGGGGGCCGGTGGTGCTGGTGGGCGTGGTGCAACAGAACGCTATTTTGCGCCGGTTGCTGGAGGCCTTGGGCGAACGGCTGGTGGTCTTGGTGGCCGCGCCGGCGTCGCAGGCGGCGGGCTTTGACGAGTTCGGCGCCCTGGTCAAGGACCACTGGCGCGAGCGCCAGGTGGGCATCGACCTTGAGCGTTGGGTGGTGGCGGACAACCCGGAGGACCAGGCGCGGCGCACGCTGGCCGAGATGGCTCGGTGGGACGGGCGCTATGGCGCTCGGGAGATCAGCTTGGGGGTTTGCGATGGACAGTTGGCTCCCTATTTGGAACGGCGCTTGGCGGCGGAGGGGGTGGCGGCTCGCTGGGCGGAGGGCACGCCCCTGGGGCGCACGGGTCCGGTTTTATTGCTGTCCAGCCTGGGGCGTTTTTTGGAGCGCGGCAACTTCGCCGCCCTGGCGGAGTTGGCTCGGCATCCCGAACTGTCGGAGATGATCTGGCGGGGCTTGGACGAGGAGCTCCGCGGCAACTTGCGCGAAACCGATGGCCCCATGTTGCTGGACGCTTTTTATGCCGAGCACCTCCCGGGGCCCGTGCCCCTGGGTGCGCCGGACATGGCGGAGTTGGATGCTTGGATACCGGAGGGTGCCGGACGGCGCGGGGCGGCGCTGGCGGCCTGGGTGCGGGGCCTGTACGCGGAGCTGGGCGCCCTGACCGGACGCGAGGAGCTGGCCCTGGCTGATTGGTGCGCGCCGCTGCGGGCTCTGCTGGTGCGCCTTTACGGAGAGCGAGGGCTGCGGCCGGCCACGGATGAGGGCGATCGAGGGCTGGCTTTCGCCCTGGGCCGCATCGGCGCCGCCTTGGATACGATCGAGGGTGTGCCGGAAGCCATGCTCAGTGCGCTAGGGAATCGCGGGGGGCGCGAAACTGTGAAGAGTGGCAGCCGCGGCGCGCAGAACGCCGCGGCCAGGGGAAGCGCGGTGATTCAAGGCTCTCCCAGCGCTGGCGCTGGCGACGCCCGGGCCAGCGCCAGCGAACTGATCTCCCTGCTCTTGACCGAACTCGACGGAGTCTTCGTGCCTCCGGCGCCGGAACAGGCCGGGGTTGCGACTGTGGAGCTTCTGGGTTGGCTGGAGTTGGCCCTCGATGACGCCCCGGCTTTGGTGGTGACCGGATTCAACGAGGGGCGCGTGCCCGCCGCGGTGCACGGCGACGCCTTCTTGCCGGAGGGACTGCGGCGGGATTTGGGGCTACCCGATAACGACGAGCGCTTGGCGCGGGATGTCTATGCCTGTGAGTTGATTTTGAACTCCCGCGAGGAAGCGGTCTTTGTCAGTGGGCGCCGCAGCGCGGACTCGGATCCGCTGACGCCGAGTCGCATCTTGTTTCACCGGGAAGCTGGGGAAATCCCGGGGCGCGTCAAACACTTCCTGAGCGTGAAGCCGTGCAAGGATCAGACACGGGACGAGGAATCTCCGGTCCGGGACTTGCCGCGCCATCCGGTCACCCCTGCCGCCGACCAGCCCCTGGTCATGGCCGTGACCTCCTTCCGAAAGTACCTGACCTCGCCTTATGTTTACTACCTGGAGCAGGTGCTGCGGCTGAAGACCTTGGATGACTCGGCCCGGGAGCTGGATCCACTGCACTTCGGCAACTTGACGCACTTCGTGCTGGAGCAGTTCGGCCTACACGGACCGACAAAGGAGACGGACGAGCGCGCAATCGAGGACTGGTTGGTGCGTTGCACGGAACAACGGGCGGCCTTCCTCTACGGAAGCGCCCCCCTGCCGGCGGTGGCTCTGCAGGTGCGCCAACTGACCTGGCGCCTGGGGCACTTCGCGCGCTGGCAGGCCCAGCGCGTGGCCGCGGGTTGGCGCATAGCGCACAGCGAGTGGCAGCCAGCTCAGTGGACGCCTGAGCCACAGTTGGCAAAGCCGGCACAATGGGCAGAGTGGCCCGCGGGCGCGGTGCCCTTCGAAGTGGACGGCGAGCCCATTGCCCTCAAGGGGCGCATCGATCGCATTGACCATCATCCGGACGGGCGCTGGGCCCTGCTCGACTACAAGAGCGGCGACACGGTCAAGAAACCCAGCGAGGTACACGGTGGCAAAAAAAGCGATTGGAAGGATCTTCAGCTACCCCTCTACACACATTTGGCGCAGGAAATAACGGGGAGCGATGAACTGCAACTGGGCTATCTGGCCATTGGCAAGAGCGAGGACAACATCGGGCTGCTGGAGGCCGACTGGAATGCGGAGCAGTTGAGCTCGGCCCTTGAGCGGGCCGAGGCTGTGGTGCGCTCAGTACGCGCCGGTGAGTTCTTCGTGAAGGGCAAGGCGCCCAGGGACGAGATCACCCGTGCCCTACTCGGCGAGGGCTTGCTCAGTGCCGACGCGGCCGAGGACGAGGCCATCGCCCTGGCCGAGGAGGCGGCCGGATGAGCATCACCGCCACAAAAAGCCCGCATCAACTGATCCTGGCTTCGGCCGGCACGGGCAAGACCTTTGCCCTGACAAACCACTATGTGGGTTTGGTGCTCTCCGGCGTGGCGCCGGAACGCATCCTGGCCACGACCTTCACGCGCAAGGCCGCCGGGGAAATACTGGGCCGCATTCTAGAGCGCTTGGCGGAGGCCGTGGAGAGTGACGAGAAACGCGCCGAGCTGACCGCCTGTCTGCCCCAGGTCAACACGGATCGCGCGCATATCCTGGCCTGCCTAGCCCAGCTGACCCGCAATCTGGACCGCTTCCAGGTGTGCACCCTGGACGCCTTCTTCGCGCACCTCGGCACGCTCTTCGCGCTGGACCTGGAGTTGCCGGCGGGTTGGACAATCCTCGATGAACGGGATGCTCGGGAACAATACGCCGAGGCCATCGCGCGCCTGTTGGAGCGCGCCGAGGGCGGGGAATGGGTAGAGTTGTTGCGGCACCTCCAGCGGGCGGCTTCCCGGCGCACCTTCGACGCCATGCTCGCCACCGTGGGCGATGTGCGTTCCCTGTGGCTGGAAAGCGGCCCCGAACCTTGGGCCTGGTTGAAGATGCCTGAAGCACCCGCGGCGGCGGAGTTGGCCGACGCCGTTGAGCGCATGGCCAGCGCTCCAGCGCCCCTCACCAAGGCAGGGAAACCGAACAAGAAGTGGCTCAACGGCTTCGACCCGATGATGGAGAATGTGCGGGCCGGCAACTGGCTCGCCCTGCTGAAAGCCGGGCCCACCAAGGCCCTGATCGAAGGCCAGAGCACATACAGCTCCGTCGACATTCCAGACGAAGTCGTCGCCGGCTGGGAAGTCGTCAAGCGCCAAGCTGCCCATGTGCTGATCGGTGATGTCGTGCGTCAGAACGCCGCCACGGTGCGATTCATGGGTGACTTCGAGGACTTGCTCACCACGCTGCGCTCGGAACAGGGCGGGCTGCGCTTCGAGGATCTGCCCCGGGCCCTGGCCCCCGCTGCCCACTCTGAATCGAAGGCGGCAGCCAACGGCGACCAAAACGGCGAAGAGCATCGCGCGAGCGGCGCGAGCGGGCCCTTGGCCAGCCGCGGACTCAACATGTGGTACCGCTTGGACGGGCGCCTCGACCACCTCCTGCTCGACGAGTTCCAGGACACTTCTCCCCTTCAGTGGCGCGTACTTGCGCGCCTGGCGGAGGAGATCATCGCCAGCGGCGAGACCGATGCGCAGGGCGCGGCTCTGCGCAGCTTTTTCTGTGTGGGCGATGTGAAGCAATCCATCTACGGTTGGCGCGGGGCGGAGCCGGGCCTGCTCGAGGGCCTCGGCGGAACTGATGGACACTTCCCGGGCTTGGAAGAAACACATCTGGACCTGTCCTACCGTTCCTCGGACCTGATCCTCGACACGGTCAATCGGGTGTTCGCGGGATTGGAAGACTGTCCCGCCTTTGGCGACGGAGGCCCCGCTCAATGGGCGGCGAACAAATGGCAGGCCGCCTTCAACCCCCATAGCTCCGCCAAGACACTCCCGGGCAGCGCCACCCTCTTCGAGGCCCCCCACCATGAGGAGCACTCCCAGGCCGTGGCCGCCGTCTTGGATCTGGCCGTGGAACGCGTGGCGACCATCGTGGCCGAGGAACCGCAGGCCTCCGTGGCCCTGCTCCTGCGGCGGCGCGCACACATCGCACCCCTGATTCACCGCCTGGCGGCCCTGGGGATTCGCGCCAGCGACCAGGGCGGCAATCCCCTGACTGATTCGGAAGCCGTGGTGCAGTTCCTCTCCCTATTGCACCTGGCGGATCACCCGGCTGATTCCATGGCGGCCTTCCATCTGGCCAGCAGCCCCCTGGGCCCGGCTCTTGGCCTGACGCCCGAAAACATGAAGGAGACCGCCGGAACTGTCGCCGCCCACATCAGGAAGCGCCTGCTGGCCGAGGGCCTAGGTGCCTTCACCGCTTCCTTTACCAATGTGATCAGGAAGAGCGCCGACACGTTTGGCGATTGGGATCGGCGGCGCTTTGGCCAACTGGTCGATCTGGCCCAGGCCTTCGCTCCGCGCAATGGTCTACGCTCCACGCCCTTCGTGGAACACGTGCGCCAAACAAACGTGGAAGACACCAGCGCAGCGCGGGTCAAGGTCATGACCATCCACGGAGCAAAGGGGCTGGAGTTCGACGCCGTGGTCCTGCCTGAGCTGGACAATAATCTGATTCTGCAACAACCGCGCTTCTTGGCCGAACGCCCGGATGTATTCGGGCCACTAGCGGCGACCACGCACTCCCCCAAGCAGGTCATCTGCCGCCTTGACGACGAGTTGCTCGCCATCAGACATGAGCGCGAGCAACTGGAGATCCGCGAGAGCCTGTGCCTGCTCTATGTGGCCATGACGCGCGCCATCTTCCGCCTGGAGATGGTTGTGCGCGGCGCGAACAAGAGCCGGAAAAACAGCACGGGTCGCTGGTCTTCCCTGCTCTGCCACGCCCTGGGGTCGGAAGCGGATGATGACGGTTTGCTCTGGAGCCACGAGGACAACGCCACGCCTTGGCGCCTGTCGCCGGCGCGGGAGGAAGGTGATGCGCCTGCCCCAAGGCCACCCGTTCCCCCCTTCCGCCTGGCCTCCCACGCCGGGCCACGCTCCCTTCCGCGCCGCGCCCCCTCCGCCGCCGAGGGCGGTGGAGCGCTCTGCGCCGCGGATCTCCTCTCACCCGCCTCCGCTAGCGCCCGGGATCTTGGAACTCTGGTCCATCGCTTGCTGGAAGAAGTCCATTGGCTCGAAGACCTAGCGGCCACGGACCAAGCCCTCGCTGAACTGCTGGAGCCCCTGTCCCCCGACCGTGACCTGCGCGCCCAGGCCCTGGCGCTGTTTCGCTCGGCGTTGGAAGATGACGAAGTACGCCGCGCCCTGTCAAAACCGGATGCCGCCACGGATGAGGTCAGCGTGGCAAACGAGTTCCCCTTCGCAGTTCGACTAGAGGATCCGGATGGCGCCCCTTACCTGATGAACGGCACCATCGACCGGTTGGTTGTTTTCCGCGCGAACGGTTCCCCCCGGCGGGCCGAGATCATCGATCACAAGACCGACACCGCGGCCTCGGCCGACGAACTCGCCGCCCGCGTCGAACATCACCGGCCCCAGTTGGAGGCCTATCGCGCCGCCGCCGCCCAATTCCTCGGACTGGAACGCGAGGCCATTACCTGTCGCCTGCTCTTCCTGCGCCCCGGGCGCGTGGTGACGCTTTAGGTGCCGCTGCCCAGGCCGCGCTTCTTGGAAGCCGCGCTCCCTAGAAACCGCGCACGAGGCCTCGGCCGACCCAAACGGCGGCCAGGCCCAGGAGCACATTGAGCGTCACGTTTAGCAGGGCGGCACGGGGCTGGCCCTTTTCCAGCCACTCGAAGGTCTCGAAGCCAAAGGTGGAGAAGGTGGTGAAAGAGCCCAGCATACCCACGCCCCAGAACAGGCGTGCATTGTGGGAGAGGGCGTCCCGTTCGATGACGCTGGCCAGCAAGGCGCCGATGGCGAGGCAGCCGAGTACATTGACCGCGAGGGTGCCGATGGCAAAGGAGCCGGGGAAGCGTCGGTGCGCTGCCAGGGAGAGGCCGTAGCGCAGGATGGCGCCCAGGAAGCCGCCGCAGCCGATGACTAGGAGTTTGGTGAGCATGGTCTTGCCAGGGCGTGGACGCGCGGGCGCCGCCGGACAGCGGCACCGCCGGGCAGCCTGCCATGGAAGCAGGCGCGGATCACGCCTTTTTGTAAGCACTTGAATGCTGGCCAGCTCTGTCTGGGACCCTCGTGGAGTTGTCCCGTTCCCGATGGTTACACTGGCCGACATGCAGCGGCGCCTCGGGAAAGACGGGAAAGACGGACGAACTCTCAGCAGCGCCCCCTCCCGTCGACCTCGCCTCGCGACCGACTACATTTCCCCAGGACACCCCGGAGCCCAGCCTTGAGCGCTCCCCTTTTGGCCGCGCTCTTCGCAGTCGTGGCCTTCCTGTATTCCATGGTGGGTTTCGGCGGAGGCTCGTCCTATCTGGCGCTGCTGGCCCTCTCGGACCTCCCGGTGGAAGAGTGGCGAGCCCTGGCCCTGCTCTGCAATGTGGTGGTGGTCTCCAGCGGCACCTGGCTCTTCGTGCGCCGGGGCCATTTTTCCTGGCGGCTGTTCGCGCCCTTCGTGGCCACCTCCATGCCCGCCGCCTATCTGGGAGGCACGGTGCAACTGGAGCAGCGCCCCTTCCTGATCCTGCTCGCCATTTGCCTCCTGCTGGCGGGCCTGCGCATGGCCTTCGACCGCCGCCTCACGGGCCGCCCAGCCGCCGGACTGTCAGCGGGCCGAGCCTGGAGCCTGGGCCTGCCCCTCGGTGCCGTGCTCGGCGGCCTCTCGGGCCTGATCGGCATCGGCGGCGGAATCTTCCTGGCCCCCATCCTCTACATGCTCGGTTGGGGTCGCCCGAAGGAGATCGCCGCCACCGCCAGCGCCTTCATCCTGGTGAACTCCCTGTCCGGCTTGGCCGGCCTGGCCCTGGCGAGTCCGGGCCTGGGCCTGGCCCGGGAACACCTGTACCTACCCGCGGCGGTCCTGGTGGCAGGCCAGCTCGGGAGCCGCCTGGGATCCGGCCACGCCCCCACTCGACTGGTGCGCGGTCTGACGGCGACTCTGGTTCTGTTCGTCGCCGCCAAGCTCCTGTGGGGCGCGCTCTAGGCCCAGAATAAGCGTTCAGCTTCGTCAGATCGTCCGGTAGTGCCGTGGGCGTGGTTGTTTGAGGTTCTCCGCAAGCGGAGCCTGGTGTTTCCAGGTGTGCATTGCGGAGGTTCTCAAACTGCCGCGAACGCGGTGTAACCCGCGCGATCTGACAAAGCTGGGCGGTCTGGCGAAGCTGAGCGCTTATTCTGGGTATAGGAGTCCGTTGAGAAAGTCCCGTCGCTAGGCGCAGCCAGCGGCGGCAAGCCTGACGCCGCATCGACGCTTGATGGCTGCGCCGTAGTAGAGAGCTTTTCGACGGATTCCTAGAGCGCCTGCGCCAGGGCCTGCGCCACGCGGGCCTGGGTCTCGCCCTCCAGCTCCGGCCAGATGGGCAGGCTGATGACCTGCGACCCAAGGCGGTGGCTGACGGGACAGGCCGGGAAGCGGCCGGCGTAAACAGGCAGCTCGTCCTGGGGCAGGGGATAGTAGACCATGGCCGAAACACCGGCGGCCGACATGCGCTCCACCACCCTGTCGCGCCCGCCGTCGGGATCGACCTCGGTCAGCCGCACCGTGTATTGGTGAAAAACATGACCCGGCGTGATCTCTGGCGTGAGCACACCGGGGATGTCGCCGAGCAATTCGCCATAGCGCCCGGCCACGGCGCGGCGGGCATTGTTCCAGGTGTCGAGGTGCGGCAGTTTCACATTCAGCACCGCCGCCTGCAGGCTGTCGAGGCGTGAGTTGTAGCCCAGGATCTCATTGCGGTAGCGCTCGATGCTGCCGTGGTTGCTGAGCTTGCGCGCCGTTTGGGCCAGCTCATCGCTGTCCGTGACAAACAGGCCGCCGTCGCCATAGGCGCCCAAGTTTTTCGTGGGGAAAAACGAGAAGGCGCCGGCGTCTCCCAAGCTGCCGGTTTGCCGCGGCGCGTCATCCGCGCCACTCCCATAGCGTGCGCCGATGGACTGGGCGCAATCCTCGAGCACAGTCAAACCATTGGTCCGCGCCAGGGCGAGCAAGGCATCCATCTGGGCCGGACGCCCGAACAGGTGCACGGGCAGGATGGCCTTGGTGCGCTCGGTGATGGCGGCCTCGATCAGGGACACATCGATGTTGAAGGACTCCTCATCGATGTCCACGAAGACCGGCGTGGCGCCCACGGCACTGATCGATTCCGCCGTGGCGAAGAATGAAAAGGGACTGGTGATGACCTCGTCCCCGGGACCGATTCCCAGGGCGCGCAGGCCGATGACCAGAGCATCCGTGCCGGAGTTGAGTCCCACGGCGTGGCGCACACCGAGGTACTCCGCCGCCGCGCTCTCGAAGGCGCGCACGGCGGGGCCATTGATAAACGCCGTGGCATCGAGCACCTCGTCCATGGCGCTCTGGATCTCACCGCGCAGGGCGGCCAGTTGGGGCTTCAGGTTCAGGATCGGAATGTGGTCCATGGCGCTGGCGTAGCTTTATGTGTCGGTCAGGGGGAGACGAGGAAGTGCACCACATCACCTTCGCCCATGGCATAGGCACGGCCCTCCGTGCGCATGCGACCGGCGGCCTTGATGGCGGTTTCTGTTTCGTATTCGACGAGCTCAGCCACACCGTAGATCTCGGCACGGATGAATTTCTTTTCGAAGTCAGTGTGGATCACGCCTGCTGCCACCGGCGCCGAATCTCCGGCGCGGATGGTCCAGGCGCGGATTTCCTTCTCACCGGCGGTGAAGAAGGTCTGCAGGCCGAGCAGCGTGTAGACGGAGCGAATCAAACGATCGAGCCCCAGCTCGGTGATGCCGAGCTCCTCCTGGAAGAGTTCCCTGTCATCCCCTTCCATCCGCCGCAGCTCACATTCGAGGTCCGCGCAAAGGGCGATGAAGCGGCTGCCGCTCTCCTCCGCGTGTCGCTCCACGACCAGGGCCAGCTCGCCGCTGCCAGCCAAGTCATCATCTCCCACGTTCGCCACGAACAAGACGGGCTTGTCCGTCAACAGACAAAGGGGCCGCAGGGCAGCTCGCTCTGAGTCCTTCCAGTCGCGAGTGCGCAATTGGATGCCCTCCTCCAGCAGTTCCTTGGCCCGGCTGAACACATCCTGTTGGAAGAGCGCTTCCTTGTCCCCGGCCCGCGCCTTCTTTGAAACCCGCTCCAGATTGCGCGTCACCGTTTCCAGGTCGGCCAGGGCCAACTCCAACTCCACGGTCTCGATGTCCCCCAGGGGATCGAGGTCACCTTCGCGCACAACAGCTCCACTCTCAAAGCAACGCACCACATGCATGATGGCGTCGGTCTCCTTGATGCTGGAGAGGAACTTGTTGCCCATGCCCTCGCCCTGGCTGGCACCGGCCGCCAGGCCCGCGATGTCGAGCACCTGCACCACCGCCGGCATGATGCGTTTGGTGGGAATGAGCTTGGCCAAAGTCGCCAGGCGCCCGTCCGGCACCTCGATCACAGCCCGGTTGGCCTCCACGGTGCTAAAGGGATAGTTCCCCTGATCCGCCGCCTGGGAGGTCAGGGCGTTGAAAAGGGTGGTCTTGCCAATGTTGGCCAGGCCGACGATGCCACAGGATACGCTCATGGTTTGATTGGGCCGCGGAAACGGCGACCCATCCTACCCGATTGCCAAGCGGGAGTCGCCCCGCCCTTTAGGACGCTTGGCTAGTCGTAGAGCACGACGGCAGCATCTGTCCAGGCGGCCAGGACACGGTCCTCGACAATCTCGCTCAGGCGGGCGCGCTTGGCGAGCCCCACACCGGGCTGGCCCTTGAAGGCCGCCGCCCGCTCCTGGGCCAGGGTGACGCGCCCCAAGCTAGCCGCCACATCCGCGGGATCCGGCGCCGTCCCGGCCAGGAAAGCCTGTACCAGGCCCTCGTTCCAGGTCGGTTCCAGGGCGGTCTGTTCGTTCCAGTCATTCCAGGTGGAGAGGTGCAACCAGGCGGCGCCGGAGGCGGCGGCGGCGCTCAGGGTACGCTCGAAGAAAACGCTCTGGCCGTTTTGATCGAAGAGGGGATCCACGACGCGCACGCGAATCGGCTGGCCATCGGTGCCATTGATGTTGGGTGCCCCCCAGCCCCCGACGCCGCTGTCGTCAAAACCCGGCCAAGCCACGGACACGGCCAGGCGGCTGGCGGGATCCTGGGCCGCCCAATCCACGGCCAGGGCGTTGGAGCTGGCGGCGAAGCTGTCGATGTTCGTCACCGCCGGCGGCGGCCAGGAGGGAATGCGGTCCTTGAAGTCCTGCCAAGTTCCGTAGCGCAGTAGAGCGGGCTCGACCAGCTTCCAACGCAGAAAGCCGCCGAAGAGATCAGCATGGGGCGCGCCACTGTCCGGTGGTGCAAGGGTGCTGACCAGGAACAGTCCGCGCCCAGTTGCCGCCACCACGGCATCCACCAACTCGCGCCAATCCCCGTCGGTGAGAGCCGGTGGATCCCCCGCCCCTCCACCTATTAGGGGCGCATAGGGATCGAAGATGTGCAGCACTATGTCACCGTCCACGGTGAGCAGCGCCCGCCGCCGCCCAAGGGTTTCCACGAACCACAAAAGGTCCGCCAGAATCCCCGCCTTGCGCGCCGCGAAGTCAGCCTCGCCGAGGACCCAACCCGACATGTGGCCCTTGGGCTCATACATCAAGGCCACCTTCGTGTCGCCGGCGGTCTCGGCGGCGTCGAAGAGGCGCAGCAGCGCAGTCTCCTCCAGGGGCGCTTCGCCGCTTTGGGCCGCCTGCTGCTCTGCCAGGGCATGGCCCAGGGAATCGAAGACCAGGGCATCCACGCCCACGGCCCGGGCCAGGTCCACGTGATAGCCAATGACATCCAGATCCCGAGAGTCATAGGCACCGATGAGGGGCAGGCTGCCCGGCCCCCACTCCTCACTCGTGGCGCCGTTGCGCCGCCCATTGCTGCGCAGACAGGTCGCGCTCGAAGCACAGTCCGGGTTGTGGAAGAGCTCCGTGTAGTCCGGCTCGCCATAGGGCGGCGTGAGCCAGGCCCAGTTGCGCCACAACTCCCGCGGCGTGGCGGCGCTTCCTGTGGCCTCGACGGCGTGGGGCGAGCGAAACCAACCCACATAGGTGGCGGTCACCAGCCGCCCGGGGTTGCCGTTGACGCTGCCGTTGGTGCCGGCCTGGGCGTAGTCCAAGTCAACGGTCCCCGGCAGCGTCTTCTTCACGCGCATGATCAAGTGCGTGGCCGGCGCGTCGAGCACGCCAACGCCCACCGGCGTCGTGTGCAACAGGCGCCAATAGCCGCCGTCTCCAACGATTGGAGTCCAGCGCGCGCTGGCCAGGGGCCAGGCCGTCTCCAGGGCCGTGCCCGCCACCCAGCCCAGGAGTTGCACCTCCACGAACAGGTCGGGGTTCGCCACGGAACCGAGGGGCACATCATCACCGAGGCGCACCCAGACACAGGCCTCCACCTCATCGCCGATACGCGGTTCGGTATCCTCGATCCCGATGGGCAGGCGGCGCAGGATCTCCGCACCGAGCGTGCCCCCGAGCTCCGCATGGCGCTCGCCGTAAACCGCCTCCACTTCCAGGCCGGGTTGGGATCCAGCTACCGCGCCGCCGACCTCCCAGTGCAGTCCCTCCCAACCGCTCTCCTCAAAGCTGTTGCCCGTCATGGTGTAGCCCCCGGGAGCCGCGGCCTGGACTCCGCCACTTGCTCCCCCGCCACTTGCCCCTCCGCCACCGGCCAGGACATCGTCTCCTCCGCGGCCGCATCCGGTGGCTCCGCCCAACAGCAACAGCGCCGCAAAGACCCAGCGCACCAAAACGCGGCCCGTTCCCTCTCCCCCCAGCTCCCTCGGTCTTGTCGTCCCCAGTTCGGTTCCTTCCATAGACCGCCCTCCACGGGGGAGCGACGCGCGGACAGTCGTACCTCTTCTGGACCACAGAAATCGAGTCCACAATAGACATCACAGGAACTCGCTTTCACTTAACCCAATGGGGGCGCACACCCTAGGGACACCTCATGCAGCGCGAACAGGCCCCGGCTCGGGAGCCCCCATAGACCTCTCCCGTCCCGCCGTTTGCCGGCCTAGGAAAGTCCCGTCGCGAGGAGCAGCCATCGGCGGCGAGGCAAGGAAAGCGAAGGCGAGACGGCGGAAGCGGCCTTGTAGGGCCGCTGAGCACGGCGCGGCGAGCCTGACGCAGCATCGCCGTTGATGGCGAAACCGCAGAGGGAGTTTTTCAGCGGGCTCCTAGTTCACCCGCGCGATGCAGTCGATCTCCACCGCCACGCCCTTCGGCAGACGAGAGACCTCGACACAGGCCCGCGCCGGCGGCACCTCGCCGGGGAAAAAGCGCCCGTAGATCTCGTTCACCGCGGCGAAATCGTCCATGTCCGTCAGGTACACAGTGCACTTCAAAACCGCCTCGGGGCCGCTGCCCGCCGCGGCCAGGACCGCGCCCAGGTTCTGCAACACCCGTTCAGTCTGGGCGGACACATCGCCCTCGATCAGCTCGCCGCTGGCGGCGTCCAAGGCGATCTGGCCGGAGCAGTGCACCAGCCCATCACAGACGATGGCTTGGGAATAGGGGCCGATGGCCGCCGGGGCGTTTTCGGTGGTGACGGCCCGTCGTCCGCCGTGCTGGCTGGCGGGTTTCATCAGGCTCCCTCCCCACGGCGGGCCGCTAGGGCGCGGGCCACCACAGGCGGAACCAGAGCGCTGACATCTCCGCCCAGCTCCGCAACTTGCCGGGCCAGTGAACTTGAGATGTGCCCCACCTCCGGCCCGGGCACGAGCAGCACCGTTTCTATCTCCGGCGCCAACACGCGGTTGGTCTGCAACATGGCGCTCTCGTATTCGAGGTCGCTCGTTCCGCGCACCCCACGCAGGATGACCGAAGCCCCCAGATCCGCGCAGCCGCGCACGGTGAGGCCCGCCAGGGAACTCACGCGCACATCGGTTAGCTCGGCCTCGCGCAAGGCCTCCGTCAAGAGCTCCAGGCGTTCCTCCAGCGAAAACAGATGCCGCTTGTCGTGGTGCGCCGCCACCGCCACCGTCAACTCGTCGAAGATGGCCCGGCCTCGGCGCACCAGATCCAGGTGGCCGTTTGTGGGCGGGTCAAAGGTGCCGGGGAAAAGGGCGTGGCGCGCGCCCGCGGCGCGGGTTCCGGTCAGGTTCGGTGTGGCAGGTGAGTCCATGGCAGTTCTCTGGGTGTTGTTCGCGGAATGATGGTAACTCCACGGGCCTTGCTCCTGTCCCCATTCCGTGGAAGTCTCACCCTCGGAGAGAGTGCCGGATATGCCCGCCGCCGGCGCCGGGGGCTATCCAGGTGCCAGCAACGTCGCCGATCGCCCGACAGGTCAGCTGGGCCACGGCCCTTCGGGCCCGGACCGCCAGCGTCGCGGCGGAAACAAGCCCACTTCCCCTCCCGCCGTCGATGGGCAGCGGCCCGACCAGACGGCGCGGATCGCCGGAAACAACGCCTCCCATGACGGGCCTCCCGCGCCGCCGCGACCGCTCCTGGCCGCAGCCCTGGCGGCCCTAGCCGGGGCTGCCGTCGGGCGGTTGGTGTCGGATCCACGCCCCTGGGCGGCCCTGGCCGGGTGCGGTGGGTTGCTCCTGTTTGCCCTCGCCGGCGACCGGCGTGTGGCGCCCCCCGGGGGACGCTGGCCCCGCGTTCCGCCCGCCTGGTGGCACGCATTCCCCACCTGGCTCTGCCTGGCCGCGCTGACTTGCCTGGCAGCGCCCTTGGCGGGGCGCAGCCCGCCGGTTGCAGCGCAGGACTCCGGCGCGGCAGGTGCTGCCCCACTGACAGGAATCTGGCGCACGGTGTCAACGCGCACCCGCCCCGGGCGCAGAGAGCTTCTGACCCGCGGCACGCTGACGCCGCCGGGGAAGCACCCGCGAGTCGTGGAGCTCGCCGGCCCGCCACCGGCCGACGGCGAAGCGGTGGCACTGCTGCCGCCCCTGCGGGAAACGCGTCCAGCCAGCTCGCACCTCACGGCTGGTTTAAATGGAAAGGACCAACTGCCCGCGCCACACCGGCCCCTGCGGGTCGGCACTGCTCAAGTCCTGCGCCTCGGCCCAGGCGAAGGCGCGGGAAGCGCGACGGCGCAAGCCGAGCCCGTGCGCGGCGGGAGCGAGGGTGGGGGCCGGTCACGGGGCGAGTTGCGCCGCCGTCTGCTGGCCCGCCTCGACCGGCTGCCGGACCCCTTGGCCCGCGGCTTGGCGGCGGCCCTCTGCCTGGGCGACCGCTCGCGCCTGCCAACGGGCCTGGCGGATCTCTTCACGCGCACGGGCACGCGCCACCTGTTGGCGGTCAGCGGTCTGCATGTCGGACTCCTGGCGCTGTTCATGGCCTTCCCGCTGCGACTCTTGCGCCGCGGGAGGCGGGGACGCCCGCGGCAGCCCTCCACCGCCACGGGCCGAGGCATCCTCGGCCAACTGCCCGCGAACCTGCCCGCTCTCCTGCGTGCGGCCATGATCCTGGCCCTGATCCCCCTCACGGGAGGCGCCGCCCCGGTGCGGCGGGCGGCAATGGTCTTGGCCCTGGTAAGCCTGGCCCCGCGCCTGCCGCCTGGCGTTGCCGGTGGCCTCGGCCGTGGCGCTGGCCTCGGCGGTGGCGCTGACGGCGGTGGCGCTGGCCTCCGCGGCGGCCGGAGCCTTGGCCCGGGTCTGCGCCGCCGCCCGGATCCCCTCTCCCTGTGGAGCCTGGCCCTGCTCGCTGAACTCCTCGCCAACCCCCTGGCCTGGGATTCCCTCTCACTCAAACTTTCCTACGGGGCGACCCTGGGTCTGATCCTCGGCGCCGGCCCCCTGGACCGCCTGCTGGCGCGCCGCCTGCCATTCCTCGGACCCATCGCCCCCATCGGCCCCCTGGCGGACCGCCGCAGCTCACTCTGGCGCGTGCCCCTCGGCCTCTTTCTGCGAGCCCTACGGGGCAGCCTGGCCGCTTCCCTGGCGGCCATCGGCGCCACCCTGCCCTGGACCTGGACCACCTTCGGCGAGTGGAGCCCGGTGGGGCCGGTGGCCACCTCCCTGGCCCTGGTGCCGGTGGCTCTCCTGCTGGCCGGCGGCTGGCTGCTGCTCCTCGCTGGAGATGCAAGCTGGTTGGTTGAGCCCATGGCCAGCGCCTTCGCCACCGTCGCTCGCCTGCTCGTGACAAGCCTCGAGTTATGGGACCGCCTACCGGGGACGCCCACGCCCCTGCCTCCCCGACCGGCGTTCCTGCTCTGGGGCGCGGTGGGAGGCCTCTTCTGCCTGCTGCGTTGGCGGGTGGGACACTGGCCGCAGGAACGGGGCCCCACCGGCCGCTTGGTCCTGGCCAAGGCAACGGCCCTGGCCTGGGCCGCCCTCGTCCTGCCCTGGGCCCGCGCTCCGGCGGGTCTAGAGGTGCACGCCCTGGATGTGGGGCACGGCACGGCCGTTCTGTTGCGCGCCCCCGGCGAGCCCGCCTGCCTGGTGGACGCCGGCTCCCGCGATCGCCCGGGCGTGGCCCGCGAGGCCGTGGCGCCGCTCCTGCGCCGCTGGGAAGTGGCGGAGCTCGACGTGGTCCTGACCCACGGCGACGCGGACCACGCCGGCGCCCTGCCCCACCTGGTGTCCCGCTTCCCGGCGCGTATCTGGGGCGGCGCTCCACCGCCACGAGGCACGCTTCCGGGATCCGTGGGCAGACGTATCGATCTCGTGAGCGGACGGCGTCTCCTTCCGGCTCGGCGTCCCGGCGCCCATGGCCCGACCCTGGCGCTGGTGCGCGGGGGCGAGTTTGCGGGCAACGAGGGCTCGCGGGCCATGGAGGTCAGTTGGGAGGGCCGCCGCCTGCTCCTCACCGGGGATGCGGAGGGCGAGGGCCTGGCGGCCCAGTTGCGCGCTGGATTGCTCGGCGGTCCTCTGGATCTTCTGTTGCTGCCGCACCACGGTTCCGAGACTCCCTACCTGGGACGCCTCTTGGCGGCCACCCGCCCGGCCCTGGTCTGGGTCAGCGCGAGCAGCCGCCCGCCCCTGGCGGCGGAACTGGAGCGCCGCGGCCTGCCCTGGGCCGGCACGCACCGGGACGGCCCCCTGACCCTCTTCCTGCCGCCTCTCAGGCCCGCGGTGAGCAGCCCGACAGCCGAGCGTTCCCGCACGGCATCGAAAAATCTGTGTAATGAAACAAGCCCACGGTAACACCGGGGAAAAAGTGTCGTATGTGGTGTGCGTGCCCGGGAAGGCAGGGCTCTTGGATTGGCGTGGAAGGGCCGATTCGAGGGCGGTCCCGGGCACCTTTTATTTAACTCGTCTCGCGCGCACCGCCCCTGCTCGGCCAGTTGGCCGGCCAGTTGGCCGGCCAACTGACCAAACGCCGCAAGCGGAGGTCAGGGGTAAGCGCCCCCGGGCATAATCGGCCCGCCCTGCTATCATAACGACAGGCGCTGCGGAGCCCGGTTCGCAGCGACACACAGACCAGGGTATCCCGATGTCCCGAATAGCATTCCTCCCACACTCCGCAACCCTCGGCCGCGTGCTTGCAGTTGTAGCTTTCCTGGTCCTGCCCAGCGCCGCACCGGCCCGCGCCGCAGCTCCTGCCAACAATCAGGAACGCTTGGGACAGCGCGTCTTGCACCTGGCAGGCGGAGGAGTCCTGCGCGGCTCCACGCGCAAAGTGAACGACCGCTGGGAATGGCGCGGCACGGGCTCCTGGAAGACACTGCAATCCTGGCAGGTGGTGCGCGTGGTCGAAGAACGCGAACTGCTGCGGGAAGTCAAGGCGCGCCGCGACGACCTGGTACCGGGCGCGGAGCAACGTGTGCAGTTTTGGAACTGGATGGCGGACGAGGGCCTCTATGCGGAGACTCTTGAGGAGGTCGGTGTTGTTCTGGAAGACGCTCCCCACGCTCCCGAGGCCTGCGCCTTCCTGGCCACCCGCGATCTATTCGTCGCCCTGCCACAGCCGCCGCCTATGAAAGAGGCAACAGAGTCCGGCACAGACGAGCTCGAAGACTACTTGCGTTTCGCCGCCGCCGCCCCCCCCGCCGCCAGGGAACTCTGCCTGAATCGTCTCGCCTTCGACGCACAGGAAGCCGAAGAGCTCTTCGCCCGGGAGCTCATTCATCCCAGCCCTGGCCGCCGCGAGCTGGCCGCCATCGCCCTCGGCCGTTTGGCACCGGGCGAGACGGGACGCGCCCTGCTATCCCACGCGATCTTCGATCGCACGGAACAAGTGCGTCTGGCCTGTGCCAGTTCCCTCGGTGCCGCCGACGACCCGGCCATGACACTGCCCCTGAGCCGCGCCCTGGCGTCCAGTTCACCGCGCATCAGTCAACGGGCAGCGGTGGCCCTGGGCGTCGCGGGCTATTCCGAAGCCGTCGAACCCCTGGCCAGGCACCTGGCAAACCTCTCTACCAAGTCCGCACCGGCTGCCGCCGGTTCCCCCCGCCCGCCGGCGGCCCACATCTTCGTCGGCACCCAAAGGGCCTATCTCCAGGACTTCGATGTGGAGGTGGCCAACGGCGCCTCCGTGGCCGACCCGCAGATCAACGTGATAACCGGTGGCGCGGTGCTAGATGTGCGCATCCTCGGAACACAGACGGTCTCCCTGCGCACGCGCCGCTCAACTGTACGCCACGCACTTCAGCGTCTGACCGGCGAGGACTTCGGACTCGACGCCGACCGTTGGCTGACCTGGTGGAACAACCGCCCGAGTAACGACAGCGACGACAGCACCACAAGCACCACTTCGGAGCGACGCTAATGGGACAGTTCCCCGCTGACATCGCCTGCCTGCTCGAAGCCCCCACCGCCGTCGAGGCCGACCTGGCCCGCGGCATTCTGGAAGAAGCCGGTATCCCATGCATCTCCCACGGACGGGACGCGGACTTCGCCGAGTTAGGCGCCAGCGCCCACATGGCCTATACGCGCCCCAACCTCTTCGTCCCCGCGTCCGCCTTGGAGCGGGCCCGTGACCTCCTGGCAGCCGCCTGGGGCGCACTCCCGGACGACTCGGACTCCGGGCCACCCATTTTTGATAGGCACAACGGGGAAAACGGGGACAACGGGGACATGGGGGACAACGGGGACAGCAGGGTCTGAAAGCGGCTTATCGAAGTTCAACGGATCCCCTCCAGGCCCCTCCTCGTCGTGGGGATGCTCTTTTTCCGCACCATTACAAATGACCGTGGCCGTATACCCCCGCTGCCCTTAGCATGAACCCTCCGGCCATGAGCCCCCGGGCTCAGCGCGCCGGTAATCTCCGAGCACCAATCACAATCTCCGAGAGAGACCCCATGAAAAAGAATCACTCACTCCTCGCCCTCTTGGGCGGGGTTCTGTTGTTGCCGCCGGCCTTGGCCGCGGCGCCAACCACAACCGCGCCCGGCGCCTCCGACAAGGACATCTTGACGGCGGAGCTGCGCCACAAGTCCTATCCCAAGTGGGACTTTGTGCTGCCCAAGGAAACCTGGACGACGGTCAGCGACCGCATCCCGCTCCCGGGCAGTGACTCCTCCGCCTATCAAGTGGCCAAGCGCGGCCCCTTGAAAATCGAAGTGGACAGCACCGGCAACGGGCGCTTCGACTCGAAGGTCAAGGGCATGGGCGGATCACTCACCCTGCGCGGCCGCGACGAAGAAGGCGAGTCCTTCCAGTACGCCGTGCGCTTCAAGAGTTCCAGCTCAGCCTGGCGTTGGTCAGCCGGCGGTGCCATGCGCGGCAAGCTCGGCGGACACACGATTTTGATCATCGATCAGAACAACAACGGCCTCTACAACGACTACGGCCAGGATGCCATGATCGTCGGCAAGGGGGAGGCGGCCAGCTTCCTGAGCCGCGTCATCAATCTGAAGGGCGAACTCTACGATTTCGAGATCAGCCCCAACGGTACCCAGGTGACGGCCACGCCCTATGAGGGCGAAACCGGCATGCTGAACATGACCGAGGAATACACGGTCAACGGCAACTTGGTGGCGGCTGTGGTGCGCTCCGGCGACTACTCGTTCAATGTGGCCGACTACCGCGAGGGACTGGCGGTGCCCGCCGCCACCTATAGTCTCGAAAGCGGCTATGCCACCCGCGGCAAGACCGAGACCGTGCGCATCCGCAACGGCAAGATGGGGCCCATTGAGGTCAAGGCCGGCGCCGAAAAGAGCGTCGGTTGGGGTTCTCCGGTACGCATCGAGTTCGACTATGAGAAGGATGGCGAATACGTCACCGTCCAGCCCGATGTCGTCTTCTACGGCGCCGCCAACGAGGAGTACCACACCTTCACGCCCAACGCCAAGTCGCCCAAGATCATCATCCGCGACAAGCGCACTGGTAAGGAGGTCATCTCCGGTCGTTTTGGAGGCTGCTGAGGCGGCGGCTTCAGCAAGTACTCCGGGCGAGTACCAAAGGACAAGGACATCAAAGTCGACATCGAGCACGCGCGGACCATCTTCGGTCCCATCACCGGCAAGGCCCGCAATGACGGGCCCGTGACGCCGGGCCGCTAGAGCCGGATCGAACTCAACAAAACAAGGGGGCGCCCACCGTGCGGTGGGCGCCCCCTTTTCTCGTCTCCCACTCCCCTCCTCTCACCAGCTCACAAACTCCTCAGCTCCCCTTTTCGCTCTCATCTTCCAAGCATACTAGCGTCGACCAGGGGCTAGAACGAACGGGGGCAAAGACCCCCTCTGCCCCATGACGAGCAGCCCTGGCGTTCGTTGCCGGTCGTGGTAAAATGCCGTTGGAGGCTGTGCGTAGACCAAACCCCTCTGCCCACTCCAGCCTCCAGCGACATGATCCACACCGCCCTGCCCCCGGCCTTCCTCTTCCTGCTCTTCCTCGGTTTCCTGGGAGCCCTGGTGCTGGTCATCACGGTGCTCCTGGGCCGCACCAAGCCCGACGGTTCGGTGCCGGGCAAGCTCTGTCTGGGATGTGGTGGAGGCTGCCTCTTGGGTTGCCTGGGCTTTCTTGGATTGCTGGCCCTGACGCTGTCCCTGGTGGTGCTGACGGGTTCTGCCATCGTCCGCCACGGCCCGGTGAGCAGCATCCAACTCGAGCGCGGCACCCCCGTGGCCATCGACCAGGGCACGCCCGCTGAGCGCCAGCTGCACCCCGTTCATCTGCGCCTGGAACTTCGCGGCCAGGTCGAAATCGAAGGCCTGCGGGAGTGGCTTGAGCAGGAGACCGACGGGGAAGTGCTGTTTGAATCCTCGAAGATCAGAACCCCCGGAGGCGGTCGCCGCACGCGCTTGGATTTCTACCTGCAGGTGCCCGATGCTGATATGCGGCGCTTGGAACGGGACCTGCGCCGGGAACTGCCGAGCCTCGGCCTACCGGCCTCGGTCAAGATCGACCTGGGCCACGACGCCTAGCTGGCCTCTGTCAGTGGGAGGGTCTTCCTCCGGCCCCCGGCCTATGCCAACCTGATGTGGCCATGTCCGCGCAGCCTCACAAACCAGCCCTCGACCGCGCCCAGCTCCCCACGGAATGCCCCCTGGCTGAAAGCGAGAGCCTCTCCGAACTGGACACCAAAAAGGCCCTCGCCCTCTGTGCCCGAGCTGATGCCGCGGCGGCCAGTGCCGTGCAGCGAGCGGCCGATGAAATCGCAAGCGTAGTGGACCTGGTGGCGACGCGCTTGGCCGAGGGCGGGCGCCTGTTCTACGTGGGCGCCGGCACCAGCGGGCGCTTGGGAGTACTTGACGCGGCGGAATGTCCCCCCACCTTTCACAGTTCCCCCGAGCAGGTCCAGGCCCTCATCGCCGGGGGCGATGGGGCTTTGACGCGGGCCGTGGAAGGGGCCGAGGATGACGAACAGGCCGCCGGTCGCGAACTGACGGCCCGCGGCCTGGGCCCGGCGGATGTGGTCATCGCCATTTCCGCTGGAGGCACAACTCCCTATGCCCACGGAGCCCTGGCCGCCGCCCGCGCCGCCGGCGCGGCATCCGTCTTCTTGGCCTGCGTGCCCTTCGAAGCCGCCCCGGACCGGGCAGATCTCAGCTTGCGCCTGGAAACGGGCCCGGAGATCCTGACGGGCTCCACACGCCTCAAGGCGGGGACTGCCACCAAAATGGTGCTGAACACAATCTCCACTTTGACCATGGCGCGCCTGGGCAAGATTCACGGCAATCGCATGGTCGATGTGAAGACCGGTGCCAATGCCAAGCTGCGGGACCGCGGCCTGCGCCTGGTTTGCGAGTTGGCCGATGTTGATCGGAGCCGGGCCGGCCAACTCCTGGACGCCGCCGGGGGCCGTGTGAAGACCGCGGTGGTCATGGGCCGCTGTGGACTTGAGCGAGCCGCCGCGGAAGAACGCCTGGCGGCCGCCGACGGCTTCTTGGGCAGCGCCCTGGCGACCGCAGAAGACCAACAACCAGCATGAGTCAGCTGAGAGTAGGCCACTCCGCACCCGTCCTCACATCGGCCACCGCCGACGGTGGTAACTTCGACAACCGTGACCTGGCGGGCCGGCGCTACCTGCTGTCCTTCCAGCGCTACGCCACGTGACCCACCTGCGTCCTCACGGTGCGGCAGTTCGCCGCCCGCTACGAAGAGTTTCAAGCTCGGGGCGTGGAGCTGATACGCGTTTTCCATTCCCCAGTGACGGCCCTGACTGATTTCGTCAGCGGTCCCCAGGCCCTCCCCTTTCCCCTCTTGGCTGACCCCCAGCGTATGGCCTACTCGGCCTGGGGCGTGGGCGGCGGCTTGACGGCCCTCTTGCATCCGGGGGCCTGGCGCCGCGCCCGGGCCGCGGCCCAGGCCGGGCACCGGCCACGCTGGCGCGATGCCCTGCGAGACGGCATCGGCATCCGCCCGGCGGATTTCTTGATCAATCCCACCGGGCACCTGGAACAGGTTCACTACGGCGCGGACTTCACCGACTCCATCCCGGTGGACCGAGCCCTGACCTGGCTGGACGGCTGAGGAACACGGCTTCCGCCCGCGCAGGACTGCGCCCGTCCTAGGAGTCCGTTGAAATAGCCCCGTCGCGAGGCGCAGCCCTCGCGGCGATGGCGAAGCCGTAGTAGGGAGTTTATCAACGGGCTCCCAGCCCCCATGCCAACCTGGGGCCTAGTCCATTAAAGGTAGGCGGCCCAGCGGTCGACAACTAGGTCAGATACCCCCCCCATGTCGACGGACCCCAAAACCCTCTTTCAGCCCACCCGGCGGGCGCGCACGCTGCTGCTCGCGCGCATCGTACCCGATGGAGCCTGTGGCCTGGCGGCCATGGAGGGCCAGGTGCAATCGATCACATCCCGGGAGATGATCCTCAACTATCGGGAAGGTGAAACTGGCCTGCCCGCCTTTCCCCTGGGCTTGCTAGTGACCCTTGAGGTGCGCTCGCCATCCTGGAAGGTGGGCATCGAGGTGGAAGCGCGCATCGAGCGCCGCCGGGACCGCGGCAATAGCCGGCGTTACATCCTGGCCTTCACCCGTCCGGAGGAGGTTGAGTCGGATTTGGCTCCGGCTCTGCAAGTGCTCTTCAGCCAACGCGCCGCCTACCGCGTGCGCCCCCTGGCCACGGAGCCGATCGCAGTTCACCTGTCCACGCCCACGGGCGCCGCCTTCAAGGCGTTGGTCCTCAACGACATCTCCGCCGACGGACTCTCCCTGCGCGTCGGCTCGGAGGTCGAAGTGAAACTGGCGGCCTTCACGCGCGTCACCGTGGCCTTCACCTTGGACGGTCAACGGTTGGAGTTCGCCGCCTCGATTTGCGAGCGCCACCTAGCCCCGCGCGGCATCCATCTCGGCATGTACTTCCTTAAGGACGAGACGCCTGACTTCCTGGCGCGTCAGGAAACGGTGATGGACTTTGTAGTCGAGCGCCAGCGTCAGGACCTGGAAGGCCGCGTTATCTGACGCAGGTGAGCCAGACCCGCCCGCGCATGAATTGCCCGCTGGGCATCCCCCTCGGAACTTGGAGCGGTTCCCTGCTGCCCGCCGTATTCGCCATGCAGGCGCTTTTCAAGTAGTACGCGATCCTGATCCCCGCGCTCTCCGTTCAACAGGCGGCGCGCCGTCGCTCCATCTAGTTGGCCACCCGAGAGGCCGTGCAGACAGGCCAACTGCCAGTGAAGTTGTGGGGCAGCAAACAACGACAGGCGCGAGGCACGTTCTAAACGCCTGAGAGCCATCTCTAGAGCGATTCCCCGTTCAAGGGAAGCGGCAGCCACGGTCCCTTGAGGCGTTGATTCAAGTGTGCGTTGCACCTCCCCCAGTGCCCGACTGCCGGCCAGTTCATCTCTCCAAAGTGCGGCGCTATGGACCCAGCCGGCCGTCGCCAGGCAGGCGGCCACGATCAAGGCCGCCCCGGCCCCCGTCATGCCGCTCGAGCGCTTCAGTAGCACGCCGCCCACGGCCACATCCTGCCCGCGCAGGAGACGGACGCACATGACCGTCAACCAGGCGCACAGGGCTCCGAGCACTGCGCACAGGGGCACCGGCAAGAGCGAGAAGTGGGCGCCGGCCAAAAAGCCTGTGGCGGGCACGAAGACTGCCGCCATGGCCAGATCCTCGGCGGGGCTGAAGGCGTAGGTCGAGGGCAGTCCGTCATCCGCGGCGGCCGCCGCCTCTCTGCGCAGGGAACGGAGCAGACCCGCCGGCCGCGCGCGGCCGTAGCTCAAGACGCCAGAGGGGCAGGCGGCCACGCAATCCAGGTCCTTGAGACAGGCGCTGTCCACCACGCGCCCATGGGCCTGTGTCTCCTCGTGCACGAGCACGCCGGACTGACAGGCATCCGTGCAGTGGCCGCAGGCGGCGCAGCCTTCCGCCACGACGATGCGCCCGGGTGCCAAGCGGTCCGCCAAACCGAAGAGCACGCCGTATGGACAACCGTAGGCGCAGAAGCCGCGGCTGCCGAGGAAGTAGACCACGGCGAATCCGCACACGGCAAAGGTCAAAAGCGCCACGGAAACCGGCGGCAAGTTTCGCCAGAAGTCGCTGGTGGCGAAGGAGGCCCAGCCCTCGGCGTCGGTCTGAATGCGAAAGCCCGGGAAGGAACCGCCGCTGGTGATGCGTTTCACATGGGGCCAGACGAACATGTAGATCAGGGCCACCGACGGCACCAGGCGCAGGAAGCGCGAACGGAAGGGCTTGGGTTCGATTCCCATGCGCCCCAGGAGCCAGGCGCAGGCATCCTCCAGGGCCAGGATGTGACAGCCCCAGGAGCAGAAGAAGCGCCCGAAGATGGCAGCCGACAGGAAGGCGGCTGCCATGAACAGAAAACCGGCGGTGACGATGCCGAGCTCCAGGGTGAACATCACCTCATGCAGTTCGAGCGGCGCCAGGGTGCGGCCAGCCAGCTTCCA
Organism: Planctomycetota bacterium; assembly: GCA_002686595.1. Lineage (GTDB taxonomy): Bacteria > Planctomycetota > UBA1135 > UBA1135. The sequence goes on along the minus strand of NYXZ01000015.1, from coordinate 48,632 downwards.
ATGGATGACATGGGCGGCCATCAAGAGGTAAACCGTCAAGAGGCTCAGGGCCCGCCAGCGTCCGTAATTCCGCGGCCGTGCCGCCTGCCCTTCCCCGGCCGCTCCCGCAGTCGCCACGCCCCTGGCCCTCTGCTTACCCTGTTTCTTGGACGGTCCAGCCATGGATCCACTATAGCCTGATCTGCTCGACTGGTGGAGCGGGTGAACTGGCCCTGGAGACAGCCTGGACGGGGACGGACGCAACTGGGGTTGTGGCCTCGGCGAAAGATGGGAGAATGGCGCCGTGAACTCACTCAAACCCACCGCCACGAATCCCGGTGCTGAGAGACGCCGGCCGCGCCCCTCCTATCCCACCGGAGTCCTGCTCAACGCCTGCCTCACGCTGGCGCTGATCGCCCTCGCCCCGACACCGGCCCAGGCCCAGGTGGGCGGGGCCTTCTGTCACGGCGATGTGTGCCCCTGTGGTTACACGGACCCCGCCGCCGGTTGTGGCAACCTGGGCCATGATGGCGATCCGGCCAGCGGCGCCCTGTTGGACGCCAGCGGTGACGCGGACATCGTTTCCGATGATCTGACGCTGCTGGTCTCGGGCATCGCCCCGGGCCAAGTGGGCGTGGTCTTCATGGGAGCGGACACCATGGACACGCCCCTCGGTGATGGGCGCTTGTGCATCGGCAACGGCGGAGCGGGACGCGCTCGTTTCTCCCTGCGCCAAGCAGATGCCGGGGGTTCGATCGTCGAGGCCGGCCTCGGCGCCCAGTCCAAGGCCTTTCTTCCGACACACCTTTTGCGCCCCGGGGACACCTGGTATTTCCAGGCCTGGTACCGCGACCCAGGTCACCCCTGTGGCGCTGGCCACAACCTCTCCAACGCCCTGTCGGTGACCTTCATCGACGCCGGAGCCGCGGGCCCATTGGAAGCGGAGTTGGCCGGGCGCAGCCTGCCGGTCGTGCCCTATTTCCAGTTCGTCGCCGCGGTCAACGAAACCGACACCCTGAAGGTGGCCCTGGATCCGGCGCGCTATCCATCCCTCGCCGGCGTCACCGGCGATCTGTATCTGGTGGAGGATCGTGACCTGGCGACCTGGGGCGTTGACACCACGCTGATCGATGTGCGCGGCGCGCCCCAGACCTATACGGTCCAGGGTGGCAACCTGGCCAGCAATCGTTTTGCCGTCGACCTGGGCACACTCTCAGGCACATCCGGTGCAGCCCTCGGGGTCGGATTGGATGTGGTCTTCGACGGCAACCGCGACGGCCAGGCGGGGCCCGGGGATTTAATCGACGGTCTGAGTGACGGCCCGGGGGTCACCATCGTGCGCGACACCGTGGCGCCTGGCCCCCATGTCGTGATTGAGACGCTCTACTCGGGTGGAAGCTGGTTGGGCCAGAACACCTACTACCCCCGGGACATTGGCAGTTTGGGACAGGTGCCCCTAATCGTCATCAGCCACGGCAACGGACACAACTATCAATGGTACGACCACATCGGCTATCACCTGGCCTCCTATGGTTATGTGGTCATGAGCCATCAGAACGAAACCGGACCGGGAATCGAAACTGCTTCCACCACGACCCTGACCAACACTGATTGGTTCCTCGGGAACTTGGCCCTAATCGACGGCGGCATTCTGGACGGCCACATCGCTGACCAGACCATCGTCTGGATGGGGCACAGTCGCGGCGGCGAGGGAATCGTGCGCGCCTACGATCGCATCCACGACGGGCTCTACACGCCGAATAACTTCACCACGAGCGATGTGGTCTTGCTCAGCAGCATCGCGCCCACGGTCTTCTTCGGCAAGGCCCGCACCAATCCTCACGAAGTGGACTACCACCTGTGGGTGGGCAGCGCCGATGCGGATGTGAGCGGCGTACCCACCTCCAACACCGCCCAGTCCTATCAAATACTGGAACGCTCCGCCGGGCGACGGGCGGCGGTCACCTATCAAGGCGTGGGACACGGGTCCTATCACGACGGTGGCGGTTCAACCGTCGCCACCGGTCCCTGCCAAGTGGGGCGCACCAAAACACACAAGCTGATGAAGGGCTACCTCCTGCCCATGTTGGCCTACTTCCTCGATGGCGACCTCGCTGGGCGCGATTTCCTCACGCGCCATTTTGAGGAGTTGAGACCCCTGGGAGCGCCGACGATTCAACCGGAATGCTTGGTGGTCAACATGGAGTTCAAGGAGGGGCCCAACTCCGGCAAACTGGTGCTGGATGACTTCGAAAGCGAGAGCGCGCCGGAGATCAGTTCCTCGGGTGGAGCCGTGCTTTCCAGTGTGGACAACCTCCACGAAGGACAACTCAACGACAACAACTCGACCTTCACCTGGAATGCGGCGGATCCGATGAATGGGATGACCCGCGGTCGCGACAACGACATTACCACCGGCGTCGTCTTCGACTGGTCGGCACCGGCTTGGATCGAATGGGAAGTGCCCGCCGACCTGGCCGATGTGACCGACATGACCTGGCTCTCCCTGCGCGCCTGCCAGGGTACGCGCCACCCCATGACGATCGCCGAGTTGGGCGACTTGACCTTCGCCATCGAACTGCGCGACAGTTCAGGCAGCGCGAGCTCCATCGACATCTCGGCCTACGGCGGCGGTGTCGAGGAACCCTATCAACGCACCGGCGAAGGCAGCGGCAGCGGGTGGGGCAATGAGTTCGAAACCCTGCGCTTGCGCCTGGCTGATTTCCGTAACGCCCAACCGGCTCTCAACCTGCGTTCCCTCGCCGCCCTGCGGCTGGTCTTCGCCACGGGCGCGAACTCGACCGAAGGCCGCTTGGGCCTGGATGATCTGGAGTTCACCCCGTGATGGAAACACCCCTGCGCAAACCCATGAAGCACCTAGTTGCCATCTTCGCCTGTGTCATTCTGGCCGCCGCCGCCGGAGCAGCCCTGGTGCGTGGAGCGCGCCCGGGGCCAGCGCCGCCCCTGGCCGCCCCGGAGACGCCGGTGAACGGCGTGCTCTACGCGCGCCACTTCACCCTGGCCCAGCCCTATCCCCACACCTGGCGCGCGGAGCGGCCGCTGGTGTCCAGCGGTTATCTGGTGGTGCTCGATATCGAGCGCGAGTACTTGGTGCCGCGCCAGGGCCTGGAGCCGGTGCTGATCCTCGGCGAGCAGACAGTGGAGCGCATCAACAACGGCGACGGTTCCGGCCATTTGGTGGCCATCGTGCCTGATGCTCACTTGCTCCGAGATGCCGACAGAGTTGAGCAGCGGGACTTGGCCGAGCGCCGTTCGTTCTTCGCCACGCCGGCCCTGCCGGAGGAAGTGGACGGAGCCTGGATCGCCGCCCAGGTGGAACGGGCCGCCAGCCTCGCCCCCCTGGGAGCCTCGGCCCGCGAGGCGCTGGCAGCGGGCACTTCTCCCGTGCAGCTGGAGGACCGGGTTGCCCTCGAACACTTGGCGGCTGAACTCATCATGCGCTACGCGCCGGATGAGTCCGAACAGGCCGCCGGGATGTTGGTACCACTACTGCGCTAGGAGCAGCCGGGACGAGCATCGTTGGCCCAGGGCGCATTGGCCCCGGGCGCAAGGCACAGGCGCGCGGCACAGGGCGCGCGGCACAGGGCGCAGCGGCTTCCTCGCCCCCCACTGCGCAGTGGCCAAGTGTTTTTCCCGCGCCAGGTGTTTTTCGCACGCCAGAGTTTTTTGCCACGCCCACGGCGACCCGGCCGCTGGCAGCCCGTCCTGGTCACATGGAGACTATTAGAGTGACGGGGATCTGCCTGGCTGGGGCCAAGGCGGAAGCGGTGACCGTGGAGGCGCGCTTTCACCGCGCCGAGGAGGGGCGCACGGAGATCATGGTCACGGGCCTGCCGGACCCCGTGGTGCGCGAGGGCCGGGGCCGTTTGTTGTGCGCCCTGGAAGCCAACGGCCTGCGCCCCAGCCCGGGACGGTTGTTCCTGAACCTGGTCCCCGCGAGCCGCCGCAAGTCCGGTGAAGCCCTGGATCTGCCCATGTTCCTGGCCTCCGTGGCGGCCCTCGGGCATTTGGAGGCCAAGCATTTAACGGGCAAGTTGTTCATGGGCGAGGTGGGTATCGACGGCTCCCTGCATGCCGTACCCGGCGGCCTGGCGGCGGCCCTGGTGGCCCGGGGCTCGGGCCTGGAGCAACTCATCGCCCCCGCCCCCACGGCGGCGGAGGCGGCCTGTCTGCCGGAGGTCAAGGCCCTTTCGGCGGGCCATCTGACCGAGGTTCTGGCCCACCTATCGGGCCGCGGGCCGGACCTTGCGCCGGTTCCCATTCCAGACGGCGACGGCCTGCCTCCCGCCCCCGCTCGCCTGGGCGAGGTGCTCGGCCAGGCCGCCGCCAAACAGGCCCTGATCGTGGCCGCCGCCGGAGGCCACGGGCTGCTGCTCTGTGGCCCCCCCGGCGCCGGCAAGACCATGTTGGCCCGCTGCCTGCCCGGCCTCCTGCCGCCCCTCACCATCGAGGAACAACTCGAGGTCACCTGTGTGCTCTCCGCCGCCGGTCGCTGGCCCGGCGGCCTGGCCCGGGAACGCCCCTGGCGCGCCCCCCACCACACCGCCAGCACCGTGGGCCTGGTGGGCGGCGGCCCGGCCATGCGCCCAGGTGAAATCACCCTGGCCCACCGCGGTGTGCTTTTCCTCGATGAGTTGCCGGAGTTCCGCCGCGAGGCCCTGGAGTCCCTGCGCCAACCCATGGAGTCCGGCACCATCCTGGTCAGCCGCGCTGGCCGCCAAGAGCAGTTCCCGGCCCGCTTCCACCTGGTGGCGGCCATGAACCCCTGTCCCTGTGGCTATCGCGGCCACGGCCGCATCCCCTGCACCTGTTCCCCCCACGCCGTGCGCCAATACCGCCAACGCATCTCAGGTCCTCTGCTAGACCGCTTGGACCTGCGCCTGGAAGTGGCGCCGCCATCTTCTAGCGAACTGCTCGCCCAGGAGACCGCTGCCGCCCCGGCAGAAGGTGGGCGGGCCGCCGCCGCCGTGCGCGCCGCCCGCCGCCGCGCTGGAGTCCGTCAAGGCAACACGCCCAACGCCCAGCTCTCACCAGAGCAGTTGAAAACCGCCGCCCCGCTCGACCGCCCTGGGCAGAGGTTCCTAGAGCGCGCCGTGGACCGCCGCTCACTCTCCGCCCGAGCGGTGCAAGCCCTGCGCCGCGTAGCCCTGACCCTTGCCGATTTGGAGGGAGCTCCTCCCAGTGCCGCCCACCTGGCCAGCGCCCTGGGTCTCAGGTCTCCATTGAATTGACGGCATGCCCGGGACTCTGCCTTGAACTCGCCACTTGCTCAGGGATCTAGATTCCGTGCGGCCAAACTCATCCCACCCACTAACAAGAGGACGAGCAACCAGAGGATTGGCCACGGGCTCACTCCCAAACGCCGCTGGAGGTCGAACCAGACCAGGTGGTTCCAACCGCGGTCCCGGGGGTGGAACGGAGTAATGAGCTCCGTGCTGTCGAAGGCGAAGACCTGTCCCGCCGGGAAGAGCTCGTCGGCCACTGAGAGGCGGTGGCGCAGGATGCGCCAATGGGCCAGGGGGGCGGCGAAGCCCAGGTCCCATTGCATGTGTTCAAAGCGCGCCAGATCGGCGTCGGCGGCGGGTTCCTCCGGCGTGGCCTCCCAGCGCAGGCGGGCGGCGCGGGTGGCCAGGTCTTGGTGAGTGGCTTGGTCAACTAGCACACCTCCGAGTTGGACCCAAAGCCCCAGGATTGCCATGGCTGCCACCAGCGGGCGGGCGTAGCGGCGACCGCGGAGCTGGTCCAGGCCCAGGGCCACAGCCAGGAACAGGAAGGGCAGGGCCGGGAGCAAATAGCGCGGGCCGTAGGACCAGGCTCCGTGCCAGGCGGCGGAGAGGGCCACCGGAATGAAGACAGCTGGCAGCACGATCACCAGGGTGCCGAAGCACAGGCGATCGCCATCGCGGCGGATATGCGCCAGGGCGGGGACCAAGAGCAACACCGCCGGCGCCAGGGGCAGCAGGCCGCGGCCGGGGGAGAGCAGCAAGCCAGCCAGGCCGCGGTGCAGGGGGAAGCCGAAGAAGGTGGCCAGGGCCGGGCCATAGCCGGTCTCGAAGGGAGAGCCAAAGCGAGCGTGGTTCAGGATGAGGCCCAGGGCCAGGCCGGCGGCGAGGGGCAGGGCCGAGCGCAGGATAAACAGTGGAGCCTGGCCTGGCGGGGAACCGGAGGCTGGGGGCACGGTCTTGCCCGGGTGGCGGTGGCGGCGCAGAACCCAAAGGGCTACCAGCAAAAGGCCCAGCACCGCCGGCAAAAGGGCCACGCGGGTCAGGGCCGCCGCGGCGAGGGCTAGACCAAGTTCCAGGGGCGGCCCCCAACCAATCGGGATCAGGGATACCAGGCGGGCTCTGGCGCGCAGAATGCCGTGGAAGGCCAGGAAGAGCAGGAAGGTGGCCTGGACATCGCTCAGGGTGGAACGGGTGGCTGGCCAGGCGAATGTGGTCAGGCCCCAGAGCAGGGCGGCCAACAGGGCGGAGCGGGAGGAGGTGCCCAGGTGCCTGGCGCAGAGGACGAGCAGGGCTCCGGTCAGGGCGGCCAGAAGTGGATTGCGCCAAGCCACCAGGAGATGGGGAAAGTACTCACTGCGGGCTGCGCCGTAGCGCGTGGTCGCCCCGTGGCGTTCTTCGATGTGCGGGAGAAGTACCGAGCAGATTCTCCCCAGGCCGTAGAAGGGCAGGCCCAAGATGGCCTGGCCGGGACCGAACCAGCCGTACCAGGCTTCCTCGATGGGGGCTGAATCCAACCCAGCCCCTGTTACCGGCTCGGGGGCGGCGAGCTGCTTATCGCTTGGCTCGCTCGCCGCCCGTGCGCCGCGGATCACGGGGAAGGAACCGGGTTCGGCGGCTCTACGGCGGGCCTCCTCGATGATGAGCGCCGCCTCGGGCGTACCGCCCAGGGCCAGACTGCCGCGGCGCGCGAGGGCGCTGGTGGCTTGGAACTCGACCTCGCCATCGGTGGTGGCCGGGGCGCCGCTGAAGGTGGCGGTGAAGATGGCCAAGAGGATGGCCCAGGTGGCTAGGGCCAGGTTGCGATCAGTGGGCCCCAACTCCCAGCGACGGACGAAGGGACTCATTTCACCGGGCGCGCGACTTGGAAGCCGCGGTCCAAGAGGGATGGGTGCGGCGGATGGGCGGCCAGGTAGCGGTCGAAGGCTTCGAGCAAGTCAGCGACGAGTTCCGGGTGTGAAGGGGCCAGGTCCTCGCGCTCGGCGGGATCGCGCTCCAGGTCGAAAAGGGTGAGTTCCTGCTGCCCATCGGCCAAGAGGCGTAGGCGATGCTTCTCCGTGCGCAGACTCCAGGAGCCGTCAGCCCTGATGGCTACGGCTGGCCCCGGGGGAAAGGTCCTCGGGCGGTAGGAATCCGTGACCGCCAGGAGCGAGCGGCCGCTGGCGGAGGCGGGCTGGGCCAACTCGAACCAGTCGAAAAGGGTCGGCGCCAAGTCAACCAGTTCCACCGTCTCCCCTAGCACCCGGCTGCCGGTCAGGCTGTCGGGGTGGCGGAGGATAAGCGGCACGGCGTGTACGCCCTCGCCCAGGGTGTCCGTGCGCCCCCAGCCCGAGCGTAGGTCCGGGTGCGGGCCGCGCGATGGCAGGCTGACGCCGTGCAGGCCGGCGAAGGCGAAGACGGACTCGCGCCACAGGGCGGACTGTTGGCCCACGTATAGGAAGTAATCGAGGAAGTAGGTCAGGGCGCGGTTGGCCAGGGCCACTTCGCCGTCGTAGAGGGCTTCGATGCGCTGGGCGTCCTCGGGGCTGAGATCCGCGGCGCTCTCCCGGAAGGCTGCTCCGCCGTCGGCCGGGCCGGCATAGGCCGGATCGCCGAAGAGTGTGGCGTAGTCCACCGGACCGTCCGGGCCGGGAAAGCTGCCCGGTTCGAAGGGGAAGGTCGGCCCTTCGAGGTGTACCCAGGCAAAGGTGGACTGGCCCGTGCCCCAGTCGCGTTTTGTAACCCAGGTCACCGCCTCGCCCAGGGCCTGCACATCACTGCCCCCTAGGAAGAAGCGTCCGAAGCCCCGTTCGAGCCCCGCCGACAAGCCGTCGGCGCTGGAGAGTTGCGCTTCTGGCGAGGAGACAAAGGCAACGGTTTCGAAGCCGGCGGCGGAGAAGGCCTCCGCCATGGTGGGCACATCGCTCGGCAGGGATTGGGTTCCGTCGAGGACTCCGGTTTCCAGGGGCGAGCGGCCCGTGAACAGGGAGGCAAGGGCCGCATTGGTGTCGCCGGAGGGGCTGTAGGCTCGGGCGAAGTTGACCCCTTCCCGGGCCAGGTCATCCAGGGAGAGGGCCTTGCCCAGGGCGCGCTGCCCGCCGTCGAAATCCAACCAGGTCGTCGGCCGGGGATAGAGGTGGAAGGAGGTGTGGTCCGCGCGCAGGCCGGAGACGGTGACCAGTATGAGATGGCGCGGGGCGTAGCCCGGGCGCGGTTTCTCGCTGCCGCAGGCGGCGGCCAGAACCAGAGCCAGTGCCAGGCCGGGGAAGCGCGGGCTCATCCCGCTCCTCCGGCCCAACTCGGTAGGGCCTCGCCGATGTGCCAGACGCGCCGCACCCAGAGTTGGAACACCAGGGTGATCAGGACGACCGTGACCAGGTTGAGCCAGAGGCCCACGCGGGCCATCTCCGGTACGCGCACCAGGCGGCTGGAGAAAACCACGGCGTTGGGTGGCGTAGCCACTGGGAGCATGAAGGCCGCCGAGGCGGCGATCGTGGCTGGAGCCATGACCAAGAGAGGATTCACGCCGCCGCTGGCAGCGGCCTGGGCCAGGACCGGTAGGAGCACGGCACAGGTGGCGGTATTGGAAGTGAGTTCCGTCAGGCAGCTCATGGCCAGGGCCACGGCCAGCACGATCAGCCAGGGTGAGGCCGATCCAAAGAGGGGTGCCAGGGAGCCACCGATGACAGCGTCCAGGCCGGAGGTTTGGAAACCGCGGGCTATGCAGAAGCCGCCGCCGAGCAGGAGCAGGACCTCCCACGGTAGGCGCTTGGCGGTTTGCCAGTCCATCAAGGCCACGCCGCGCTGGGTGCCTGAGGGCACGAGAAAGCAAGCCAGGGCCATGAGCAGGGCGACGGTGGAATCTGAGATGTCGTTCTTGTGGGCCGCATAGCCATCGGCGGCCAGCAGCTCCGGGCTCATCAGGAGGCGCGACCAGCCGGGGATGGTGAAAAGGCCCAGATCCAGGTCGGCCCGCGTCACCCACAGCAGGGCGGTGGCGCCGAAGACCACGGCCATGCGTTTTTGGGGGGCGTTGAGGGGACCCTGGGCGGCGCGCTCGGCTTCGATGATGCCGGCCCCAGGGCCTTCGCCGGCGGGCACAGGGGCCAGAAAGCGCGTCAGGAAAAACCACGCCACGGGGACGAAGATCAGTACCAGGGGAATCCAGGCGATGAACCAGTCGCCGAAGGAGAGTTGGGGGCCGTCCGGGTAGCGGTCGGCGAACTGGCCCAGGAACTCCTGATTGGGGGCGGTGCCCACGGGGGTGCCCGTGCCGCCGATGGAGGCGGCGTAGGCGATGCCGAGCAGCAGGCAGAGGGAAAACGAACGCTGTTGGGCGGGAGACCCGGCGTCGGATCCCACATCGGATCCGGCATCGGATCGGGCATCGGATCGGGCGTCCGTGCCGGTCTTCTCTCCACTGCCCAAGCTACCGATGACCGCCAGGGCGATGGGCAGCATGAGCAGGGTGGTGGCCGTGTTGTTGATCCACAGGGACAGGAAGGCCGCGGCGGACATGAAGCCCAGGACCAGGTTGCGCGGGCTGGTGCCGACGCGGGTGATGATCCAAAGCGCCATGCGGCGGTGCAGGGCCCAGCGTTCCAAACCCAGGGCGACGATGAAGGCGCCCAGGAAGAGGATCACCAAATCGCGCATGTAGATCGGGGCCACTTCGCGGGCATTCATGATGCCCAGGAGCGGGAAGAGGGCGGCCGGCAGGAGCGAGGTGACGCCCACGGGGAGAGCGACGGTGATCCAGAGTACGGCGGTCAGGGCCGTGACCGCCGCCACCTTGCGCTGCAGGGGGTCGAGGGGCAGGCCCGGCGCGAAGAGCAAAAGGCAAAAGAGGCCAAAGCCCAGGATCAAGCCGACGCGGCGAGCGGCGGGGCTGCCGCGGTCCATGTCGGGGAGTCCGCCGGTATTGGGCTGGCCAACCATCAGGTCTCGGTCTCCGCCAAGAGCCAGGCCAGGTATTCCGCGCCCAGGGATTCTGGCGTCAGAACAACTAGCTCCGGTAGGTCATAGGGATGCTCCCGGGCCAGGTAGGCGGCGATGGCCTCCAGCTGCTCCTGGCGTGTCTTGATGCTGAGTAGAACTTCCCGGGCCTCCTCCACGGCATTCTCCCAGCGATAAATGCTGGTGGCGCCGGGGACGCATTGCACACAGGCCGCCAGGCGCGCTTGCACCAAGTCACGGGCCAGCCTGTGGGCCGTGGCTTCATCCGGCGCGCTGGTGCAAACCAAGCGCGCAGCCTGGGCCGCTGCCAAGCCCGGAGCCGGCGTTGGGCGCTGCTCCTTGTGTTCCTCCGTTGTCATCGCCGCCATGGTAGATCTTGGACTGGGCCAGATCGACAGCGGGGCGAGCAAGCGTGGCAGCGCGTGGCCCCGCGTGGCACCGGATAGCGCCTGTTGGAATCTGATGGAACGGGTCCCCAGCGCCCGTGCTGGGCTGGACCTGATACGCATCCGGATAGGGGGAGATCCCCCTGCCAAGAGCGGAGCCACCGTGGCGCACTCAGGCTCCCGGCGCATAGAATCCCGCCATGTCCGCCCTCACCCGCCTCGTCCTGGCGACCATGCCCCTGGTGCCCACGCCCATCATGCGGCGCCTGGCCGGACGCTACATCGCCGGAGAGCGCCTGGAGCAGGCCATCACCGCCCTGACCGACCTGGCCGCCGAGGGCTTCCCAGGCATCCTCGACATCCTCGGCGAAGGCCAGGGCAACGAGGACCACGCCCGAGCCGCCAGCGCTGCCTACCTGGCGGCTGCCCGCGCCGTGGCCCAAGGCGACCTCGACGCCTACATCTCCGTCAAGCCCACTCACTTCGGCCTCCTGCTCGGCGGCGAGTTGGCCTTCGAGCTCTACGACGGCCTGGCCCGGGAGTGCGCGGCCTTGGGCCTCGACCTGCGCGTGGAGATGGAGGACCACCCCACCACCGACGCCACCTTGGAGCTCTTCGGTCGCCTGCGCCGCGAGCACGCCAACATCGGCCTGGTGCTGCAATCGCGCTTGCTGCGCACACCGGTAGATATCGAGGCCCTGTTGGCTGGCTCCCCCGCCGCCGCGGGACGGCTCGACGTTCGCATGGTCAAGGGCATCTACCTGGAGCCGGCGGAGGTCGCCCATGTGGATCCCCAGTCCATCAGCGACGCCTTCCTGGACTGCTGCTCAAGTCTGTGGGCGGGCGGTGCGCGGGTCACCCTGGCGACCCATGACGAGGTATTGGCCACGCGCCTTACACAGGCGCTCTCGAAGGGCCAGTTGACAACTGCTGACTACGAGTTCCAGGTCCTACTCGGCGTTCGGCGCCAGCTCTGGCAGAGTTGGCGCGCAGCCGGCCATCCAGTGCGCGTCTATGTCCCCTTCGGTCCAGAATGGCGCGCCTATTCCCAGCGCCGCTTGCAGAAGAACCCTCAGCTCATCGGGCACATCATGGGCAACTTCCTGCGCCGCTGAGATGGCGGCGCGGGGGAGAGTTGCGACAGCTAGCGGAGGATCCTATTTGCCCACGGCTAAGCGGCGGGCGAGCACTTCCGGTAGGGCGCCGGTATCCAGGATTTTGTGCATGGCCGCGCGGTAGTCGTAGGACACCCGGTGCCAGGTGATCAGCTCATCCTCCAAGATGGCGTAGCAAGCCCGGTTGTCCCCGTCCCGGGGCTGGCCGACTGAACCGACATTGATCAGGCACTTCTCGTCCCGCGGCAAACGCAGAGTCAAGGACTCACGGCCCTCAAGAGAGTGAAAGCCGAGGGACTCATCGTGCAAGCCCGGCTGGTGTGTGTGGCCCGCGAGGGCAATGCCCTCGAAGGCGTTGAAGATGGAGCGCATCTTGTCAGGATTCAAAAACCCGTCCGTGGCCAAGACATACTCCCGCACATGATCCCGCGGCGATCCATGGACGAAGAGGAAGCGTCCTTCGCGGTGGTTATCCGGCAGACCCCGCATCCACTTCCAGCGCGCCTTCTTCTCGCTGCCTGACCACCACCTCGGCAGCATTCTGGAACGCGTGTACTCAATGGCCTTGCGCGCGTGGGTGTTGAAGTCAGAGGCGTCTCCAAAGAGCGCCTCGTCGTGGTTCCCGAGCAGGCATATCTCAGCATGGCCGCGTACGAGATCCACACAAAACTCCGGCTCGGCACCGTAGCCCACCACATCACCCAAGCAGAAGAGGCGTCCCACATCCTGGGTGGCCAAGTGGGCCAAGACCGCTTCCAAAGCCTCGCGGTTGGCATGTAGGTCGGATATGACCGCGATTCTCACGACGGCGCCTCCTGCTCCAACTGTTCGAGCGCCAGTTCCATGAGCTGCTCCCGGACCTCTTCCAAGGAACCTGTCACGGTGGCGCCGGCGGCCCGGGCATGGCCTCCGCCACCCACGGCATTGGTCAGGCGGTTCACATCGAACCAACTCTTGCTGCGCGCCGACAAGCGACAGCTGCCATTGCCTTGATCCCGCAGGAGCAGGACGAGTTCCACGCTCTCCACGGAGCGCAACAGGTCGAGCACATCGTCGCCATCGAGGCGCGGCGCTTGGCCGGCGGCGGGACTGGGAACCTGACAGAGCGCCAAGCGGGCCTCGCTGTGAAAGCTCGTGGCCGAGAGGGCGGTGCCCACGGCCTGGGGGTGCTCTAGTGGCTTGCGTTGGTAGATCAAACTGAACATCACATCCGGCTCGACACCGGCGGATACCAAGCGCGCCGCCAGGTCAAGCGTTTCGCTGTCCGTGTTGCCGTAGCGGAACCAACCGGTGTCCGTGACCAGGGAAGTGAACACGGCGCGCGCCGCGGCTGGGGAAAGGCTGACGTCCAGGCCCTGTGCCAGCCGCGCCACCATGAGGCCCGTGGCCGAGGCGCTGCGATCGAGATAGGCCACATCCCACCAGGGCTCAGGCGCGGGCACGTGATGATCGATGACAGCCTTCTTGGAGGGAGCCGCCGCCAGGGCCGCGCCCAACTCGCCACAGCGTTTCAGCTCGCCCACATCCAGCACCACGAGCAGGTCGTGGGGCGGCAAGTCGCCGCCTTGCCAGTGACCGAAGGTGCAGCCCTCGCTCAAAAACGACAGCTCCGGAGCTGGCGGGTCGGGGTTCAGAATCGTCACGCGCTTGCCCAGGGCGCCGAGCACGGCGCTGAGGGCTGCTTGGGCGCCGAGACAGTCGCCGTCGGGGCGTTCGTGGCCCGAGAGCAAGATGCTCTCCGCGGCTTCCAGGGCGGCGAGCATGGGGGCCATGTCAGAGGCAGTAACCGCGGGCGTGGCAGCGGCGGCGCCCTGGGCGCTGGTCTCGGGAGTGGGTTGGTTCACGGGGTGTGCTGGCTAGGTCAACTGCGGGGGAGCCTAGAAGATATCACGCCGGAGTATCCAGGGCCGAGTGTCGGCGCCTACCACCCAACCAGAGGGCCCGGGGGAGGCGTTGACCACGGGTCACGGAATCCAGCCAGGCTTCCGGTGCCAAGCCAGCCCGCGGCCAGGCGCAGATATCCGCTCGGGCCCCGGGTTCGAGGACTCCGGCCTGGCCCGCCAGGCAAAGGGCCCGGGCCCCGCCCACCGTGGCCAGATTCCAGACGCATTCAGGTGCCAGGTGCGGCTGTTCCTCGCGCAAGATGGCCATTTCACGCACCAGGGAGAGATCTGCGTTGCTGGCCAGGGAATCAGTTCCCAGGGCCAGGTTGACGCCAGCGGCCAGGTAGGCGTCGATGTCGAAGGGGCGACGGTCGAACCAGCGGTGGCTGCCGGGGCAATGGACGAGGCTGGTCCCGGCGGCGGCCAGGCGCTCGTGATCTCCGGACCGGGGATGGTTGCCGTGGATCAGGGCCAGCCGCGGGCCTAGCAGTCCCGCAGCATCCAGATGATCCAGGGGCGAGCAGCGGGGTGAGGATTTGACCAGACCCTTGAGTGGCCCGCGACCCCGCATCATCCAACGCTCCTCCTCCTCGGTTTCCGCCCAGTGAATAGCCAGGGGCAAGTTCCGCTCCCGGGCCAGGTCCCGGGCGCCCGCCAACAGGCGCGAGCTGGTGGAGTAGGGCGCGTGGGGCGAGAGTCCTTCGTAACGGTCGGGCGTCTGCGCCAGGGGTGCGGCCACCGTCGTCAGGGCCGCCGCTGCGCGCCGTTCCTCGCCGCCGTCCAGCACCTCGCGGTAACAGACACGAGCTGGCCCACTCTCCGCCAGTGCTTCCTCGGCGCTGTTTCCAGCGGCGATGTCCCCCACCAAGGTGGTGCCTGTTTCCAACATGCGCTGCGCCGCCTGCTCCAGGGCCCGGGCCTGCTCTTCAGGCGAGCCCCGCCCGCGGGCCGCTAGCAGTTCATCGACCCAGGCGCGGAAGGCCAGTCCCTGGCCCAGGCGCCCAGCCAGAGGCGAAAGCTCCAGGTGGGTGTGGGCGTTTACCAGGCCCGGCGTCAGAACCGTGTCCGGAAATTCCAGCAGCTCCGCGGCGTGTTCCCCGGCGACCGCTTGAGCATCTTTCGCGCTGGCTAGGACGGCCTCAATGCGTCCGCCACAAACAAAAACACCGCCCCCCTCAACCCATTGCCCGGGGGCCGTGAGGATGAGGGGGGCGGTGAGAACTTGGGCGCCCATGGCGCGTGCTTGGCTGACTAGTCTAGGGCTCCCTTGATGATCAGGTTGTCGATGGCCTGCACATTGTGCATGGAGATTTGCGTGGCGTCGTAGACCACCGTGTAGCGCACCATGTTGGGCTTCGGGTCGAAGTCGTTGAGCTCAGCGGGGTGTGAGACCCAGGGGGTCAGTGAGCCCTGGTTGATGGGGCTATCGGGGCCGATCAAGTCGACGGTGCAGGGATTGTCGAGGTCCTTGAAGGTACGCGCGCCCTGGAAACGAATGGTAATCGGAGCCGTCCCATCGGGGTTGCCATCACCATCGAAGTCGTGGTTCATGGTGTTGCCGTAGTGGGACTCAAGAGATACGCCGAAGGGATTGTCGCCCAGGGGATCGAAGCCCCGATAGGCCACCGTCACGGTTGTCGCGGGAGCTGCTGGGTTGGGCGCAAAGATGACATCCGCGTTCCAGGCCATCAGGCTCGGATCACCGCTGACCGGGTCGTCGCTATCGGCGTCGAAGCTCATCTCGAAGAAGTTGCCATCCGGCACCCTCCAGCATGAAACGGAACCCGTGAAGGCGTTGGGCAGATAGCCATCACGGAAAGTCGCCGGCTGGTCATAGGCCCCGCCGCCCGCGGAGAGAATGTCCGGGGAGTTGGGGTCGTTGGAATCGAAGGGGGTAATGGAAGCGGCCAGTTCCCCCACGTCGAGGGCATCGAAGAAGTCCTCGATGCGCACGATTCCAGGGCTGCCCTTGCCACCGGTGGAGGGCAAACCGGAGAGTTCGCCGACCCATTGGCTGGCGCCACCCTCGCCGCCGTCCACATTGACGCGGCCAGGTTGGTCGAGGATGCTAATGTCCACCGCCTGCAGCAGCACGCCCCCGCCTGAACCGCCGCCGCCGGGAGAGGCAAAGCCGCCGGTGATGGCAGTTCCGCCCTGGCCGCCCACGGACTTGATCTCACCGGAAAGTGAGAGGCGCGTGCCGGAAGTAGCCTGAATCACGCCGCCGCCGCCGCCGCCGGAGGCACCACTGTGGTCGTACCACTCGTCGATGGTGTACATGTTGCTGTCCCAGCAATCGCTGTCGCCTCCGGTTGAGTTCGAGTGGGTGTTCATGGGGTGGTTGCCGCCCCCGCCGCCGCCGGAGCCGCCGCGCAGGAAACCATGGGGGAAGTTGACCCCTCCGGGGCCCTCGTCCGGCGTCAGGGTGCGCGCGAGGCCATTGGCATCGAAGATGCCCGTGGAGTCGCCTCCGGCGGTGGCCGGCCCGGCGTTTTCAACGCCCGCGGGAGAAGTGGATATGTCCGTCTCGGCCACGGCGATGCCCGGTAGACCGTCGATGGCATAGGCGCCGCCTCCACCGGTGCCTCCGACTTGATCGGAGGCGCATCCCGTGGAGAAGGTCAAGTCCTCCAACTGGATCTGCGTGGCGATACCGGTGGGATAGGTAGCGGGGTACTGAACACCACCCCGTCCCCCCCCGAGGTTGGCGAACTGGCCCACGCCTTCGCCGGGCAGGCCGGCGGTAATCGCCCCGGGATTCTCAGTTCCACCCGCGATCTGCAGGTTGAGATCCTGGGTGTCATGCCGGTCGCCACCAATCCCACCGTCACCGGCGAAGGGTCCGCCCTCGCCGACGAAGGAAGTGGTTTGCTGGGAGTGCATGAGCACACCATCGTGATTGGGAGCGGCCCCGCCGGAAACATCTATCACTCCGCCCTCCTCCACGGTGATCGGTCCACGGGAAAAGAGGCGTGCCGGGTTTTCGCCTTGGAATGTTATCGAGGCGCCGTTCGGCACATAGACCGAGGCAAACTCGAACACGCCGTCGGTGACTTCGATGACAGTTTCGTTGTTGTTACCGAGGATGTCAGCCGGATGGTTAGTGAGGGGAAAGGTGGCCCCGGCACCGGAACTGTTGTCGGTGACTAGCACCACTGTCTCATTGGGTGAGAGGATCAGTTCGCCCAAGCGCCCCGAACCGCCGCCCACGCCGCGCACTAGATTGTTGTCAACCGACAGCATGCCAGCGCAACTGCGGCTGGCGTCCTGGCCGAAATCGTTTGGGCCGGGAGTGGTGCTGCTGAACTCATCGCGCAGTTCGAAGGCGCCGAAGGGAACGGCCTCCACGGCGAAGCTGAAGGTGCCACCGGCGGCTCCGTCACCATCGAAGTCATCCAGGCTGTTGCCGGCCAAATCAAGCACGCCGGGGGGCAGGTTCACAACCACCAGACGCGGGTTGGAGGGATCGCTGCCGGAGGAGGGCAGGGGCTGGAAGCTCGTGAAGGACAGGTGCGTGACGAGCAGTTCCAGGTCAATGTCGAGATCAAAGGTACCGAAGACGTCGACGCGGTCCGAGGAGGTGCCCAGGTCGCCATCCGGATCCACTTGGATCGTGATGTAAGGAGCCAGGCCCGTGGACGGATTGGCCAAAGTGGCCGGATTCATCACATCGAGGAAGGTGAAGTCGATGGAGGTGTCCTGGGAGACATCCACCGCGCCATCGGCATCCTGGCCCGTGAGCACGCCGCCGGTGCCGGGATCAATGGTGTCCACTAGCGCGGTAAAGACCGGAGCACCGGGCACCTGGTCCACGATGGTGGTATCAGTGCGCACGCTGCAATCGAGCGCGCTCTGGTTGGTGCGCCCGCCCACGCTCTCAATGAAGGGCCCCAGCCCCATCTGGCCGGTGCCCTGCTCGCCCTTGATGCGCACCTGATAGGTCGTATCCGTATCGAATCCGTAGATGGGGTTGCCCAGGGAATCGAAGGTCAGGGACGGGCGGTAGATCAGCCGGTGATCATTGGCCGGATCGAGGACGAAGGTCCCCGTGGGCACGCCGCCGGTGGCGGTGTCGATCACGCGGAAAGACTGTGATGTGACCTTTGACATGTCCACCGCGCTGGCGAATACCACGGCGATTTCCTGGTTGCGGGAAATCGCTGTCACCTGACAGGTCACATCCAGGATGTCACCGTCGTTGTCGATGCCGCGGTTGCAGCCGAGGGAACAGGTGTCGATGTACATCTCCCCACCGGTATCGAGCTTGGAAGCGCTGTCGGAACAGGCGGCTAGGGTGGAGAGGGCAGCCAGGGAAAGCAGCCAGGTGTTCGATCCCGTGAGTTTCATGGGCATCCTGCAGGGCGCCAAGGGCGCCGTAGGGAGGTTGGTTGAGCGGGGCGGCGCGGGTGTGGACCAGCGCTGCACCCGTAAGGGGAGGAGAGAGTGAAGGAGTATGAGATGTTCTGTTTTGTGGTCCCGCCGACTGGGGGGAGACAGCTGGACAAGCCCCGGACGGCGCTGACTCCCTGGCGGGAGTTCCGACGACCCGAGGCTTCCCCGCATCATAGAAGGGAGGCCGTTCTAGTTGCTAGATTATTCGTGAGTCGGGCCCGCGGAAGCGGGCCCCTCGGCGTAGGCTGGGCCATCGGGCGGGCGTCGGGGCAAATACCCTCGAATGACCCGCCGGGGACAACAGGGCCCGAGGCCGCTTGGCGCCGCCTGGCGCATGCTGATACGGCTATTCCCCTATCAAGCCCCATTCCACCCCCCTGAGGCAAGCTTACCCCCTCCCAGCAGCATAGAATGTCGCTTTTTTCACACACCCGCCCCCAGAGACGTGCCACTCCGCGCTCCCGGCGTGCGTTTTCACACACCTCGACCATGGTCTGGGCGCTTTACGCCGGCGCGTGTCTCGGCTCCTGCAGCTCCGGGGCGTCCGAGACAGGGGGCCAGGGGGAATCCTCCGGCCCTCCGGTGGATGCTGCCCAAGGAGCTGGGGAAAGCCACGCCACCCCGGTCGACGCCGCTGCCCCGGGGGACAGGTCACCGGAAGCCGTCGCCATCACCGAGCTGGTACGGACCCTGACTCCCCCTGATTTGACCTGGACCAGCGACCGCCTCGATGCCCACTTCCACGCCGGCCGGGAAGCTCTGGCACGCCTCAAGCAGGCTGAGCCGGCCCTCGGGCGAGCAGCCCTGGGGCGCTTGCTGGCCGACAATCCGGAGGAGATCCCGGTGCGCAACGGCCTTTTGGAAGTGGGCGCCCACTCTGCCCCTGATGACGCCGAACCGCTCCTCGTCCAACTGGTCACCGAATACGGCCACCGCATGAGCGATCGCACGGAAGCTGTGCGCCTGCTGGCGCAGACCTCCCCCGCCCGGGCCGAGGAGTTACTCGGGCCCCTGCTACGCCAGGAACGCCTGCGCCAGACCATGCCCGACGCGGAGTTCCTTTTGGCGGGTTGGGTCACCGCCTGCGAACAAACCGGCACGGATCCCGTGGAAGTCCTGTCCACCGTGGCCGGCAATATCTTCATGCAGGACGCGGCCCGTCATCAAGCCGTAGAGGAACTCGGCAAGCACCCGGGCACCCTTTCAAGGGCCACGCTGGAGGCCGTTCTGGTGGAGTCCACGGGTAACGGCTATCTGCGACGCAAGGCCGCCCAGGCCCTCTCCGCTTCGCTCCCCGCGGAAACCGCCTGCTCTATCTTCAAGCGTGTGGCCGAGCAGGAAGCCGACCAGAACATGGTCATCTTCCTGCTGAACATGTTGGAAGAAGCCTGCGGTTGATCACCGACTCACACACGCACCTCACCTGGCATGATTATGCCTCCGATCTGGATGCGGTCTTGGCGCGGGCTCAAGAAGCAGGCGTGACCCGCATGCTGGTGGTGGGCACAAATCTGGATACATCGCGCCAGTGCATCGAACTGTGCAGGAGACATGGGGAACTGTTCCCCACCGTCGGCATTCACCCCCACGACGCCGCCGGCGTGGGCCAACAGGACCTGGCGGAACTGGCCGAACTCTGCGCCCTGGACGAATGCGTCGCCGTGGGCGAAACGGGCCTGGATTTCTTCAAGGAGTACTCGCCACGGGCCGATCAGGAGCGCCTCTTCCACGCGCACCTGGAGTTGGCCCTGAAACTCGACAAGCCGGTCATCATCCATTGCCGGGACGCCCATCCCGCCACGGCGGAGATCATTGCGGAGCATCCCGGCGTGCGCGGAGTAATGCACTGCTACTCCATGGGACCAGAAGAGCTTCCCGTCTACACCGAGGCAGGCCTGCACATTTCCTTCTCAGGCGCCCTGACCTATCCCGCCAACGAGGCAAACCGGGAGGCCGCCCGCGCCGTCCCGGCGCAGCTTCTGCTAGCGGAAACGGACTGCCCCTTCCTGGCGCCCCAGGGGCGGCGAGGCAAGCGCAATGAACCGGCCTTCGTGGCTGCGGTCGTGGACGAATTGGCGCGCCTGCGCGGCCTGAGCCCCAGCGAGTTGGCAGTGCTCACGAGCGAAAACGCCACCCGGCTCTTCAACCTGGGTTAGGCGATCAGCCAATAAAAAGGCACCGCCGGCCTCGCCGACGGTGCCCGTCAAGTTGCACTTCACTGGTGTCCTAGTTGCCAACCACCGTCCAGACATTGGCGTCGTTGGCGGTCTTGCCCATGGCGGCAATCCCCATGGGTGATTCCATATTGGCGGCGGACTCGTCCGATAAGGCGGCGTCGAAGGCCGGCCCGGCGCCGGCGCCCTCATAGGCCTGATCGCGGTTGTCGTATTGAAGGATGTCACCCTCCTGATTCACGAAGAAGGTGCGCTTGCCGGTCTTCTCCGCGTCCACGGGCCAGGCATAGGCGCACCACAGGATCTCAGAGTTGTCCGCACCCCAGTTGGCCGGAGTGGCATCTGCGACCTTTGCACCTCCAGCGGGATCCTCACCCAGTCCCGGCGTCACACCGGCCACCGTGGGACCCGGCAGGTAGATCTTGTAGAAATAGCCGGAGCGGGCCACGGCGCCGTCAGCTCCAGCGGCCTGGACCAGGCCAAAGGCCGTGGCCAGGAAGGGCGGATCGAGCAGGTCGTCCGGCGCGGCGCCCAGGGTGGCCCCGGCCACGCCGTCGTAAACGCGCAGGGGCATCTCCCCCGAGAGCTCGCCGAAATAGGCGAACTCACCGCCGCCGTCGGCGTCGGTATCGATGGCGCAGGAGGCCTGGATCTGCTGTTGTGAGGCGGAAATCGAACGCAGGGTGGCCACCGCTGCGTTTTCGTTGGCGGAGATGCGGGCGCTCATCAGCTTGGGCATCGCCACCGAGGCGATGATGGCGATGATGGCCACGACGATCATCAGCTCGATCAGGGTGAAACCTGCGTTCTTACGGTTGTGAATCATGGTGCTCCTCAGGAGGTCGTCAGTGAGTGGGGCGGCGGGCGGCGCTCCTGCCGCTCCTCCAACTTCCCCAGGGGCTTTGGGGCCCCTCTTCAAAATGCCGACCACACCCGTTGCGCGGTCGAGCCAGCATCCCTATCGGCGGCGGAAAAAGCCGATCTTGAAGGGAAAACGACTCTTCGTCGATTCCGCCTCAACTGCCACCCAGGTTGCCGATCATGTCCAGGATGGGCATGAATATGGCCAGCACCACACCGCCCACGATGAAGCCCATGAAGGTGATCAGGATGGGTTCGATCAGACTCGTCAGAGACTTCACCTGGGCCTTGACCTCGGAATCGTAGAAGGCCGCGATACGGTCCATGAGCGTTTCGAGGGCGCCGGTGCGCTCGCCGATGGCGATCATGCGCACGACCATGGGCGGGAAGACACGCCCCCGGGCCAGGGGCTCGGAGAGCGGGTTGCCCACGCGCACGTTTTCTCGGGATTCGAGCACGGCCCGGGAGATGACCTGGTTGCCGGCGGTGGCGGAGACGATCTCCAAGGTGGGGAGAATCGGCACTCCGGAGCGGATCAGGGTGGAGAAGGTGCGGCTGAAGCGGGCCAGGGCCACCTTGCGCGCCAGGACTCCAAAGACCGGCACGCCAAGGCGCAGCTTGTCCAGGAGATAGGCGCCACGCCGGGTGGCGCGCAGGCCGAAAAATGCGGCGACGAGCGAGCCGACCCCGGCCAGGCCCAGGAGTACATTGCCCCGCAGCCAATCTGAGATGGCCAGGACCGTCAGAGTGACCGTCGGCAGTTCCGCGTCCAGGGAATCGAAGACTTCCTTGAAGGTGGGGACGACTCCCACCATCAGGAAACCGGTGATGGCCAGGACCAGCACCAATGAGACTACGGGGTAGGTCATGGCGGCGCGGATCTCGCGCTTGAGCTCCTCGGAACTTTCCAGGTAGTCCGCCAGACGGGCCAGGATCAAATCCATCTGGCCCGAGACCTCGCCGGCCTGGACCATGCTGATGTACAGGGGTGGGAAGACCCGCGGGCAGCTGCCCATGGCCGTGGAGAGGTCGGTCCCGCCGCGCACCTCTTCCACCAAACGTTCACAGGTGGCACGCATGGCAGCGGTCTCGGCCTGCTCGGCCAACACTTCGAGGCATTCGAGGAGCGCTAGACCGGCGGCCACCATGGTTGAGAGTTGTCGCGTGAAGAGCACGACTTCGGCGCGTTTGCCACCGGGCTTTGTGCGCCGTGCGAAAAACGCTTTGGGATTCAGGGACAAGGTGCGGCGCGGGGCGGCGTCGGCGTCCATCGAGAGCACAAGCAAATCGCGTTCGCGCAACTCGCGGGTGGCCTCCTCTCTGGACTCCGCCTGGAGTGTTCCCGCGACGAGCTTGCCGCTGCGTTCGCGAGCCGAGTATTGGAATGTGTTCATGGTCAGGTATTCCGGGGGTCTTCACGGTCGCCTAGGGTCACGCGCAACACTTCCTCAAGAGAGGTCACCCCGCGCAGGACATTCAGGATGCCCACGCGGCGCAGGGAGAGGGCGCCCTGGGCAGCGGCCTCGCTACGGATCTCTGCCACGGATCGACCTTCCACCACCATGCGCTTGAGGGTGGCGTCGAGGGCCAGGGTTTCGAGGATCGGAAAACGCCCGCGATAGCCCTCTGTGCAGCGTGGACAGCCCTCCTGGTTGGCCCGGAACAGCTGCGCCTCGTCCAGCTCCTGCTCCAGGAAACCCGCCGCCAAAAGGCGCTCGGGGGGTGGGTCGGTATGGGGTATGCGACAACTCTGGCAGATGCGCCGGGCCAAACGCTGGGCACCGACACAAAGCAGGGAACTGGAGACCAGGAAGGGGTCCACGCCCATGTCCACCAGACGCGTGACCGTGCTGGCCGCGTCGTTGGTGTGCAGGGTCGAGAGCACGAGGTGGCCGGTCAGGGCGGCCTTGACGGCAATGTCCGCCGTCTCCCGGTCGCGGATCTCCCCCACCAAGACGATGTCCGGGTCCTGGCGCAGAATCGAGCGCAGGGCATCGGCGAAGGTCAGGCCGCGCTGCGGGTTGACCGGCACCTGGTTGACGCCCTCCATGCGGTATTCGACGGGATCCTCCACCGTGACCACATTTGCTTCCACCGTGGCCACTTCGCGCACACAACCGTAGAGGGTGGTGGACTTGCCTGAACCCGTGGGGCCAGTTACGAGCAACATGCCATGGGGCGCGTGGATTGCGCGGCGGATGTCAGCCAGGCAGCAGTCCTCGAAACCCATGGCATCCAGTTCCATGGACATGGCGCCGGCATCCAGGATACGCAGCACGGCCTTTTCGCCGCCAACGACAGGTAGTACGGAGACGCGGAAGTCGATACTGCGGCCTTCGTGACGGATCTGGAACTTGCCGTCCTGTGGTCTAAAACGCTCGGCGATGTCCAGTTGAGCGAGAATCTTCAAGCGGCTGATCAGCGCCGCTTGATAGGCCTTGGGCGGCGTCATCAAGACACGCATGCGACCATCGACGCGGATACGCACGCGCAGTTGATGTTCACCTGGCTCCACATGGATGTCACTGGCCTGCTCCCGCAGAGCCTGGAGCAAGATCAGATTGACGAGCTTGACCGCCGGCGCATCGTCCCCACAGGCCCCGCTGTCCTCCAAGTCGGCGGAGTCCTCGCGCATCTGCACTTCGAGATTCAAAGTGTCCGCCTCCATCTCGCAGAGGAGATCATCCACCTGCTGACGATCGCCTTGGAAGAGGCTTTCGGTCAAGCTGCGGATCAGGGCCGGATGGGAAAGCACCTTGCGGATCTCACAGCCCGTCAGATGCCGGAGATCATCCATCAGCAGTACATCGAAGGGATCGCTGACGACGATCGAGAGGCTACGCCCGTTCTTGGTCAGGGGCAGGATGCCGTGCTCCTCACATACCTCGCGGGAGAGGGTCGCGAGGGCTTCGGCATCCGGCGACACGCGGTGGAGGTCCACCGGCGGCACCCCAGAGGCGCCGCCCAGGAGCGCTAGGAGGTCTTCCTCCGCCACATTGCCGAGGGCCAGCAGGGCTTCCACCTGCGAACCGGGCACCTCGCTGGCGGCGGCCCACTGTTTCTCGGAAACGAGCCCGCTATCCAGCAAGAGACGACGGATCTTGGAGAGCACGCGCACCATGCTTGCGACCGCCTCAGGCGGCCCTCATCAAACGGTGGAGTTCCGTGGGATCCGGTAGAGCCGCCTCGGCATCCGCCACACGCACGCGGCCAGAACGCACCAGGCCCGCCAGGGAATGGGCCATGGTGCACATGCCCAGCCGGGCACCGGTCTGCAGGTGCGACTGGAGTTGGTGGGTGCGGTTCTCGCGAATCAGGGCGCGCACGGCCGGCGTGGCCAACAGGATTTCCGCCGCCAGGGCGCGTCCGCGGCCGGCGGCCAGGGGCAACAGCTGTTGGCAAATGACGCCCTCCAAACTGAAGGAGAGCTGGGTACGCACCTGGGCTTGACTCTCCGCCGGAAAGACATCCACGATGCGGTTGATGGTCTGGGGAGCATCGGAAGTGTGCAGGGTGGCAAGGGTCAGGTGCCCGGTTTCGGCCAGGGTCAAGGCCGCCTCAATGGTCTGTTGGTCCCGCAGCTCGCCCACCAGCACAACATCAGGATCTTGGCGCAGGACACTCTTCAAGGCGCGGGCGAAGCCGTGTGTGTCCGCTCCCACCTCGCGTTGAGTGACCACGCAATTGCGGTGGTGGTGAGTGAACTCCACCGGGTCCTCGATAGTGACGATGTGGCCCTGGCGGTGTTCGTTCACATGGTCCAAGAGGGCCGCTAGGCTGGTGGACTTGCCCGAGCCCGTGGCCCCGGTGAAGAGCACCAGGCCCGAGCGCAGGGAGGCCATCCGTTCGCATACGGCCACCGGCAGACCCAACTGGGCAAAGCTCGGGATGTGGTCTGGAATAGCGCGGAAGACCGCCGCCACGGCACCCTGACGGTAGAAGGCGTTGACGCGAAAGCGGCCGCAACCCGCCAAACCCAGGGCACAATCCAACTCCCGTTCGCGGTCGAGGATGGCGATTTGCTCCGACGTCAGGATGCCTGTAATCAGGCGTCGGGAACTATCATCTGTCAGGGGCGGCAGATCCACGGCTGTCACCACGCCATCCACGCGCACCCGCGGCGGACTGCCCGGCGACAGGTGCAAATCAGAGCCCCCCTGGCGTACCAGGAGCGCGAGTAGTTCTTCCATCTCGGCCAGTGCGCTTCTCCCAGGGCCTCTTCGGGCCCCCGGAGGTAAGTTCTTGAGAGTATCTGGTTTGTGGCAACTGGAACCCGAACGCAACCGCAGCCAGGGCGACCCAAATGTCACGCCGCGGTCAAAGGGCCCGCGGCCCGGTGGAAGGCGGCCTAGGAGCCCCCTCCAAAAACTCCCTACTACGGCTTCGCCATCAACGCCGATGCGGCGTCAGGCTCGTCGAGCCGTGCTCAGCGGCCCCACAGGGCCGCTTCCGCCGCCTCACCTTCCTCGCCTCGCCGCCGCTGGCTTCGCCGCGCGACGCGACTTTTCCAACGGGCTCCTAGGCCTCTTCCTTGGCGCGACCGTATTCAGCCAGCACCTTCGGCTGTTCCACAGCGGGCACTGTGGCATGGCGTGAGAAGCTCATGGAGTAGCCGCCCTCACCAGCGGTTTGGGACTTGAGATCCCGGTGATAGGTCTGAACCGTCGCCAGGGGGGCTTCGGCCTTGATGATCGTGATGGAGCCACCAGCTTCGCTGGACTGGTCGAGGACCTGTCCCCGGCGTTGGCTCGTCAGATCGCTGAAAACCGTGCCCGCATCATCCGAAGGTATGTGGATCTCTAGCTTCATGAGGGGTTCCAGGAGCACGGGTTTGGCGGCCATGAAGCCCTCCTTGAAGGCGCGGCCGCCAGCCATTTTGAAGCTGGCCTCGTCGGAATCCACCGCGTGGAATTTGCCGTCGTACAGCTCTACTTCCACATCCACCACGCGCCCACGGGTCAGCACGCCCTCGGCAGCAATTTCCATAATGCCCTTCTCCACGGCGGGGATCAGGTTGCGCGGGATGGAACCGCCCACGACCGCATCCTTGAAGACCACTCCCTCCCCCGAGGGTAGGGGGCGCAGGCGCAGGAAACACTCGCCGAACTGTCCGCGACCGCCGGACTGTTTCTTGTGTCGGTGGTGCCCTTCAGAGGCCTTGGAAATCGTTTCTTGATAGGAGATGCGTGGAATGTGGGTTTCGACCTCCACACCGTAACGTCGCTTCATGCGATCGAGCATGACCTGCAGATGCAAATCGCTCATGCCGTGCACGACTAGCTCGTGAGTGTCCTTGGCATGCTCAATCTGAAAAGTGGGATCCTCTGCGGCGAGCTTCTTGAGTGCCTCGCCGAGTTTCTGCTCGTCGGCCCGCGTCTTGGGCGTTACCGCCTGGGCCACCATGGGTGTGGGCGTATGCGGTTTCTTGACCGTGGTGGCGTTGCCCCCAGCCAGGTTGAACTCATCCCAAGTAGTCAGGCCTTCCACCTTGGTAAAAGCCACCACATCGCCGGGTCCGGCGGATTCAATGGCCTCGCGCTTCTTGCCCACAAGGCGGAACAGGCCGCCGAGCTTCTCGCCCTTGGCCTCGCCCGGGGCGCATACCTGGTCGGAGGCTTTCAGGGTGCCCGAGTGGATGCGCACCAGGCAGATCTTGCCCACGTGGGGATCTGACTTCACATTAAACACGGTGCCCTGGAGGTCGGCGCTGGGATCGGCATCGAGGGCCGCGCCATCCGCATCCGTGATCGGCAGGTCACTTGGCGAGGGCGCAAAGCGCTTGAGGAAGGTCAGGGTCTCCTCAACCCCCAGACCAGAATCAGGATTGCAAACCAAAACAGGTACCAGGGCGCCGCCAGCAATGGCAGCCGGCATCAGGGATTCCAACTGCTCTTCGCTGACCTCCTGGGTATCGAGGTACTCCATCAGAATCTCCTCGTCCTCGCAGGCGTCCATGACGCGATCCTTGAGGCGCTGGCACCATTCTGATTCCGGGTTCAGCAGGGTGCGACACACGGAGGAGAAACCCGGGCCGCTGGCGTCCGGCAGGAGCACCGGCACGCAGACTTCGCCCACGGAATCGCGCAGCTCGGAGACCAGGGTGTCGAAGTCAGCGTTGTCGCCATCCAAGTGCGTGATGACGATGGCCCGTCCGCGACCCAGGAGTTCAGCCCGGGTCATTTTCGTGCGCAAGTTGTAGGTGGCCCCGCTGGCGCAACTGACCACGCCCACCACCAGGTCCGCGCCGAAGAGGGCGGACTGCACCTCGCCCTGGAACTCGGGATAACCCGGCGTGTCGATGAACGACCAGGTGCGCCCCTCCCATTCAGCCCAAACCACGGACAGTTGCAGGGTGTGTTGCTTGTCCTGCTCCTCCGGCTCCGTGTCGCAGATGCTGGTCTTGTCCGAGACCGAGCCCTTGCGCGGAGAGGCGCCTGTGGCAAAGGCCAGGGCGTCTACGAGGGTGGTCTTGCCCGCTGAGGGGTGACCGACGAAAGAGATGTTATGGATGGTGTTGGACGAACTCATGGCCGGCTTTTTGCGGCCCCGCAGGGCGCTGTGGCAATGGGTGTGGTGGCTCCCGGTCCGGGGGAGTTCCTCCTGTCCGGCCGGCAAGAAAGGGCCTCATAGTCTAGCGGCCACGCCCCCAATCCTCAACGGTGCGGCAGAGGGCGGCGGGGGTGGAGGCGAGGGAGGGGAGCGGCGGCGTCACACCCTGGAGCTGACGCCCGCGCCAGCGGCAGCGGTCGTATAGGGTGTCAGACCCTGCCGTACTTCCCCGCCCAGGCGAGCGCGGCAAATCCAGCCTGTGACAAGCGCCGAACCGTCGTTTCCCCGACCGACATCCGGCTGGGGTTGCAGCCCAGAGCAACCGCCGGGGCGCGGTCCGCGAACCGCGCCCCGAGCGCTACTCCTTACTCGTGGATGACGATTTCGACGCGGCGGTTTTGGGCCTTGCCCTCCACGCTGTCGTTGCTGGCCACCGGGCGGTATTCACCGTGCCCCACGACCACGCATTGCGCATCGCTGAGGCCGCTGGCCTCCACCAAGTGCCGCAGGACCGCCATGGCACGTGCCAGGGAAAGGTCGCGGTTCGAATCGAACTTGGACTTGGAGATGGGGTCGGAGTCCGTGTGGCCTTCGATGAAGTAAACGCCAGCGGCGTGCTCCGCTGCCAGGGTGGCGGCCACCGTGGCCAAGACAGCCTGACCCTTGTCCGTGAGTTGGGCCTTGCCGGAACCGAAGGTCACGGAAGATGGAATGGTCAACACCAGGTTGCCCCCCACCATGTCGTAGCCCACGCCTGCTTCGTCCAGGCCGGGGTAAAGCACGGGCTGCTGGATGGGCACCTCAACGGCACGCAGGCTGGCTTCGGCCAGGGCCACTTCAAGCGTGTCCCGTTCACCGGAGAGGCCTTGAATCCTGCTCTTGAGGGCCACGCGTTCTTCGCGCAGGGAACGGATTTCGGTTTCCCTGTCGCCGATTGTCTTGCGGAAAGTGGAGTTGGAAACACACCCCGCCACTAGGGGCAGGGTCATCAGTAGACCGGCCATCAGGGCCGGGGTCGTTTTGTTGTATGTCATGGTTGTCGCGGGTCTCTCGATGAAGCGTGGGTGACGATGGGGCGGCGCTGGCCGCACAGGACAAATCCGGCCGCCGCTGGTCTTCGCCGACGAAGGCCCGGTTGATTCCTGAGCCTCAGGCGCTAATGGACAGCAGCCAGTTGGCTACATCATTCCAGCGCAGGAGCACGATTCCAATGCCCAGGGCGAGATAGGGTCCAAAAGGTACAAAGCGTCCGGCCAGGCGTGCCGTGCGCAGGCTGCGCCAGCGGCCATGGGGTTGGCGACGGCTGGCGCATCGACGGCGGAGCAGGCAGAAGAAGCGCAGGATATTGCCAATGCCAAAGAAGGACGCCACCAGGGAGGCCAGCATGAGGGCTACCAGGACGCCCCCGGGCCCCAACCACAGGCCAGCGGCGGCTATCAGCTTCACATCGCCGAAGCCCATGGCCTCCTGCCCAAAGGCGGCGCTGCCCGCTCGCCCCATGAGGTACAGGCCTCCGCCCCCCACGACCANNCCNGCGAGGCCAGCGGTCAGGGCCGCCAGGGGACCCACGCTCTCGCCGACAGGGGTCATGTTGATGGCAATCCAGGAATCGGCATGCAGGGCGGGCACCGCCAGACAGACCAGGGGGCCGAGGGCCATCCCCCCCAGAGAGACCTCGTCGGGGATCTCGAAGAAGTCTAAATCCACGAAGGTGGCCACGATCAGGCCGGCGAGGGCCAAGAGGCGCACGGCCAGGAGCGCGAGGTCAGCGGGAGGCGTGGACTGGGCGGCGAAGATGAACAGGCCAGCCGTCAAGGCCTCCACGAGGGGGTAGCGCAGGGGAATACGCCAGCCGCAGCCCCGGCAGCGGCCGAGCTGCAGGAGCCAGGACAGCAGGGGCACATTCTCGCGCCAAGTCAGGCTGCGATCGCAGGCGGGGCAGGCGGAGCGGCGCGGCTTGGAGAGGGTCAGTTCTGGCCGGGGCAGGCGGTAAATGGCCGCGTTCAGAAAAGAGCCGATTACCAGCCCGAAGAGGCCGCAGATGGCGGCCAGGGCCTCCGGGAAGAGGGTACCTTGCAAAGCTGCTAGTGCGGGTTCCACGACCTGAAGCTAGCGCCCTCCCCCGGCGTCCTCAGCTGCGATTCCATCCGGCGCCACCGTGGCCCAACGCAGGTGCACGAAATCAACCTCCGGCGGGTCCCAGGCCTGGCCCGGGGCGGGCTCCGCCCGCAGGTCCACGCGCAGATGCAGGCCGCCGGCCCCAGTCAGGGCCCGGGGATGTTCCTCCCAGCGTTCGGGCAGGGGGCCTGCTCCTGTGCGCTGGCCATAGCGCACATTCCAGGAGCCCTGGCCCGCGCGCCCGTCGGCATCGCCGGTCAACCAGCGCTCCACTCGGCCCCAAGGGGGCACCAGGGCGGAACTGACGGAGAAGGTCAGGGGGGCCACCAGTGGATTGCGTTCCGGCGGATCCATCAGCAGGGGCGCCACGCTGGCGGTGGAGTCCAGGCGCAGGCCACCACCGTCCTTCAATAGCCACAGTTGGCGGCGTTGGGCCTTGGCACTGCCGGAAACCCGGATAGCTCCGCCGGCCACCAGCAATAGGGGCGTGTTTACCTCCAGGGAACCGCTGATGAAGAGATCTCCCCCGGCCACCAGTACTGTCCAGGAATGATCTGCGCCGGTGGCCCGCCGAACCCAGGCAGAGAGGGTCTCGTCGGGTCCAAAGGCCATGGGCGGGATGTCATTGGGCGAGGCCACCTGACGCGTCAGACTTCCCGCTATGGTGAGGCTGCCCTGGGAACGCATGATCCTAAAGCCCACGCCGCGGCCCAGGTCACAGGTGTCGCCGGCCCCCACCGACAGGCTTGTCCCGTGCAGGTCCCCGCGCTCCTCCGTGCCATTTAGCAGCAGGGGGCCCTGGCTTCCGGTGCCGGCGGCGGCGGGATAGCGGATACGGATGCGCCCGTCCCCGTCCCAGCGGGCTGTACCGGCGGCTCCGGGCAGCGCCACGGGAGAGCGCAGGCGGGTATCCAAGAGGGAGAGCCACAGTTCCCCGCGACCGCGATCCTCACCGGCCTCGACCACGGTGATACGCAGGCCGCGGCGCGAGGAAGGAGAACTGGGCAGCCACACCGGGTTGCCGCCGAAATCCCGCAGGCCCACACCCTCGGGCTGGGGAAGCCAGTAATCGCCGGGCTTGAGGCGCTCCGGCGCCAGGAGCTCCAGCACGGCGGCTGGGCGGTGAATGGAGCCGGTGCCGGAGATGGCATTTGTCACCAAGATACCGCGCAGGGGAATCCGGCGTCCCGTGGCGGACGCTTCCACCAGGACGATCTCTCCGTCCAAGAGG
The DNA here is from genome assembly GCA_002686595.1 of Planctomycetota bacterium. Lineage (GTDB taxonomy): Bacteria > Planctomycetota > UBA1135 > UBA1135. Next base: position 17,766 of record NYXZ01000015.1, on the reverse strand, counting down.
GTGGAGGGATCGAGGGGCTCGGCGCAGGTCATGCGCAGGGGCTCGTCCGGCGTCAGGGTTGCGGAGACAATGCGCAAGGGGGAGCCCTCCTCCGGTGTGCCGTCGGCGAAGACAAACCCTCGGCGGGGCTGCTCCACGGCCACCGTGTGAAAGCTGATGGTGCGCGCCGCGGAGAGGGGTTCACCTCCGCTGCCCCGCAGACCGTCGAGCTCGGGGAAACCACCTAAGCGCACGCTGTAATCCGTATCTGGCCGGTAGCCACCGTCTGACAAATCAGGGGCCAGCACAGCCGCCGGCGTGAAGCGCACCTCCTTGCCTTGCACGGCCAGTTGGCCGCGGGCCGGATTCCCCGAGGAGTCCGTGACGCGCACGCTGGCCCGACTGACGGAGGCGGGTTCCACGGTCCGGTTGAAGTAGAGGATCAACTGCTCGTTGAGATAGACACCCTGGCGGTTGACCGGGCGCATGAACTCGAGCTCCAGGGTCTGGGTCCCAGCCCCCTCTCGACCACAGGCGGCCGACAACAGGAGCAGCAGCCAGAGGAACGTGGGCGGTCGCCAGTGTGCGCTGTGCAGGTTCCGTTTCACGGGGCCATTGAACCACCATCCACTCCCAAATAGAAAGGCCGGCTTCCCCGCGAGGGGAAGCCGGCCTGGGTCAGTGGCTTGGTGCGCGCTTCCCTAGAAACGGAAGGGCATGCGCAGGAACTCCAGGCTGGGCTTGGGTGTGCTCACATCCACATTGGAGTTCACATCGGTCATGATGTTGAAGTGCACCCGGAAGCGGAAGAAGTCCCACTCGCTCTGGTTGAGATTCCTGATATCCGTGGCCCAAACGCCTCCATTGTTTCCACTAAAGGTGTCGCCTTCATTGGGTAGTCCTTGGCCGGAGATACGCGCCGCATCGTAGGTAATGGTGATGCTGCTGGTGCTGGGATAGGTGTCGGCAATATCGTTCGTCGACAGGCCCATGAAGTTCGGGATGACCGAGACCACCTGGGAGCCATCGTCATCGAGCAGGCTGCCGCCGGCCAATCCGCCGCTATCCAGGGTCAAGACCAAGCTGTCATTGGAGTCATCGTAGTTGGCGTCCTCGATGTCAATGAACTGGTAGCTCGTGCCGTCGGCGGCATCCGCCACCATGACCGTGAAGTGCTTGAGCAGATCCGGGTTGCGCTCGAAGACATCGTTGTTCAGGTAGGTCTCACTGGCATTGGTGTCTCCGGTGGTGTCCACCAGTTCCGAGGCATCCAAGGCAATCTCCAGGCCATGGCTGCCCAACATCCCGATCCCGTCAGCACCGGCCACGGTGTTGTTCGGGCCACCGGGGGTGTTGTCGATAGTCAAGTCCTCACCCGAACCATCCGCCAGGGTGGTCGTGATGTTGGAGATGAGGTAGGCGGCTCCTTCGAGCTTCGATGTCAGCTCCAGCGTACCGGCGGGAGCTGTGCCTGTGATGGCCACGTCCACACCCTCACCCAAGGATCCGGTGGCCAGCACCGCCAAGAGGGAGTTCTCAATATCTTCCAGGGTCGAGGAACCCGCAACCACTGAGATCGAGTGGGTCGTTCCGAAGTAATCAAAGGAGAGCATTCCGGTGCCTGCAGCTAGCAGGTTAGCAGCCCGGTCAGCCACGGCATCGAAGGCCCAGGAGTCCACGGTTCCCTGACCCAAGGTGGCGCTGGAATCCATGATCGCCGCCGGGCCCAAGAGCGGCATCAGGCGTTGGATGCTCTCGCCTGAGCGCAGTACTTCTCCAGTAGCTGGATCAGTACCCGAGTTGAAGAACAGGACTTGGTCAGCAGCGCCGCCGATGACTGGGTTGACCCGCGCGCCACCGAGGGCGATCCACTTCGACTGGGACGATGACTCGCGGCCGAAGAAGGGGATCATGCGGCCCGAGAAGGTCGAATCAGCGGTCAAGGGGTTGTTCTTGTCCTGCAGCACGGTCACCGGGGGCGGCGCGAACCAGTTGGTGATGTCGTCCGTTCCCATGGCATCGGAAGGGAATCCATTGATGATGAAATCAGAAGCGCGGTTCACATGGACCTGAATCACGCCGGGACCACCGTCGCCTCCAGCACCATCCACATGTCCGTTGATGGTATTGGCGGTGAAGCATGTCTCGCTTTCGGGCGGGTTGCCGTCCAGGTATTCCGGGGTGATGGCATCACACTTCCAAGGCAACTGAGCTCCGCCCTGGCGGGCTCCACCCTTGTTGCCCTTGCCCGCGCCACCTTCGGCCCCAACGGCGGAGATCGGCCGGGGGTCATGACCAGCGGCGGAATCCTTGTAGACATTCTCAAAACCGAGGGATGGGTCCCCTTCGACGCGCACCGCCGTGGAACTCTGCAGGATGATGTGCCCACCGGAACCGGCGCCGGAGGCACTGCCCACGCGGTCAAAGCCATTTGTGTTTTCACCCCCACCACCGGTGCCGCCATCGGCATTGATGGATCCTGTGTCGCTGACGCGAATCTCGCCCAGGGCTAGGACCAACAGGCCGCCGCCACCGCCGCCACCGCCGGAGCCCTTTTCGTCGCCGCTGTTGCTCCAGGGATCGAGGGGGAAGCTATTGGAGGAAACCGAATCCCCGCCGCCACCGCCACCGGCTCCAGCCCAGACCTTGGCCAGCTCACCGAGAACAATCTCGCCGCTGCCATCCATCAGCATCAGGCCGAGGAAATCGTTGTTGAGGTCGCCGTCGATGAAGGGACCTATACCGGTCGCCCCGCCCGCCGGGGGCGGGTTGCCAGAGAGAGCCCCTAGGGCGTTGTCGCCGCCGTGGAATCCGGTCTCGGCGTCCAGGCCAATGAGCTCCTGTACACGCACGCTGGCCCCGCCGGTTCCCCCGTCGTAGAAAACATCGGGACCAAAGACGCCGCCGCCGCCGCCTGCACCGCGGCGGTTGGAACTGGAGCCCGTGCCGTAGCCAGCCTCGCCGCCGGCCCCACCGCCGCCCGGCTGTTGAAACGGACCGTATCCGGTTTGCCCGGCGGGTGTGGATTGGCTAGTCAGGTAACTTGCCTGGCCACCGAAGCCACCGCCGGCGTTGCCCGCAGCTCCAGGTTCCGGCTGGTTGCTCGTGTTGAGGGTCTGGACGCCGGGGCTATCACTGCCCTTGACGATTAGTTCGCCATCGATGATCACGGAACCCGTAGCACTGATGGTTAGAGTGTTCGGCCCCACCACCACCATGCGGGAGGTTGCGGGGATGTATAGGTTGCGGACATCAACGATTCCATTGATGCAGGTCTGGGTGCCCGTGGGCAGGCCCCCGGGACCGCCGGTGATCACAGTCGAGGTGGTGTCGAAGATGAAGTTATTGAACGAACCGCTGGTGCCGGCGGGCAGGTGCCAGTCGAAATCACCGCCGGGGCCGCCGGTGCCATCAAAGTCGAAGGCGGCCGTCAGCTTCCCTTCTTCCCAGTTGGCCATGGGGTTGGCGGATGATCCCGCCAGATCTTCCATGGAGCCCAGTTCATCCCCGCCCACGAGAAAACTCTCCAGGAACTCGTCAACATCGTCCACGGCCTGACCCAGGTCATCAGTGGAGACCGCCATGGTCATGGATGCGAAGGTATTCAGGGTGATTAGATTGCGGTCGCTGACCAAATCCTCGAATTCGGGCGTAATGAAGGCCCGCACTATGCGCCCCTGAGGCAGAAGTCCGATGGGCGTCAGACGCAGGGTGGCTCCCGATTCAGTGCAGTTGACCACCAACTCCACATCAGTGGGAATTGGCAGCCAGCTGGAGTTGGGGCCTGCGTACTCCAAGCCGATGCGCGAGGAGCTGATGTTCGCACTGGCCGGGTTGACCGGTTGATTGATCTCCAGAACCAAAGCCAGGTGGTTTTCTACAATGCTGTAGTGGTTGATGGGAGCCTCGAAGCCCGGGGGCAGATTCGACTCACCGGTGACCTGGTCGCGCTCGAAGTAGACGCGGTTGTCCGGGTCATCTCCCAGTTCCAGATAGGAAGCCTCTTCCAATGTTGCGCCCTCGGCGCGGATCACCACCGCCGGAGGACCAGCCACGGGATCCAAGAAGAGGTCAATGGCATCCTGGGAAACAGGCGTGCTGAACATCACCGCCTGGCTCTGCTCCAGGGATTCGCCGGTCAGGGCTTGGATGGTGGCGCCGGGGCCGCTATCGACCCCCACCACTGACAGGCGATAGCGCAGACCTCCGGGGGAGAAGCCCGCATCGGAGTAATCCGAGAGGGTGGGACAGGTGGGTTGGAAGCGCAGGGTGCGTGTATCCACCTGCAAGAACGAGCCAAGCGCCGGGGCTCCGTTTTCCGTCAGGATGTTGACCGTGTTCAGGCTGACGGTGCTGAAGTCGTAGGGCAACGAGAAAGTGATGTCGATAGGCCGGTTGATCTTCCAGACCTCGCCCTGGGTCACGCTAATGTCCAGGATGGCGAAGGTACTGCCGGACCCGGAGCCGGTGTCGGTGGGGTCCACGCCAGAGCTGCAGGCGCCGGCCACAAAGGCCAGGAGAAGGGACGGAAGGAGGGCGGATCGAGTGAGCATCTGCTGGTGCATTGGTCAGGGTTTTGGGGATGTCCGCTTTGTTCTACTCGTAGTAGGCGACGGCCAGGGCCGAGAGCTCGGGAGTCAGATTTGTTTCTGTATTCGAGATAAAAGTGATGCGCGTCTGGTACCAGGCCGCACCATCAATGTCCGAAATGCTCGGCTTCCAGGTGTCGTCATCCATGAAGACCACGCCGGTGGGGATGTTGCCGTAGGCGTCCAGGTAGGTGGCGTTCTCCCTGGGCACGGCAGTGGTGATGTTGGTGGCACCCCGGAAGGCTAAAACGACTTCCGTTCCCAGGGGTTGGTCCTGGGCCATGGGCTCGAGGACAGGATCCAAGTAGGTTGGGCTGTTCAGGCCACCGGCTTCGAACCAAATGGTGTGCACCTGGCTGATGCGCACCACCAGATCCATCTGACCCACATAGAATGTGTTGTCGAGACCCGGCGTGGTCGCACCTGCTGTCGGAGTGGAGTTCGGGTTGTAGCCACCGTTGGCCTGGGTCTCCAAGTCCGGATCCACATACTGGGGCGTGGCACTGGTGTCGATGCCACCAGTTGAAAAGGCCCTGAAGTTGGGCTTCATGGATGAGTTGACCGCCAAGGAGATGTCAAAGGAGTTCATGCCCACGGCCAGATCGTCCGGGTAGCACTTGTACTCCATCAGGAGCGGCAGCCCGATGGTGGGCACCTGGCCCGGGCCATAGGGCAGCCCCGGGGCGCCGGGCAGGCCCATGACCTGCAGGTAGATGCCCATCTCGGCCCCGGCGGAGTCGACGCCACCGACGGCGGTGACCGTCGTATCGCGCCAGGTGTAGTACCGGTAGTCGGAAATCGGGATCGACCGATTGAGGGGGAAGGGCATCATCATGGTGCCCGTGGGCGTCAGGAACATGTTCGCCGGGTTGACCGTGTAGCCCAGGTGCTTGGGGTGCACGGTGACCTGGGGATCGTTGACCGGATCGAGCAGGTTGACCGCATAGGTCTTCTCGAGGCCAGACTCCGGGTACATGGGGAAAAGCGTCGCCGGATCGATCATCTCGTCCGGCAACCGTCCACTGTGGGAGAGGTTGATCTCGAACTCACTGTAGAAGTCCGACACTGCCTGACCGCCCACGGGGGTCCAGTTGAGGCCCTCCACATCCACATTGAAGTAGGTCTCGTCCAGCAAGCCGAAGTTGACATCCACATAGCGCCAGACGGTCATCAGTTTGCTGCCCAGTGATGAGAGGGGCGTCTGCAAACCGCTCGGAAAGGGCGTCATCATGCCGGGTATGGGCTGAGTGCGATCAGCGGTGCCCGCAAAGCGCGTCACCGGACGGGGCTTGATGACCTCGCGCGTCAGGTCGTAGAGGAACTGGCCGCGCAGTTCGGTCTTGGGGTCCTCGCCGGCGTCCGGGTCTCCGATGGGCTCGGCCTCGTCATCGGAAGTGAAACGCAATACGCGGCCACCGTTGCTCTCGGAGGCCGCCACCCGATCGATCTCAAAAGAGGATTGGGTCAGGGCGGCGCTCAAGGCGTTGCCGGCCAGGTCCGTGGGACCGTACTGGCCACTGGCCAGGGTGACGAAGTAATCCTCTTCATTGCCCAGGGTGTGGTTCAGGGGCAAGACCGGGATAAAGGTGAACTCCTTGAGGTCCGAGGACGACATCACCTGACCGACCACATAGTCCTCAACTCCCACCGCGGTATCCGCGCGCGTCACCATCATGGTGTCGAAGGCGGTCAGGGAAGCCGGGTCCATGGGCTCGCTGAAGCGAATGGAAATCTGGGCCGTGGTGCTGACCTNTTCGTTGGGGAAGGTGCCGGGTGTGGGCGAAATGGTCACGAANCAGGGCTCGTTGCCCGCNTCCACCACCGAGTCGAAGGTGGANAGGAACTGNCCCTGNCCCACGCCGTTGTCNAGNAAATCAGNNGCTGTCCCGAGCAACAGGCGCACACGCAAGCCAGTTACCTGGCCACCGATGTGCGGTGANGCATTGGAGGTNACTTCGGCGAAGATCCCAGGTTGGCGCAACACNTCCCCCNNCGNNGGGGTCTGGGCGCAGGTGGGNTGGGCAAAGGCCAGNTTGATNGTGAAGTCCAGGCTCTCCGGGTCGCCGGGGTCATCCTGGCTGATCTGGCTGACGCTGATGGGCTGGGTGCCGACCACCGCCGGCAGCAGCAGGTCCTCCATGAAACCGTTGTTCAGATCACCGGTGAGCACATAGGGTCCGCCGGAACGCAGGGCCCGCAACACCTCTTTGCTGTCGCGGTCCACGGTCCCGCTGGCGTCCAAGGTGACGCCGTGCCCCGAGGGGTTCAAGAGACGCGAGAACTGCCCCATGACTGGGTTTACCTCCGTGGGAATGCGAATGGCGATATTGGCCTGGGCGGTGGTCACGCTGGACTCGAAGCCCAGGGAATTCACCGGCAGGGGAGGATCGGTTTCGAAGGATTCGATCTCCGAAACGGTGGTGTCGATGATCACGCGCGTGGTGTAGAACTCCGGCGTGCCGTCGCCATTGCGGTCCGCGATGTCCCCGTGGTTCCGGTCGCCGAAGATGCGCGCTTCGAAAGGCACGATGGGCGGGTTCCCCTGCCTCACTTTAATGTTGTCGCCGTCGATCGTGCTCTCGTCTAGCAGGTCGTCGAAGCGCAGCACCAGGGCGGCGTTGCGCGGGCAAACCGAGTAGATGTCGGTGCCCGATAGATCCTGGTCATAGACCGGGACCAGATTGATTTCCAAGCGCCCGAAGGCATCTAGGTAGTCGGCGCTGCCCGCCGTGTGCAGGATGGTCAAGTTGGTTTGGCCGGTGACCGCGTTGTCCTCAACCAAGAAGTCCAGGCTATCGCTGCGGATGTCCTCGCCGATCACGAACCTCTGGTGCTGCAGGTCGCCATTGCCGTCGTAGATATTGACGAGGCGGCCCCAGAACATGGGCGGGACGGAGAATGAATCAGATGCCAGACGCAGCTTGGTGCCGAGTCCCTGGCGGTTCGGGTCGGCGATGAAGACCCCGGACCCGTCCGGGTTGTCGACCTGCGAACCGGGGGAACTGAGCCCCTCCTTGACGGAACTGACGTTGTTGCAACCCGCCGGGCCAAAGGCCAAGAGGGCGCTGCCAAGCAGGGTCAGGGTGCATGTAATGTGGCGCTGATTCATGGATAGTTACTGGGTGCGCTTCACTCCGGGGTGAAGGCAGGTTGTGGTGCCGACCGGTTGCCCGCCACCGCGTCGGTGGCTGGCCAGAGGATCCGCAGGGGAACTGCTCCCCCGTACCCGCGCTGGCCGGTGTGGCACGATAAGCCGTCTATATTTTCGTTAAGTGCCCTCCGGGTCAAGGAGTAGCCCCTGGAAGCACCGCAGGTGCTGCCGAGAGTTGGAGGACCGCATGGTGCATATCAAGGTCCGTGCCGCCTTATGGTCACTCGACCGCAATACATAACTTCTTTATTGGCACATAGTTACGCTAAGATGGCGCAACTCAACCAAGACCCCTGGACGCCGTCCGTGCGGATCAGAACTGCCCCACCAGGGCAGGTGTGCGCAAGCGCACACTATTGGGGGCAAGGGCGGGTCGACCGTTGGGGCGGCTCGAAGCCCAGAGCGCGGGCTTGGCCCTCGTCCCGCAGGAAAACCAGGTGGTCCGGGCGCACCCGTCGCAGACAGGCGGCACCGGCCTGGTGATAGTGGCCGGTGCTCGTGCAGGCGACGAAGGTGAAGGGCAGCTCCTGGGAGCACCAGGCGCAGTGGGCGCGCAGGGGCGAACGGGAGGCTAGCTGGTAGGAGGGCAGCACATGGCGCGTCTCCGTGTGGGAGATACAAGTCGTGTTGGGGCAGGGGTTGTCACCCACGGTGACAGGGTAGCGCTGGACCTGCGCAGCTCCCGGCTCGGCCTGGCTGTCCAGGCGCCCGAGCAGGGTACCCAGGATCGCCATGCGAATGGGCACGCCCCGCGCCGCCTGTTTGAAGTAGATACTGCGCGGATCGCTGTCCATCTCTTCACTGATCTCGTCGCGCCGCGGCAGGGGGTGCATGACCACGGCCTGGCGCAGGGATTCCTCCGCCATGGCGCGCTTGCCCAGGCGCAGGTATTCGGATTTGTTGTCGTCGGCCCCGTGGCGTTCGGTCTGGGGCCGCGTCATGTAAACGGCATCGACACGATCGACTTTCCAGCCCCTGGCGTCCGTGAAGAGGGACAACTGGTGGGGCTTCTGGGGCGTCAAATACATGGCGTCGCTGGCCGCCGCCAAACTCCCGAGGCGCGTGGCATCGGCCCGCAGGGGCTCCACGCCAAACTCCTCCCGCAGGCGTTGGAGCACATACTCCGGCATCTCGAAGCCCGCCTGGGGCACGCAGATGATGTTGGCCCCGAAACGGGCCAGAGCATAGGCAAAGGAGTGGATGGTGCGGCTGTAGCGCAGGTCCCCGGCCAGGACCACATCGATGCCTTCGATGCGTCCGTGTTCCACATAGAGGTTGTAGAGGTCGCAGAGCGTCTGGGTCGGGTGTTCGTGGCTGCCGTCCCCGGCATTGATGACGGGCACGCTGGAGTAGCTCGCCGCCAGACGCGCGGCCCCCTCGCTCGGGTGCCGCAGGACGATGATGTCGGCGTAGCCGCCCCCCACCACGCGCACCGTATCCGCCAGGGACTCGCCCTTGGAGGCGCTCGACTGGCGCATGTCCGCCGCCGTCACGACTCCTCCGCCCAGGCGCAGCATGGCCGATTCGAAGGACAGCCGGGTGCGAGTGGAGGGCTCGTAAAAAAGGCTGGCGGAAATCAGCCCGGGACAGAGGGCGGCCCAGGCCCGCGGGTCCTGGGCGAATTCCTGGGCGCGCTCAAATAGCTCACGAATCTCCGCCAGGGAGAGGTCGTCGATGGATACGAGATGCCGCGGTCCGCTCATGTGCGTTGGTCGGGTCCAAGCCCCGCCGGTGATCCCCGGCACCGAAGTCCGGAGGTGGATGCGAGTCCGGCCAGGGCCGCGCACCCAGACCACTTTATCCCCCCCCGACAGATTCATCAAGGGAGGCCGGCACGAAGCCCGGCGATGCCGGTGTATCCCCTGGGCACCTCGGCGCACGCCCACCCATGGCGGGTCGGGCCTCGCCCCGCTGCCCCGGGCCTAATGTGGCCCCAGGAGCTCCGACAGCGGTTTCGGCACTGGCCCGCCGCGAGCAACCTCCCGGGCCTGGGCCAACCACCCCTCCAGCGCCATGAGGTGTTCCTGCCGAAAGGGCACCGCCTCGCCGGGATTCCAGGCCCTGGGCGGCAGCCCGCGGTGTTCCCGAAAGATGCGCGCCACCTCCGTCCGGGTTTCACTGGGTTCCTCCAGGGCCGCGATGCGCCGGGCACCGGCGGTCACGGATCCGGCCCGCGTGGTGAGGACCACAGCCCCCGCGGGCGGCTCACCCACCGCGCCCGCCCCAGGCCCGGATTCGCAACCGGCCCGGGCTTGCCCTTTTGTTTCTCCCGCTGCAACTGACCCCGGGGTCCCCGGAGACGCCGGAGACGCCGGGGACGCCGGCGCGCACCACAGAACCAGCCCCGCCCCCTGCGCCAGCTCCCGGGCCCGAGCCTGGCCGGCGGCCTCCACCTCCAGACTGGATCCGGACGCATCACAATCAGCGGGAGCTCCGGACTCCGCGCCAGCAAGCGGCAAAGCCCGGGCGCCGGCCGTATCAACCAACTGCACCGGCCACTGGCCGAACAAGGCCACTTCCCCGATGGCATCCCGCGTCGTGCCCGCCTCCCCGTGGACCAGGGCCCGCTCCTCGCCGAGCAGGGTGTTGAAGAGCGTCGACTTGCCCGCATTCACCGGTCCCGCCAAAACCACGGTCAGGGGCCGCAGAGCGTGGGCCGCTGACCGACCGGCGGCGAGCAGGGCTTCAGCGCCAGCCACGGCATCTTCCCACGGCCTACCGGCGAGCTCTTGGAGGGCTCGGGTTAGGGCGCCTTCCGACTGATCGAGGAGCACCCGCGCCGCCGCATCGCAGGGGGCCAGCAAGAGGTCCTCCCGGGCCGCCTGTTCCAGATTGCGGGCGGGCGGGGCCGGGACCAGGCCCCCCAATTCCTGAGCCACCGCCGCCACCACCGCCGGACTGCCGTGCAGGTGCAGCTCCAGCTGCCGCGGCCCGTGGACCAAAACCAGGGCCTCATCCAGCACCTCGTCTCCTCCGTCCCTCTCGTCTCCCTCGTCCCGTGGCCGCCGCAGAGTTACCAGGGAAGGTCCAGCGCCCCGAAGTCGCCCCGCGCCGGACAACCTTTCAACGCACGCCAAGGCGCCGTCGCCGGTGAGTTCCAGAATCGCCAGTGCCCCGGACCCAGGCGCGCTCAACTCCCGTAGACGAAGCCCCTCGCAGCCCCTCGCCGGCTCCCCTCGTACCTCGGCGCCAGACCCGCCCACCTCAGCGCTCCAGCTCCAGAGCATCAACAAGGGCCGCCGCCAAGCCGCGCCCCACCAAGTGCTCGTCAAAAAGCACCTCGCGCTCACCGAAGAGTCCCTCCGCCCGCAGATAATCGGCCGCGCCGCCGGTGAGCACCAGCGGCGCCCGGTCCAACCCGGCCTCAGCGGCTACGCCCTCCACCAAGGCCCTGACCGCGCCGCCAAATCCCACTGCCACGCCGGCCGCCAGAGCCTCCCCCGTGTCCCGCCCCAGGGCACGCACTCCCGGCCGCGGCGCGTTATGGGGCAGACGCGCCGTACCCCGCGCCAGTGAACCCGCCAGGAGATCCGGCCCCGGGGCGATGGCTCCGCCCAGGAAAACGCCACGCGCGCCGCTGCTGCCTTCGCCGCTATCGCCAGGCGCGCCGCCGCTGTCACCGTCGTCACCGTCACCGTGATCGTGATCACGATCAGCCTCAGCCTCGGCCTCGGCCAGCCCCAGGGCATCGACTGTCACGGCGGTTCCCGCATCCACCACCAGGGCCGGCCCCGCCACCAACTCCAGGGCTCCGCGGGCCGCGAAGAGCCGATCGAGGCCCACGCTTTCCTGAACGCGACACATATTAAGAAGCCCGTGGGGCGGGGGCCAAAGCACCTGTTCCAGGCCGGCACTCTCCAAGACGCGCCGGATCCCTGCGGCCAAGTCAGCCTCACCCACCGAGCACAGCGCTGCACTCAGCGGCGGGCTGCCCGCCCCGAGCAAGCCCTCTAACTCATGGGCTAGGGCCGCGGCGAACTCCGCCCCGGACCCTCCGAGCGGGATCACGGCGCAGCGCAAGGGATCCTGGGCAGCGCCCCGCCAGAGGGCGGCCTTGGCCCGGCTGTTGCCTACATCGAGGGTCAGGAAGGAAGCGTCCATGGGCGCGAAAGGGTAACACCGGAGGGAGCCGGATGGCGCGGCCCTCGGGAACCTGGCGGCCGATCCTCACCGAATACGGCACGCAGAGGGGAAACTGAAGGTGGCCTGCGCCCCCGGCCATGGAGCGGCCCTGACGGCGTCCTACTAGTTTGGAGACTCGTAGGTGATCGTTCTCGTGCGTCCCATGTTCTCCACTTCAACCTCCCAGGTGTTGTAGCGATCCGCGTTGGTCTTGGCGAAGTGGATAGCTTCCTGGGCGCTGGAAACGGCGTGGCCATTGATACTCTTGATCACATCGCCACCCTGAACTCCGTGGCGCTCCGCCAGGGAACCGGAACGCACTTCCAATATTTCCACACCGTCGTAGCGCCCGGTGCGCGGGTCCCGGTGTCGGCTGTGGCGCACATCTTGGGAGAGGGTGGCGGACCAGTTCTCCGCCAGGAACGCCGCATCCTCGGTTCCGATGCGATAACGGTTGCGACCGATGATGGTGGTTTCCTCGGGCCGATAGGCCGGGGCGTTAGAGGTGGGAATGGCGCCGTCATCCACGCGGTGCACAACCTGGCCCTCGCCGACGACAACCATGGTGCCCTGTTCAAGCTCAACTTCCGGCGCCACGACCTCGAACTCGCGCTCGCTGTCCTCGAAGGCAAAGACCACGCCCTCGACGGTGATGGCCTCCACGCGGATGTGCCCTTGCGGATCCGGCAGGCTCTCGCCCACCTCCAGGTGCTCGTCTTCCGGGCTGGCGCTGGGCACGGCCGAGCGGGACTTGTAGGTGACATAGGCGGAGCTGCCGGCGGGATCGGAGAGATCCACCTGCAGCATTTGAACGGCAACCAGGTCGGAGACAGGCACGGTTGTACGCTTGGCCTCCGCCACATCATCCTGTTTGATCTCCACGGGCTTGACGGTCACCTTCCCGGTCCAGTTCAGCTCGTGGAAGTTGCGCTTGACCGCCGTGTAGGCGACCAGCTCCTGCTTCTGGACCTCCACCCGTTCCACATCCTCCAGGACCGCGCGCACATTGTCGGCGTCGAAGGTGCTCTGTTTTTCCTCGAGGTTGAGGACAAAATCGGCCACGGTGGCGCCGAGTCCCACGGTCAGGACTCCGGATGCGCCCCAGATGAGGATCTTCGTCTGTGCGATGTTGAGGGGCATGCTGTTGGCATCCTAACCGGGTCTTCCGGGCACCTGCCAGGGTGGCCCGGCGAGTTTACCGGGTGTCCTGGGTCCCGGAGCGCTCACCACGCCTTGGGGCCGCGTGCGGCGCAGGGGCTCCCCCGGGCAGGGTCTATCTTGTCGATCTCGGTCAGGGACGACCTGCCCGACACCCTATTCCCGGGATTTGAGCGGTCTGGGGCTCCGTTGAAAAAGTCCCGTCGCGAGGCGAAGCCATCGGCGGTAAGACAAGGAAGGCGAAGGCGAGACGGCGGAAGCTGCCCTGTAGGGCCGCTCCGCACTGCTCGACAAGCCTGACGCCGCCGTCTGCGTCAACGGCGGCATGGCAGCGCTGTAGTAGGGAGTTTGTCAACTGGCTCCTGGGCGACTATTCAGGAGCCCCATCCGTCGTTTCCCTCGCTGGCCCACCTCCCGCCGGGGGCCGCGGGTCCGGGCGAGGGCGGAGCCGCGACACCAGGCGCAGGCCGCCTGCCCGCGGGCCCGGTGCGGCTGTTTGGCCGGGCTTGCTGCGTTCCTGCCCGGGAGCCCCCTCGGCGGGCGGAGAGTTCCCGGGGGCCGGCAGGGCCGGCGCCGGCTCGGGTCCCAACCCCTCCAGCTCCGACTCGGAATCCTCTCCGAGGGGCGCCCGGTGTGCGGGGCCGCGGTGGACGGTCTCCTGGCCTCCCTTGAGGCCGCGCATGGCCAGCTGCAGTTCGCCGGGCCGGTCGCTGGCGGCCAGGGCCGTTTCCGGCGTGATGCGGCCGGCGGCCACCAAGTCCTCCAGGCAGCGGTTGAAGGAGGCCTGGCCCGGATCACGGCGGGCATCGAGCAAGGCCTCCAGGCCCGGGGGGTCGCCTTCCTCCAGGAGTTGGCGCGAGGTGGGCGAGGGCACCATGAGTTCCCAGGCGGGGATCTGCTCGCGGACAGCGGCCGCTTTGGCGCCCGGGTTTTCCCGCCTCCCGGGAACTGGCAGGGCGCTCAGCAGTCGCTGACTGATGACGCCGTTTAGATGACGTGCCAAGCGCCCGCGGATTTCCTCCGAACGCGAGGCGGGAAAAAAGTCCAGGATGCGGTCCACGGTCTGGATCACATTGACCGTGTGCAGGGTCGAGCAGACCAGGTGCCCGGTCTCCGCCGCCTCCAGGGCGGCGACGACGGTTTCCGCATCACGCATCTCACCGATGACGAGCACATCGGGACTCTGGCGCAGGGCGTGGCGCAGTCCTTCCGCGAAGGATGAACAGTCCGTGCCAACCTCCCTTTGACTGATCACGCAGCGCTCCTCATCGAAGAGGAATTCCACGGGGTCTTCGAGGGTGATCAGATGGCCGCCGCGGCACTCGTTCCGATGCTGCAACATGGCCGCCAAGGTCGTCGACTTGCCCGCCCCGGCCACACCGGTGACGAGCACCAGACCGCGCTCACCCAGGGCCAGGTTTTCCAGTTCCGGCCGGGGCAAACCCAAATCCACGAGGCGCGGGGCCGTGGCGTGAATACGCCGGAAGACCGCCGCCGGCCGCCCCCTTTGGTGATAGGCATTCATGCGAAAACGCCCGCCGCGGAGGATCTCCACGGATCCGTCCACGGAACCTGTACTGCGCCAGCGCGCCTGCCTGTCCAAGTCCAAGAAACTACAGATAGCCCCTTCCAGGGCGGCGTTCCCGGGCAGCGGTCCGCTGATGAACTCCAACTCCCCCGCCACGCGCCAGGCCGGTCGTTGCCCAGCCCGCAAAATCAAATCGCTGGCCCCGGCTCGCGTCATGGCCCGCAGCCAATCTTCCACCATCGCCCGCCCGGCACCAGCGGCACTCCCCTCCCCGGCCCCCTGTCGCTCACCCATGCCATGTTCCATCTGCTGCACCTCGCCCCGCTCCGCGCCCATCTCCCGGCCCCCGGCGGAGGCCCGACTACTCCCTTCGACCTTCATCCGTGGCAATCTTGAGCTGACAGCCCTGTGCCGCGCATGATCCATGGGGCGTTGCGAGCAGTTGCTTGCCCCACCCCAGGCGGGCGCCTCCCGGCAGAGGTAATCGATGGGCCATGGCGCGGGTGGGTATATTGGCGCCATGGAAAGCATCGTCATTCACCGGCCCGGAGGACACGGGCGTCTGACCGTCGAACAGGCACCGGACCCGACGCCCGGACCCGGCGAAGTGCTCGTGGCCACGCGGGCCATCGGAGTCAACTACGCGGACTGCATCGTGCGCATGGGATTGTATGCCTCGGCCAAGGAGTACGTGGGCTGGCCGATCACGCCGGGCTTCGAGTTCTCGGGGGAAGTGCTCGCCGTGGGAGCTGGCGGACAGCCGGCGGCGGCGGGGGAATACATGCCGGCGGTGGGCGAGCTGGTGGTGGGCTTGACGCGCTTCGGCGCCTATGCCAGCCGCGTGGTAGTGCCCCGGACCAATCTCTTCCCCATACCCACCGGCCTCACGGCGCTGGAAGCGGCGGCCCTGCCGGTCAACTTCCTGACAGCTTGGTATGCGCTGGAGGAACTGGCCCCGGTGGAAGAAGGCGATCGGGTCCTGGTGCACTCCGCCGCCGGCGGCGTGGGTTCCATGGCGCTGCAAGTGGCCCGAGCTCGGGGAGCGCGGGTCGCCGCGGTGGTCGGCAGCTCGCACAAGGTGGCCGCCGCCCGGGAGCTGGGGGCCGAGTTGGTTATCGATAAGTCCACCGAAATGCTGTGGCCCGCCGCCGCACAATGGGTCAGGGCTGACTCCGGTGAGGGCAGCGCTGAACAGGGCGCCGCCGCCGGCTTCGATGTCATCCTGGACGCCAACGGCACCGAGACCCTGCGCCCTGGCTACGGACACCTGGCGCCGGAGGGACGGCTTGTGACCTACGGCTTCGCCAGCCTCTTCCCGCGCGGCGCCGCGCGCCCCAATCCCCTGCGCCTGGCCTGGGGCTGGCTGCGTCGCCCGCGCTTCGATCCCCTCGATCTGATCAACGCCAACAAGAGCGTCATGGGCTTCAACCTCTCCTACCTCTTCAACCGACAAGCAGCCCTCGCCCGCGCCCTAGGGCGCATGGACGAACTCCTGGGAAACGGACAACTGCGCCCGCCCACGATCACGCCCTATCCCCTGGGTGAAGTCGCCCGCGCCCACCGGGATCTGGAATCCGGCACCACCATCGGCAAACTGGTACTCGTGCCCGAGTAGCGCTCGACTCCTCAGGGCCCGAAGCTGATCTTGATGGCGTTCGAGAGGTTGTTGTGGGGGTAGATGTCCTGGGGATCTCGATACCAGGCCTGGAAGTAGATTGTCTCGCCGATGGAGATGGCGGCGTGCGGCCCCGGGGGCAGGTTGTGGAGATCCAAGGGATAGGTCAGCACGCCGCCGCCGCCGGAAAGCAAAACCGGCAGGCGCGTGTAACCGCCGCCGCCGATGCACCGGTAGCCCAGGCCCAGGGGGGCGTAGGCCGGGGCGCGGCCATAGTAGAAGATGGAGAACTCCCCCGGCGGCAGTTGGATGGCCCGCAGCGTGACATCATTGGCGGTGAATGAGTTCGATCCCGTGCAGGCCATGATGGCCGGCAAAGTGGTGCTGTTTGGGGTCGAGCCGCAGACGTCAGTTCCCGGGCTGCCGTCGTTTGGAGAGTAATAGAAGCCGCGCCAGGGACCATCGTTCAATTGGCCCACACCGCGCAAGCCGCGCACGATTAAGTTGCCCGTGAGCAGGCCCTGAAGAAAAGTCAGCTGTGCCCGTGGGGCGAGCAGGGTCACATGGTTGCCACCGGCCAGCGTTCCCTTTAGGGCCTCGAAGGCGTTGATGGCGATGTCCCTGCGTTCAACTCCTCCGCTGAGATTCCAAGTCAGGCTGGAGAACTCCGCCGAGTTTCCCATGGCGTTGATGACCAGGATGGCGCCCGGCGGCCCGTCCACGGTGAAGCTGTGGGAACGGGCGATAGTGGAAAGACTGACACGCGCCACATTCAAACCCGGTCCCAGCTGCATCCGGATGTTGCCGTAGTCATCAATCCAGTTCACATCATGTGGGAGTCCGGCGTAGGCATCCGCCAGGCGTAGGTAGTAATCCTCGTAGCCGGAGAAATCGATTGAGGGCGTAAAGGGGACGGACTCCGTGATGCTTCCGCCCACATCCAAGGTGTTGCCGGTGAAGGTGCCGGCGATGGTCACATCACCTTGGATTTGTCCCGCCACCAGAGCGCAATTCCCTCCGCCGCTGAGCGCGCCGAAAGTGCCCGTGTACTGCAGGTAGATATCCCCGCCGGCCTCAATGCCGCCGTTGTTGATTTGGGCTCCAGCTCCGGAGGCGCCGAAGGTCACCGTGCCTCCGGCATAGAGTGATACGCCCGTGCCTGGTCCGGCGCCGGGAACAGCATGCAGGCTGAAGCCATCGGCGAGGAAGTCGCCGCCGCAGGCCACGACCCCCTGCACATCGCTGCCCCACTGATAACCGACGGAGAGGGCGCTGAAGAGGTTGAACTGGTCCGGGGCAATGGGCAGATCCTGGCCAGCGGCCAAGGGAGCCAGCAGAGAAGCGGCGAGGAATGTGCGGATAGGGCTTCGCATGAATTCTCCAAGCAACGGCTGCCTCACCCCTCCTCGACCACGAAGGAGCCTCTCACGGGCACGCCACTACACTTTGGGACACTCCCCTAATGGTAAAGCACGCCCCCCCCCTGTCAATACCAACTTCCTATCGTGGCCCGCATATTTTGACTATGTTTGGCATTTTGGGCTCCTATTCGCAGGATTTGACCTCCAGGGCATCCGAAAGATCGAAGCCGCCGCCTCCGCCGCCCGGGGCTTGGGCGGCCGGG
>NYXZ01000014.1 GCA_002686595.1 Planctomycetota bacterium | reverse complement strand
GAAGCCGCCCCGCAAGCCATCGATCCGGCGCGGATGCTCGACACCTGTGGCACCTGCCATGCCCGGCGCTCGGACTTGACCGAGTCCTTCCTGCCGGGCGAGCACTTCCTCGATCACTACTCGCTGGTCATTCCCGACCTGTCCGAGACCTACTACGCCGACGGCCAAGTGCAGGGTGAGGATTTCGAGTTTGCCTCCTTTCTCGGCAGCCGCATGCACGGGGAAGGCGTGACCTGTGGTGACTGCCACGATCCCCACCAAGGCTCTCTGTTGGCCCCGGGCAATCAACTGTGCCTGCGCTGTCACGCTGGCAAGATCGAGCCAGACAGCCACTCACACCACGCGCCGGGTACGCCCGGGCACGGTTGTATCGACTGCCACATGTCCATCACGGTCTACATGGAGCGCGACCCGCGCCGCGACCACGGCTTCATCGTGCCGGATCCCGCCTTGACCCTGGAGAGTGGCGTGCCCAACGCCTGCGGTCGTTGCCACCTGGACCGCGAGCCCAACTGGGTCGCGGACCGGGCGCAGGAGTGGTACGGAGAACGATTGAAGCGCCGCAGCGCGCGCCGCTCACGCCTGATCAGCCGCGCTCGGTCCGGCTCGCGCGACATCACGGAGGAACTGCTGGCCCTGCTCGCCGAAGAACCATCCGCCCTGTGGCGCGCGGTGCTGATCGGCATCGGCGAGGTAGCCCTCGGGGACCCGCGCCTGCGAGCGGCGCTGCTGGATGCCCTCGATGATCCAAGTGCCCTGGTGCGCGAGCGCGCTGCGCGGACCCTCGAACCGTTTGTGGCAGCGGGAGAAGGAGAGAGCGCCAAGGCCATCGGGCAACTGCTCGACGACCCCCTGCGGGCAGTGCGCTTGTCCGCCGCCTGGGCACTGCGCGGCATGGATCACGGCACGCCAGCCGCCCGAGAGGCAGCGGCGGAGCTGCGCTTCTTCCTGGATCTGCACCAGGACCAGCCCACCGGTGCCTGGCAGAAGGCGGTTTACCACCTGGCCACCGGAGACACCGCCGCCGCAGAAACACTCATGCGGCGTGCTTCGAGTTGGGACCCCACATCGCCGGCCTATCCCCACGACCTAGCCGTCTTGCTGGCGGGCGAGGGGCGCGCACTTGAGGCGCGGGAAGTACTGGAACAGGCCAGCGCGCGCTGCACAGACGACGCCAACCTCTGGCTCAGCCTGGCCCTGGCGCGCAACGAAACAGGTGATTTGGAAGGCGCCGTCGCGGCCTTCGAAACGGCCCTCGACCTGGATCCGAAAAACGCCCGGGCCTGGTACAACTTGGGCCTGGCCCACTCCGCCGCCGGCGACGAGGAACGCGCCCTGGAATGCCTGGCCCGCTGCCAGGCCTTGGAGCCCAGCTCTCCGGCACCGGCCTGGGCCCGGGCCACGATCCTCTACCGCCAGGGACGCTTGGCCGAAACCGCCGCCGCGCTGGACCTGGTTTTGCGCCTGGCACCCGAGCACGCCGGCGCCCGGGAACTGCTCGGGCTCCTCAACGGCCGCTGAGGATCAACAACATGGATCGCGGTAAACCAGATTGTGATCCGTGAGTACCTTGGCCACACAACACGTCAGGCGTTTGCCCGAGGGAATGTGCAGGAACTCATTGGGCCCATGGGCATTGGAGCCCGGACCTAGCAAGCCGGTGATCAGGTACTGGGCCTCGGGGAAACGCTCGCCGAGCATGGCCATGAAGGGAATCGTGCCCCCTTCGCCCATGTGTAGGGCGCGGCGTCCGTAGAAAGCGTGGGAAGCCTGTTCAATGGAGCCCGCCAACCACTCAGCGGTTGGCGGGGCATTCCAACCGTCGGCGAAGTCACCTGCTTCATAACTCACCCGCGCCCCGTGGGGAGGGTCTGCTTCCAACAGCTCCTTGACCGCCTGGGAGGCGCGGGCTGAATCGCAGCTCGGCGGCAGGCGCAGGGAGAGCTTGAGAGCCGTCATGGGTCGCAACACATTGCCGGCGTTGTCCAGGGGCGGCAGGCCCGCGGCTCCGGTGACTGAAAGAGTGGGGCGCCAGGTGCAGGCCAGGATGTGTTCGGCTCCAGAAGGGCCGGCCTCGCCGGACAGGTCCATGGGGCGCGCTGTGGGCACCAGGGGGAAACTCCCCAGGAAACCGTCACCGAGTTCCTCCGCCGCCAACTGGGCTTGCAGGCGGCGTTCCTCGGGAATCGCGCCTTGGAGTTCCGGCGGCAAGAGGCGCCCGGTGTCCTCATCCTCCAGGCGCGAGAGCAAACTGCGGGCGATGCGGAAGGAAGAAGGCACCACGCCGCTGGCGCCGCCGGAGTGCACGCCCTCCTTCAGGACCTCCACCCGCAGCACACCACCGGCCATGCCCCGCAACGAGGTCGTTGTCCACAGTTGGTCGTAGTTGCCACAGCCCGAGTCGAGGCAGATCACGAGCGACGGCTGGCCGATGCGCTCCGCCAAGTGCTCCACATAGGGAGCCAGGTCATAGGACCCGCTCTCCTCGCAAGCCTCGATCAGCACCACGCAACGCCCGTGGGGCAGGCCCTGCGCTTGCAGGGCTTCGATGGCCGCCAGGGAAGCAAAAGCCGCGTAGCCATCATCGGCGCCGCCGCGCCCATAGAGCCGCCCGTCGCGCCGCACCGGCTGCCAAGGCCCCAGCTCAGCGTCCCAACCCTCCATCTCCGGCTGCTTGTCAAAGTGCCCGTAGAGCAGCACCGTCTCGTCCCCCGTGCCGGGGATTTCCATCAGGATGACCGGCGTGCGACCGGCCAGGCGCACGACTTCGACCTCTATACCTTTAATAGGACGCGCCGCGCACCAGTCGCGGATCAGCTCCACGGCCGCCTCGATGTGACCGGCCCGCTCCCAGTCCGGATCGAACAGGGGCGACTTGCAAGGGATGCGGATGTAGTCCTCAAGGGCCGGAAGGATGGACTCCTCCCAGCAACTGTCGACCCAGGCTTTGAGCGCGTTTTGATCCATGTGCAAGGGAGATTCCTGAAGGGACGGGCGGGCGGCTCATCGAACTGGCGGTCGAACGGCCTGGGAGCGGACCACAGTATCCGAGCCCCGAGCCGCTGGAAACCCCACCATCTCCTGGAGTCGCCCCCGGGACTTGTGCGAGGATCAGGCTCCAATCCCATGCGCACCCTTTCCCTCTTCCTCCTGCTCGCCCTGGCCGCCTGTGACGGCGGCGACGGATCAGCCACCAAACCAGATAGCGCGGGTGGCGGCAGCCACAATCAAGCTGGGCATACGGCACAGGGAGATCACCTGCCACCCACGGCGCGCCCTTCCCAGGTGGAGCAGTTCCTGGCGGACCTCGAAGCCGTGCGCCACCCATCCGACGGCGCGGGTTTGGCGCGCCTGCTGGCCGGCGACACGCCGCGCGTCGGCGAGTCCGGTCGCTGGCTGCTCGAGTTCGAGGCCGGCCCCCTGGGTGTGGCCCAGGGCGGTTCCGTCTTCCTGATGGTGGACCCCTTTTGGGGTTGGTCCGCCCCCCAGGACCTGAATCCCAGCGCCCCCGGTTTCACGCGCGTGGAAACGGAAGCGCCGGGCTTGGTGCTGACCACGGAAGTGCTCCAGGCGCCGCTGCTGCGCATAGGAATCGGTGGCCGTGAACTGCGCGCCGGCGAGACCATCACCATTGAATACGGAGCCGGTCCCGCCGGAGCCCGGGCCGACCGTCACGCGGAGCGCGGAGCCCGCCTGTGGTTGGCGGTGGACGGCGACGGGGATGGAGTGCGGGCGGTCTTGCCCGACTCCCCCACCGTGGATGTTTTGCCCGGCCCCCCGGCGCGCCTCAACCTGACGGTGACGAGCACGACCCAGCCCGGGGAAAACGCGCGTCTGGTCTTGGCTGTCCTCGACGAAGTGGGCAACGCCAACCTCAGCCTGGAGGGCACCGTGGAACTCAGCGGCGGAGAGGCTCCGCCCAGCCTGGCCGAGCACTTCCCCCTGAAACTTGAAGGCAGCGGCCAGCAGACCATCGAGTTCCAGGCCCCGCAAGCTGGTATCTACCGCTTCGCTGCCGTGGCGCATGTGGGCCAGCAGCAGTTCCCGGCCCTCAGCAACCCCCTGCGCGTCAGCGCCGACCAAGACAGCATCATCTGGGCCGATTTCCACGGGCATTCGAACCTCTCCGACGGCACGGGCCTGCCCCAGGATTACTTCGCCTACGCCCGGGATGTGGCCGGACTCGATGTGGTGGCCCTCACGGATCACGACCATTTCGGCGTTCTCTTCCTGGACCAGAACCCCACCATGTGGGAGGAGATTCGCACGGAAGTAGCGGCCTTCAACGCCCCCGGGCGCTTCGTCACGCTACTCGGCTACGAGTGGACAAACTGGATTCACGGCCATCGCCATGTGCTCTACTTTGGTTCAGAGGGCGCCGTGATCAGTTCCCTCGACGAGCGGGCGCGGGATCCGGCGGGGCTTTGGGGCGCCCTGCGTGGGAAGAACGCCATGACCTTCGCCCACCACTCAGCCGGCGGGCCCATCGCCACCAACTGGGACTACGCCCCGGACCCGGAGCTGGAACCGGTGACGGAGGTGATGAGCGTGCACGGTAGCAGCGAGGCCCTGGATTCACCGGCTCGCATCTACAGTCCCCTGGCGGGCAACTTCGCCAGGGATGCTCTCGAACGCGGCTACCGCCTGGGCTTTGTGGGCAGCGGCGATGGACACGATGGGCATCCGGGCCTGCCCCAGCTTTCACCTTGGTACGGCTACCGCCCCCCTGCCAAGGACGGCACTGGCGAACGAATGGGCAAGGGCGGCTTGGCGGCCCTGATCGGAGCCGAACGAACCCGTCCCAGCGTCAGCGCCGCCCTGCGCGCGCGCCGCACCTACGCCACCAGCGGGCCGCGCATCCTCTTGGACGCCAAACTGGAGGGACACGGTCAGGGTGCGGCTATCGCCGCCCAATCCCTGCCCCGGACAGCTCGCCTTGAGCTTTCGATCTTCGGCACGGCGCCGCTCTCCCGGTTGGAACTGATCCGCTCGGGAAAACCGCCCCAAGCCCTGGACCTGGCTGGCAGTGGCCTGGACTACAGCGGCTCCCACGAGCTGCGCGCCCTGGGCCCCGGCGAATACCTGTACATACGCGTACAGCAGGTCGACGGCGGCCTGGCCTGGTCCAGCCCTTTCTTCCTGGACTAGGAGTCAGGCGCTGCGACTCTGGCGCCACGGACCTTGCCAACCTCGCACGCAGTTGCGCCCGGCGTCCTTGGCCGCATAGGCCATTTCATCGGCCGCCTTGAGCAGGTCGTCGACACTACTCATGGTGGGAAGCCGCTGGGCAATCCCCAGGCTGGCGGTGACATGGCCGCGGAAGCGCGTGAATTGCATTTCGTTTGCCTCCAGGGCCTCGCGAATGCGCTCGGCCCCGGTGGTCGCATTTTTCAAATCACTGTTACAGCAGATGGCCAGGAATTCCTCGCCGCCGACGCGACAGACCGTATCGCCCTGGCGCAGGGTTTGCCTAATCGTCTTGGCCGCCTCGCGCAGTACATAATCGCCGATGTCATGTCCCCAGGTGTCATTGACCTGCTTGAAGTGATCCAAATCAATCCAAACCACGGACAGGGGACGCCCGGTGCGGTTGGCCCGCTCCCACTCCTGCTTGAGACGCTTCATGGCATAGCGTCGATTGGGCAGCTCAGTCAACGGATCAGTGTGAGAGGCCTCAGCTAACTTGCGATTCATGATGCCCATGTCCGCCCCGTCCTGCATCTTGAGGCGGTCCGCTTCGACACTCTTCTCGTGCATTTCCACCAGGCGCTGGCCTGCCTTGACCCTTGCCATCAAGACCTTGGCGTTAAACGGCTTGGTCAAGTAGTCATCCGCGCCGGACTCCAAACCAGCCACGACATCGTCCTCCTCATCCTTGGCGGTGACCATCAGGATGTGCATCTTCTTGCCAGCCTCAACCTGGCGCAGACTGCGACAGAACTCCGCGCCATCCATGCCCGGCATCATCCAATCGGTAATCACGATGTGGGGTACCTCGCCCACCGCCAAGCGCAGCCCCTCGTCTCCATCGCGCGCCAGGAGCACCTGATAGCCGGCTTCCTCTAGTTGATGTCCGAGAACACGACCCACAGCCTCATCGTCATCCACGATCAGGACGCGATAGGGCCGGCGACCCTGCTGAGTTTGCGCATCCAGCGCCTGTTCCATAATGGCCTTGGGTTCCCCCTGGGGAACCATCCAGAGACCACGGGAACGGGCTCGGTGATGCTCCACATCAACGGCGGTTTCAACGAAGCTCAGTGATTCCCGGGTGGGCACGCATAGGATCTGTCCCCAGTCTTCCCAGCGCCGGGCGACCTCATCGCACAGGTGATAGAGTTCGTCGCGTTCAACCTGCATTTCATGGGCCACTTGATCCAAGCCATACCACAGCCCCCGCCAGCGTGTGTTCTCGAACTCGCGGGGCTCCAGGCAGAGATCCGCGATCTGGGTTGACCATCGCAACAGGTCAACCAGAGCCCAGGCCTGATCCTCTTCTTCATCATTGGGGCGTACCACATCGTGCTCGAAGATGCGCGCAGCCTGGCTAAAGGCTCCCGGGAAGCCCCAGTCCTTGAGCATCAAGGATGAGATCTCAGAATGGGTAATGGCGAACAGTCTGTTTTCGGCGGCGAACCATTCCCGCGTGGCGTGGGCCCGACGCTCACGCAGTAGTTTTGAAAAGGCCACCGGATGCACCGTCGCCAATGCCAGTTTCCCAATGCCGCACAACAGGCCAGAGGTGAAGGCCTCCGCCGGATCGACCTGGGACTTCAACCGCGACATGACCGAACAGGCTACTGCGCGGGCCAGGGAGCGCGACCAGTAGTGATCGAAGTTGAAGTTGGTGCAATCCCCCATGCGGTTGTCGGAAACCAGGGTGAACCCCAGGGCCACCGTGCGCACCGTGCTGGAGCCCAAGCGCATGGCCGCCTTCTCCACACTGGTGACCGGTTCCATGCCGTCGCTGAGCACGGCATTGGCCAGTTTGATGATGCGCCCCGCCAAGGCCGGGTCGGATTGGATCGTCGCGCACAGCTCTTCCTGGGAGTAATCCTCCGCCTGGGTGAGCTTGAGAATGCGCAGGCCCACGGCCGAGGGCGAGGGCAGGCGGCCGGTGAGTTTCAGTTCGTCGAAAGTTCTTTCCATGGGGGCGCCGTGAGGTGTTGGGCGGCGATGAGGGCCAGGATTGCGGGTCCTCCCTCTTTCGGAAGATGGGCCACCCGGACCCAATGGGGATGGCCTTTTCCGGGCCCAGAAGCCACCGCGTCCCCAAGAATGGCCTTCTCAGGCCATGGGGGCGCTGGACTGGCGGGGTTGGCAGGCAAAGACCCGGCACATGTGCTTTACCAAAAGCACCTCGATCAGGGGCAGGCCCGGAGGCAGGGAGGCGTGCTCATCCAGGCGCGTCATGACATTCGCATCCAATCCGCAGGGCGAGTGCTCAGCGAAGGCCGCCAGATCCGTGTGCACATTTAAGGCCAGGCCGTGCCAGGTCACCCAGCGCCGAACGGCGATGCCGATGGAGCAGACCTTGCTCTCTGCGATCCATACGCCGGTCAGCCCAGGGCGGCGCGCGCCCTCGACGCCGAACTCACCCAGCACACCGATGACCACGTCCTCCAGGTCCCGCAGGTAGCGCTTCAGGTCGCGCCGCCCTTCCGGCAGCAACATGATCGGATAGGCGACGAGTTGGCCCGGGCCGTGGTAGGTGGCTTCGCCGCCACGCGCAACCACCACCATCTCAGCGTTAGATTGATCGCCGCCGCGACCCACTGTCCAAACCGGATTGTGCTCAACCAGAAGCAACTGATCAGTAATCTCCCCCGCGGCGCGCCGTTCCACGAGCTCCTCTTGCAACGCGTGGGCCGTCGCGAAATCCAGCCGCCCCAGGCGGCGCACCTCCAGGGCTGTGGGAGTTGTCTCCACGGGCTTGGCGGCCCGTCAGGTGCGGGCCTGGAAGATGTGCAGAGCCCCGCCATGGACGGCCTCGGCGGCCTCCATGAATGCTTCCGGCAGCGTGGGATGGGCGTGGATGGTACGCGCCACATCTTCCGCCGTGGCCCCCATCTCCATGGCCAAGGCCGCTTCGGCGATCAACTCGGTAACCTCCGGGCCAACCATTTGAACACCGAGGATTCGGTCTGTCTTCGCATCCGCCACAACCTTCACAAAGCCCTCGGTTTCCATCAGTGTCATGGCCCGTCCAGAGGCGGCGAAGGGGAACTGCCCCACGCGCACATCCAGACCCGCGGCGCGGCACTCAGCTTCAGTGCGTCCCACGGCGGCTACTTCCGGCGAGGTGAAGATCACCGCCGGTACACAGGCCACATCGAACTCCTCTCCTTGGCCGGCGATGACGCCAGCTGCCACCAGCCCTTCCTTGCTGCCCTTGTGAGCTAGCATGGGCTGCCCAGCACAATCCCCGATGGCGTAGATGTGGGGCACAGCGGTCGCCATGGTGTTATCCGTGGGAATGAAGCCCCCTTCGCCGAGGGCCAGGCCGGCCTGCTCCAAACCCANGCCAGCCGTACAGGGCCGNCGCCCGACGGTGGAGACGATTTGATCACAGACNACCTCCTGTTCNCCTTGGGGNGTGCGNAACTTGACGCACAAACCCTCAGCGGTCTGTTCGAATCCCTGGGCAAGCGTNTCCTTCANGAGGCGGATCTTGCGCTTCTTCAGGGAACGCTCGATGACCTTGATGCAATCTGTGTCCTGGCCCGGCAACGCACCAGGCGTAGCCTCGACCACCGTGACCTGCGAGCCGAGCTTGGAATAGAGAATGCCCAGTTCCAACCCGATGTAGCCGCCGCCGATCACCAGCAGGTGAGCGGGCACGCGCTCTGGGGAAAGGGCCTCGGTGGATGACCAGACGGCTCCGCCGTCGCAGGCGAAACCGGGGATTTCAATCGGTACGGAACCAGTGGCGATCACAAAGGCGTCGGCACGCATTTCCCGTTCGCCCTCGGCACCGGCCACGACCAATGTGTCCTGGGCGGTGAAACGGGCCGTGCCCACGACATGTTCGATTCCGTGGCTCTTGAACAGCGAGCCGATGCCCCGCGTCAGGCGCTCGACCACGCCCGCTTTCCAGGCCACCAACTGCTTCACATCCAGGCTCAGTCCCTCGACAGTGATCCCCATCACCGACGCCTTGGCCACGCGCTCCAGGAGAGATCCCGCCGCGATCAGGGCCTTGGACGGAATACAGCCCACATTCAGGCAGGTGCCACCCAACTCTCCGCGCTCCACGACAGTCACCCTTTGCCCCAATTGGGCCAGGCGAATGGCGCACACATAGCCGGCGGGACCGGCTCCGATCACTATGACCTTGCGGGAGGGACTATCCGTACTGGTGTTGCTCATCTGTGTGCATTGCTCCGCGACCAGTTCAAAGCGGGAAGGCCCCATCTCCGGGCTGTGCTTTCCCGTGGCGCTGCGCCACCTCTAGAAACCTGTTGTACTGTTCTCGCAGGTGCCGTGGCACCTCCGAGTAGACATCTTCCACCAGCGTCTTGAGCCTGACCGGCGCCGCAGCCTCCTGCTCATGGATGGCACTGTCGATTTCATCCAGCAGCCCCTGCTCCAAAGTCGCCGCGTCACCTTCCTGCAACAGCCCCGCCCCCAGGAGATAGCGCTCCATGCGCTCCAGGGGATCGCGCCGCTCCCAGGCGGCCACCTCGGCCGGATCTCGATAGCGAGCAGGATCGTCGGAGCTGGAGTGGCCAGAAACCCGATAGGTGCTGAGCACCAAGAGGCTCGGGCCAGATCCAGAGCGTGCTCGCTCCAGGGCCTCTCCCATGGCCACATGACAGGCCACCACATCGTTCCCATCCACTTCCTGGGCGGGAATGCCGTAGGCGGCTCCCTTGTCCCCATAGGATTCTGCCGCCGTCTGATCCCTGGAGGAAAGGGAAATGGCCCAGCCATTATCCACCAGCACAAACACTACGGGAACCTGCCAGGTCCCGGCCATGTTCAGCCCGCTGTGAAAGCCGTTGGAACTGGAAGCGCCATCGCCAAAGTAGACCGCATGCACTTCAGTGCTGCCGCGCAACTTCGCCGCATAGGCCGCGCCGACAGCATTGGGGATCTGAGTCCCGATGACCGATGACCAACTCGGGTAGTGCGAAGGGGCATGCTGGAAATGGTTCGACATCTGACGCCCCTTGGCCGTGTCATTGCCGTTGCCATACATCTGGGCCAAGTACTCGGAAAGGGGCAGGCCACGCATCAGGGCCGCGCCACCTTCCCGCAAGCCGGACCACAGCCAGTCATTTTTGTCCAAGGCCGCGGCCGAGCCGATAATGGCGGCCTCTAACCCCTTGGCCGTGCCGACGAATCCGATGCGGCCGGCGCGCTGCAAATCGAGCATGCGCCGCTCGACACAGCGAACACGCAGCATGTGAATAAACAGCTCACGCAGCCGCTCGGGCTTCAAGTCAGGCAGGCCCGAGCGCGCCCGCCCGCTGGGGTCCAGATACTGCAAACGCTCGTTGGCCATATCCTTAGCAGCTCTTGCTCACAGTGCCAGCAGGCCCGGGGCCTCTAGCAACTGGCGCAGATAGGCCAAAAAACGAGCGCCATCGGCTCCATCCGCAAGGCGGTGATCCACGGAGAGGGAGAAGTTCATGTACTGCCGCACCTCGATCTTATCGCCCTCCGGCGTCTCGACGACTCCAGGACGCTTCACAATGCGGTGGACACCGAGGATAGCGATATCGGGGAAGTTGATGATGGGCGTCGCCAGAGTCCCTCCGATGGCCCCGGCATTCGTAATCGAAAAGGTGCTGTCGCGCAGCTCCTCGGCCTTCACACGGCCAGCGCGAGTGCGCTCAGCCAGTTCGCCCAATTGCCCCGCCAACTGCATGACGGTCTGGGATTGCACCCCGCGCACGACCGGCACAATCAGGCCGTTGGGCGTATCCGTGGCGATGCCCAGATTGACGTCGCCGCGCTGGACAATTTCACCAGCCTCTTCGTCCAAGTGGCCGTTGAGCATGGGATGGCGCGCCAGCCCCAAGGCCACGGCCTTCATGATGAAGGGCATGAAAGTGACCTTGATGCCCTGCTCCTCTCCCAAGGCCTTGGCCTTGGTTCGCACGGTTACCAGGTCGGTAATGTCTACCTCTTCGACCACGGTGAAGTGGGGAATCGTGTAGACCGAGCGGCTCATGGCCTCCGCGATCTTGCGGCGCACTCCACGGAAGGGGATCCGTTGGTCGCCCGCCCCCGATGCTGCCCCGCTCGCCGTCGCGCAGGACTGTGCCACTTGCTCGCCGGCGCCAGCTTTGGCCATCTGTTCCACATCCACGCGTCGCACAATCCCATTCCGCCCGCTGCCAACGACCTGGGACAAATCCACACCCAGTTCACGGGCCACGCGTCGGGCGCTGGGGACCGCCAATGTGCGGCCTGTCGGTTTCCTGGCCGGCGCGACAACGCCACTGTCACCACTAGGGCCAGCGACCACAGCCACTGGTGTGTGTGCAGCCTGGGTGCGGGCACTTTCTCCGCCAGCAGCCTCGGCCGGCGCCGGGTCCCCGGCAGAATCGGTGTCTAGGTGGAAGATCACACTGCCCACCGGCACCGTCTCTCCTTCCTCAGCCAAGAACGATACGATCCGGCCCGGCGCAGGCGCGGGTATCTCAACCGTCGCCTTGTCAGTCATGACCTCGACCACAGGTTGATGCTCCGCCACCGTGTCACCAACGGACACCAACCATTTGACGATCTCGCCTTCCGCCGTGCCTTCACCGATGTCGGGCAGTTTGAACTCCAGAGTCATGATTGCTCGCTAGCTAGAAGTTGTAGACCTCTTCGATGGCATCCAGCACACGCCGCTGGTCGGGGATGTAATGGTGTTCGAGGGTATTCGGGAAGGGCGTGTCGAATCCCGCCACACGGCGCACGGGGGCCTCCATGTATTCGATGGCGTTCTCCGCTATCAGGGCGCTGATCTCCGCGCCGTAACCGCAGAAACGCGGCGCCTCGTGCACGGTGACAACACGGCCGGTCTTGCGCGCCTCTGCCAGCACGCCCTCTTCGTCCAAGGGGAGCAGGGTGCGTAAATCAATGACATTCACTGAGATCCCCTTTTCCGCGGCGGCCTCGGCCGCGCCGCTTGCGACCGGCACCATGGCGCCATAGCAAAACACCGTCACATCACTGCCTTGGCGCACAACCCGCAGGCTGGAAAGGGACACGGGTTGATCGTCATCGGGTACATCTCCCTTGACCGTGCGATAGAGCGCTTTGGGTTCCAGGAAGAGCACCGGGTCCGGGTCGGCGATGGCTGCTAGCAAGAGGCCCTTGGCGTCCGCCGGCGTGGAGGGAATGACGACCTTCAGGCCCGGGGTATGGCAGAAATAGGCTTCGCCGGATTGGCTGTGGTAAAGGCCACCGCGGATGCCTCCACCATAGGGCGTGCGAATCACCATGGGGGCCGAGTACTGGCCACCGGAGCGATAACGCAGTTTCGCGGCTTCCGACACGATTTGATCGAAGGCCGGGAAGATGAAGTCCTGAAACTGGATCTCCGCCACCGGCCGCAGACCGTTCATGGCCATGCCCACCGCGGTGCCGATAATGCCGTCCTCGGACAGGGGCGTATCGAAGCAGCGTTGCTCGCCAAACTCCTCCGTCAGGCCTTCCGTGGCCAGGAAGACGCCGCCCTTGGGGCCCACATCCTCGCCGAAAACCAGCACGGAATCATCCGCGCGCATGGCACTGCGCAATCCGTCATTGACGGCCTGAATAAGTGTTCTCGTCGTCATTGTCCTGTTCAGTTAAAGGGGGAAGGCCCCATCACCGGCGGCGGGATCGCCGAGGCGCTGGGCCATTTCGAATGACTCCTGTCCCTGGCGGCGCAGGTGCGTGGGCAGGTCCCGATAGACATCGCTGAAGATTGTCTCAAGGCCTGGGGCCGGCGTCTGCTCGGCCTCCTTGGCAGCCCCATCTACTTCAGCCATGACCTCCGCTTCCAACCGCTCGCGCAACCCCTCATCCCAGAGCTCCACTCCCGCGAGATAGCGTTCGAACCAACGCACCGGATCCTTGCACTCCCAGGCTTCGAGCTCCGCCGCGGGTACATAGCGCTTGGGATCGTCCGAAGTTGAATGCCCACCCATGCGATAGGTGCGGGCCTCAATCAAAGTTGCCCCGCCCCCCGAGCGCGCCCGTTCCACCGCCTGACGCGTCGCCTCGCGCACAGCCAATAGATCATTGCCTTCCACCAGGACGCCTTCGATGCCATAGGCCTGGGCCTTGACGGCATAACTCTCCGAGGCGGTTTGCTTGGCACTCGGGCAGGAAATGGCCCAACCGTTGTTCTGGCACAGAAATATAACCGGCGCCCGCCACACACCGGCGAAGTTAAGGGCCGAGTGGAAGCCCAGACTAGATGTGCCGCCGTCGCCGAAACTAGCCAGGCAGACGCGATCCTCACCCCGCATTTGAAAGGCCCGCGCGGCCCCAACGGCCTGGGGCAGGTGCGTACCGATGGGTGACGAGATCGAAACGAAATGCAACGGCTCCACAAAACTGAAGTGCACCGACATCTGGCGTCCCTTGGCCGCGTCCGCGCCATTGCCAAACATGTTGTGCATCATCTCCAACGGTCGCACGCCGTGGTAAAGCGCCATGCCGAAGTCACGGTAGCTGGGGAAGATCCAATCGCTCTTGTCCAGGGCACTGGCGGCTCCCACGGAAACCGCCTCGATGCCCCGGTTGGGAATGGAGAAGCCGATGCGCCCGCTGCGTTGGAGCTTCATGCAGACCTCGTCGAAGGCGCGCACGGTGAGCAATGTACGATAGGCATGGATCAGCTCATCCGGCTGCAGGCCAGGATCATGACCTGCGGCAGCGCCCTCCAACGTGGTAACCGTGAAGGGCTCAGGGGGGGAAATGGGAGTCATGGCTTGAACAGGGACTTGGACTCTATTCTCGACCAAGGTGCAAGCGCGCGAAGTGCTCCGCGGCCCGATAGCTGGAACGCACCAAGGGCGCGGAGGCGACATAGCGGAAGCCCATGGCAAGGCCCAATCGCTCGTACTCGGCGAATTGCTCCGGTCGCACGTACTCGCGCACTGGCGCGTGGTTGGCACTTGGTCGCAGGTACTGGCCAATGGTCAAGAGGTCCACATCCGCCTCGCGCAGGGCCTCCATGGTGGCCAACACCTCCGCCGGGCTCTCGCCGAGNCCCACCATCAGCGAGGANTTGGTGAGCACNCCNGGAGCCAGTTCACGGGCGCCGCGCAGGGTTTCCAGCGAACGTTCTAGGGAACAGCGCGCGTCGCGCACCTTGCGCTGCAGGCGATCGACGACCTCGACATTGTGCCCTAGGACCGCCGGTCGCGCAGCCATTAGCGTCTCCAGCTGCGCGCCCTGGTAGTCAGGGATCAGCGTCTCCACAATAGTCCGCGGCGCGTGGGCGGTACGCGGCGCGTGGGCGCGCACGGACTCCACGCAGGCCGCGTAATGCGCGGCTCCGCCATCCACCAGATCGTCGCGATCAACGCTGGTAATGACCACATAGGAGAGGTTCAGGCGCGCCACGGCGCGGCCCACATTGTTCGGTTCCTGCGGGTCAATGGCACGGCCGCGTTCGACAGTCTCCACGGCACAGAAGCGGCAGCGCCGTGTGCACACATCGCCGAGCACCATGAGCGTCATGGTGGCGGAGGAGCCACGCCAACACTCTCCCAAGTTGGGACAGCGTGCCTTTTCACAGACCGTGTTGAGACCGAGCTCTGCCACCAGATCCTTGAGCCTCTTGTACTCCTGGCCAGCGGGCAACTGGACCTTGAGCCAGGCGGGCTTGCGCCCGAGCTCCCCACTGCCGACGCTCTCGTTTGTTGCTTCCTGTGTGACCATGGCTGAAAAACAGCGCAGCAGGATAGCACGCCTACGCTACCGTGGTCTGCCCACCGATCCCTATCTTCCCCCATGAAAACAAGTGGATAGCGCCCTCCGCTTGTCTGCTTTCACCGCCGGATCGCTCGTCCGGTCATCTTCCGTTGGCTAACTCAGAAAGGGGGCCACGGCACGGCGCAGGGAGGGCGTGTCCAGCTTGGCAATGGCGCGCATCTGGATTTGGCGCACGCGCTCCAGGCTGACACCGATTTCCCGGGCCACCTCCGCCAGGGTGTGATCCCGTTCCCGTTCCAAGCCGAAGCGCATGGCGAGCACAAAGCGCTCACGCTCATTCAAGCGGCCCAGGGCCCCGCGCAGCCCATCCTCCAGGGAGGTGTCTTCCAGGGATGTGTCATAGGGCCCATCTTCGGCCTCATACCCAATGGCATTGGCCAGGTCGTGACCCTCTTCGCCATCGATCAGGGCACGGTCCAGAGAGTAGGTGGGGCGTTGGGCCTTGAGCGTCGATTCGACCACGCTCTCCGTCAATCCAGTGCACTCGGCAATGGCATCGACGCTGGGATCAGGACCCAGTTTCTCTGCGGCCCGCTGCACATGCTTGCTGGCCTTCTGCAAGTACACCGGCACTCGAATCGTGCGCCCGAAGTTGTACAAGAAGCTGCGGAAGGCCTGGTTCAGCCAATGGACAGCATAGGTGCGGAAAAGCAATCCCCGGCGCCATTCGAAACCGTCCGCTGCCCGGAACAGGGCAATTGAACCCTCCTGAATCAAATCCAAGCGTTGGGCGGCATTGCGCGCATAGCGGTCGACATTGAGCAGAATGAGATAGAGGTTGCGCTCCACCATTTCCGTGCGCAGGGCATGGAGCTCCTTCCAACGGCGGCAAACCAAGGGGGGCACAGAGCACTCCTCGCAGGACTGTTCCCAACCGCGCTCGGGCACAAAGCACCAAGCCGCTTCCAGGTCCTCGTGGGTGAGGTTCTCACTGTCCAAGGCCTGGGCCAGGAGCAAGCGGGCGACCTCCATGCGACGGGCCAGACCCTGTTCTTCCTCCCGTGACAGGGGCCGGATGCGATCGACTTCCTGGCGCAGCTGTTCCTCCACTGAAGCCGTGGTCGAGGGACGCTGCTTGCGCTCTTCGTCGCGCCACTGCCAATGCCCCCGCACCTCTAACTGCGCTCCCGCGGCGCCGATTTCCCTGGCCAGATCGGCCAAGCTAACATCTCCTGCATCACTGGTTTTTTCGACCAGGACCCGAATCCTGTCATCCAGGTCCCCGTGGCTGATGACTGTTTGTCTCAAACTGTTTCCCTCGTAGTTCATGGTGATGGTCACGCGGCAAAATCGCCTGCGCATGGCCAGCTTTCCGGGGTGAGGGGGGGCATCCTGAGGCACCGGTCAGCACCGTGCCTGAGCCGTAAATGCCCACCGACCGAACTTTGAGATTCCCAAGTTCGAGCCGCGCTCATCGCGCCGCAAAGCCCATCGCAGCTGTACTCTTACGCTTGCGTAAGGGTACAACACGGGGCCAAGAAAGCAACCTGCTGGCCTAATAATCGGTCCTTGGCCCTCACGGGGGCTTTTAGCGCCCGCTGGCCTCGCTCACCACCTCCGGTGCCCCGGCCCAATCCCGGCCCGGGCGCCGGCCCTCAGGCATCCGCCGCCACCCCTTTGGGGGCGTATTCCTCCTGCGTCTCCTGGGGAATGAACTCCTGCAGGGGCTCGAGCTCCGCTGCCTCACGTATCAGATGGCGCCCGATGACCATGCGCTGCACCTGGTTGGTGCCCTCGTAGATCTGGAGGATCTTCGCATCGCGGAAGTACTTGGCGATGGGATAGTCCTCCATGAAGCCGTAGCCCCCGAAGACCTGCACCGCATCCGTGGCCACATCCATGGCCACATCCGTGGCATAGCACTTGGCCAGGGCGGCCATCTTGCTCGCCGTCGGACCCGGACCAGTGGAGTCGATGGAGGCCGCCGCTGCATACACCAGCCAACGCGCCGCCTCGGTTTTCATGGCCATGTCCGCCAGCATCTTGGTCACCATTTGGTGGCCGGAGATGGGCTTGCCGAACTGCTGGCGGCGATTGGCGTAAACGTTGGCCAGGTTGAGAGCGCCCTGGGCCGCCCCCACCGCCTGGGCCGCTACTCCCGGGCGGGCATAGTCCAGGGTCGCCATGGCATGCCGGAAGCCCAGTCCCGCGCGCCCACCGATCAGGTTGTCCTTGGGTACGCGCACGTTGTCGAAGTGCGTCTCGACCACGGGCACCGTCCGAATCCCCATCTTGTCTTCGACCTTCTTTACCTCAAACCCCGGCGTTCCCTTCTCCACCACAATGGCGCTGATGCGCCGCGATTTGCTGTCCGGATCGGTGACACAGAAAACGGAGTAGATGTCCGCCACGCCCCCGTTGGTTGTCCACTTCTTCTCCCCGCAAATGACCCACTCGTCGCCGTCTTCATAGGCGCGCACGGCCAAGCCACTGGCATCGGAACCGGCGAATTTCTCCGAGAGGCAAAAGGCCACCATCTTCTCACCAGAGGCCACTTGGGGCAGCCATCTCTTCTTCTGCTCCTCCGTGCCGCCGAGGATGATCGGGAAGGAGCCCAGGGCATTCACCGCAAAGGCCACGCCAAAACCGGAATCGGCCTTGGCCAGTTCCTCGGTCACGCCGGCCAGGGCCAGCACTCCGGCGCCGTGCCCGCCGTACTCCTCCGGGATCCAGGTCCGGAACAGGCCAGCCTGGGCCACCGCTTCCTTCGCTTCCCAGTTGTACTCCTGGGCCTTGTCGTACTGGGCGGCCTTGGGGCGCACATGTTCGTCGGCGATTTGGCGGGCGAGGGCCCGCAGCTCACGGGCCTTCTCACTGAAGATAATGTCCTGCATGGTTCTTGAGGTGCCTGGTTTATTGGATGATAGTCGGCGCGGCTCGGTCCCGATCAGTATAGCGTCCGGAGCGCAGGCACACGATCTGGCGCTCCGCCTGAGCGTCGAAGATGCCCCCCAGGTAGTCCCCCTCGACGCCCACCAGCTCCAGGCCAGCGGCCTCGGCCAGCTCCAGGAGTTCCTCCGTCCCGTAGAGGCGCACATCCTCCCGCCAGCTTCGCTCCAAGCCCTCGGCGTCCCGCAGCCTGACCTGCTTGCGCACGCGGCGCCCATCGGAGCTGAGGCTGCGCCGTTCGGTAATCGTCCAGCCGGCCCGGTGCCGTTCGCTGTGGGGCACGAGCGTGCCGCGCACCAACTGGGGATTCATGAGGTCCAAAAAGAGCAGGCCTCCGGGTCGCAGGACGCGCGCCGCCTCCTCCAACACCTGCCAGTTCTCATCATCCGAGAAGTAGCCAAAAGAGGAAAAGAGCAGGGTCATCCCATCAAAGGCATCGTGGGCGCAGGGCAAGCGCCGCAGGTCGCCCCGCAACAAGCGGCCAACCAGGCGCTCTCCGCCCTCCTCCCCCGGCGCCTCCGCCAGCAACTCCTCCGAGAGATCCAGGCCCCAAGGATCCAACCCCTGTTCCGCCATGGCGATGGCGTGGCGCCCAAATCCACAGCCCGCATCCAGCACGCGCCCACTCAATCCACGGCCACACAAGTGCGCCACCTCGCGGCGCGCCGCCTGCAGGTCGCGGTGCGGATAAACGGCCCGGTAGGAGGCGCGGAAAGCCTCCACAAACCAGGGCGCCCGCGCCGCCCCCATCAGTCGCCGGCGGAGAGCGTCATTTCAAGGTCGAGGGTGCCCGTGGCCACCACCTGACTCTCTTCCACTTGGCCCTCCTTGCTCTCCACCAGGCCATCCGGATCGAAGCGCACGACCAGTTGAATCTCCTGGGCCAGGGCGGCACTCGCCCCTCCCATGCCGTGGGTGTTGTCGAGGCTGAACTCCAACATGCGCACCGTGCCATCTTCGCTGGGAAGCGCCTCGGCGATTTCGTACTTGCGCACCAGTGTCAGCACGCCGCTCTCCACCTGGCGCCCGATAATAAAAATGCCGCCGGTTTCCGCCGTTGCCAGGGAGCCCTCAAGGAGCAGCGTTCCCCCATAGAGGGGCTCGCCAGGCTCCTCGCCCGTGCCCCCATGGGGATTGGCCAGGGCCACCTGATCTTCAGCTCCCGTGGGGGTTACTCCATGGGGCGAGGCCGGGAGGTGAGCCGCCGGCGGTGGTCCGCTCAAATGCTGGGGCGCATCGCCGCAGGCTCCTAGGCCGCCAAGGCCCAGGATGATCAGGAGGGAATAGGTGAAACCAAAGCGGGGTCGAAGAGTCTGTTCCATGAAGCCATAGTATCCTGGCCTCGCCCGAGATCCCACACCATGTCACACACTACAATGCCCCTCGATCGCGCAACCCGTGAACTGCGCGAAGACCAGGAACTGGCCCCCTGGGCCCTGCGCTCGGCGCGTAGCTCGGGCCGGCGCCACCCCGAGCCCGAAGACGACCTGCGCACCTGCTGGGAACGCGACCGGGATCGCATCGTGCACTGCACCGCCTTCCGGCGCCTGATGTACAAGACGCAGGTTTTCGTCAACCATCAGGGCGACCACCTGCGCACGCGCCTCTCCCACAGTTTAGAGGTAAGCCAAGTGGCGCGCAGCGTGGCCACGGCCCTGGGCTTGAACGAGACCTTCTGCGAAGCCCTGGCCCTGGCCCACGACATCGGGCACCCGCCCTTCGGACACCGCGGCGAGGCGGCCCTGAACGATGTCATGGCGGATCACGGAGGCTTCCGCCACAACGCCCAGGTGCTGCGCGTGGTCGACCTCCTGGAACGACGCAGCCCGGATTACGCGGGCCTCAACCTGACACGGGAACTGCGCGAGTCCCTGTTGAAGCACGAGAAACGCGTTGACTGGCCCGCCGAGTTCGGCTCGCCCCCCACGCAGCCTTGGCTGGAGGCCCAGGTCGTCGATCTGGCTGACTCCACGGCCTACCACCTGCACGACTTGGAGGACGGTCTCTTCGCCGGCATGTTCACTGAAGAAGATGTGTATGGCGGCGTCGATCTATGGCGCGAAGCGCGTTCCCAGGTGGAAGAACGCCACCCGGGTTTCCTGAAACAGACGAGGGACACGAACCTGCGCAACAAGCGCATCATCAACCAACTCTTCGGCCTCACGATCAACGACCTGATCGAGACGACCCAAGCCCGCCTGGCCGCCGCGCAGATCACCAACGCGGATGCGGCGCGCTCCGCAGCCCGCCCTTCCCTGGCCCACGGCGCGACCATGGGGCCGCGCGTAGCCGAACTACAGGCCTTCCTCTGGGCGCATTTCTACCGCCACGAGTTCCTACAGCAGTTCTCCGTCCATGCGGAAAGCACCCTCTCCGCCATCTTCGAGAAGTACGTCGCCGACCCCGCGGAAATGGCCCCCTGGTATGTCTCCTGGGTCGATGAAGTGGGCGTGACGCGCGCCGTCTGCGACTACCTGGCGGGTATGACGGACCGTTTCGCGGAGCTCGAGCACGCGCGCCTGATGAAACAGGAGTAATGGGCCAGCGCCGGGGCAGCGGAGTAGGGCCGGGCCAGCGGGGTTTGCCCTGGGCCAAGTGAAACAGGTGGGCCAAGTGAAACAGGTGCAGCCCTCAAGGTGGCGGCCCCCTTCCTTCCACCACCGCCACGAGCTCGCCATACTCACACGCTAGGCCATGTCCTCCCCTCCCACCCTCAGGTCCCAAGCCCCAGGCACCCATGCCTTCGGGGCGCGCCAAGCCCTGGCTCTACTCGTGCCCCTGGCGGTTTTCCTGGGGCTCATCTGGCGCTTCAACTTTCTGGTCGACGATGCCTTCATCGCCTTCCGCTACGCGGTCCATTGGGCCACGGGCGAGGGCCTGCGCTATCACCTGGACAACCCGCGGCCCGTGGAAGGCTTCAGCGATCCCCTTTGGATCGCCGCCCTGGCCCTGGGCAAGCTCCTGGGCTGCGCCCCGGAAATCGCCTCCCTCGCCCTCTCGATCGCCTGCGCCCTGGGCAGCCTGGTGCTCCTGTGGCACACCTTGCGCCGAGACCTGAACCTCGGCGGCGGCGCCCTCTTCCTCGGAACCCTGTGCCTCGCCACCTTCACGCCCGCCGCCGTCTGGGCCACCGGCGGCCTGGAAACCGCCGCCTTCTCCCTGACGCTCTTCGCCAGTTGGCGCCTCTTGGCACTCCCCTCCACCCGCGCCGGCCTGCTCGCGGTACTGCTGCCCGCCCTGCTCGTGGGCCTGCGCGTGGAAGGCCTGGCCTGGGCCCTGGGGCTCTTTCTCGTGACGATCCGCGCAAACCCAGCCGGGGACGCGCCGCCCGCCCGCCGCCGACGCACATTCCTGTGGGTTGCCATCGCGTCCGGAGTGCTCTTGACCGCCGCCCGCCTCCATTGGTTTGGCGAGGCCCTGCCCAACACGGTCCACGCCAAGTCCGGCTTCAACCTTGAAGTTCTCCAGAGGGGCCTGCGCACCCTGGCCTCCTTCGGGCTCGTGCACCTGTCCGTGCCCCTGATCTTGCTGCTCATGCCCCTGACCTGGCGCGGTCCCGGCGCCTCCCAGGCGCGCTCCGCCGGCCTCTTGCTCGGAGGCCTGGCCGCCTGGACCGTGTTCGTGGGCGGCGACTGGATGCCGTTTTTCCGTTTCCTCGCCCCGGCCGGTCCTTTCCTGGCCCTGATCCTGGCGCTGGCCCTGGCTTCCCCGGCCGTGCCCGGATCCAGCGCCAGATTCGGCTCCTGGCCCCTGGGCCTGTTCGCCTGCGGCCTGTCCCTGGCACCGGCCTTCGGCCTGCATCCGATCCCGCTGGAGCTGCGCGAGGCCATGAACTTCCGCACCTTCCGCACGGGCTATCAGTCCGAACTGGAGCGCTGGCAAACCGGCCAGCGCAATGTGGAAAACTTCACCCGCATCGGACGCGGCTTGGCCCAACTCGAGCGCGGCGATGCCACGCTGGTGGCCGGCGCCATCGGCGCCCTGGGCTACTACTCCGGCGCCCGGATCCTGGACCGCAACGGCTTGGTGGAACGGCGTGTCGCCCACGGCCAGGTGACTGACACGCGCTCCGCCGGACATGACAAGCGCGTGCCGCGTTCATTTTTTATCGCCGACGAACCGACCTGGTACGAGGTGCTCTTCGTGGACCACGAAATTACCGGTGGTCGCTTCGATGCTTTCCGCCGCGCAACCGCGGTCTTGCACGGACGCGTGTTCGCCGACGGGAACGAGGCGGCGCTGCTCGACTGCACCCAGGCCGTGGCCTATCCCCTGCCAGCCGAGGGCCAGTCCACCGCAGGCTCTTCACTGATCCTCTTGCAGCACACGGACGACAAACAAGTCGCCCGTGATTTCTGGCGCGGCTTCGGTCCCTGAGGCGATTCCCTACGACCGATCGGCGGGACGCACATCCCGCGCCGCGTCCGGGTGGGCGTGGTAGGTTCCATCGCCATCGGGAAAGCCGGCTCCGCTGCGGTCCAGGGCCGTGTAGACGGAGACGGCCACCGCATTGGCCAGGTTCAGGCTGCGCACGCCGGAACGGATGGGGATGCGCACGCGGCGCCGCGGGAACTCAGCCAAGAGCTGCGCCGGCAGCCCACTGCCCTCGGCGCCGAAGACCAACACCGCGTCAGATGTGAAGTCTGTCTCGAAGAGGGAGGTCCCCTCGCGGGCCGAGAAAAGGTGCAGGCGCTGGGCCAGGGGACGCTGGCTGAGCTCCCCTAGGGCGGCGGCGGCGGCCGTCCAGTTGCGGTGGACCGCGAGCTCAACCAGGGGCCAGTAGTCCAGGCCGGCCCGCTTCAGATAGCGGTCCTCCAGGGAGAACCCCAGGGGCTCCACCAGGTGCAGGGTCAGCCCCAGGGCCGCCGCCAGACGCGCGGCGCATCCGGTGTTGTGGGGGATTTCAGGTTGGACAAGGACGATTTCCATCGGAGCACTGTACCCAAGTTGCGCCGGCGCAAGGGGTTGGGAACTGGGATCCAAAGCCCGGGCGCGGGGCGTTCTCCACTGGATCGTCAGTTAGGGCTTTGTTAGGGTTGTGCGGGCAAGGAGACCCGACCAGCTCCGACGAGATGCCCCTTGACGCCACATCAAACCACCTCGAACGGGACGGCCGAGACGACCCCGCTGCTGCGCCACGGCAACGGATAAGCGACTCGGGAAGCTGCGACATCAGTTCCTCGGGTTCTCCTCGCATCTCCGCCGGTGGTGCCCACCGCGACAGCCACCTTTCACCCCGTACCCGCCGCATCCTGCACCTGGATGTGGACGCCTTTTTGGCCTCCGTCGAACAGGCCCTGCACCCGGAACTGCGCGGCCGGCCGGTGATCGTCGGCGGCCTGCCCGGCGACCGCAACCTGGTCATGTCCTGCTCCTACGAGACGCGTACACGCGGCGTGTGGCCGGGCATGTTCCTGGGCGAGGCCGCCCGCCGCTGCCCAGAGGCCGTCTTTCGCCGCGGGGACTCCCGGGCGGCCAGCCGCCTGCGGGAAGCGGTTCTGCGGCGCCTGCTCAGTTTCAGCCCACGGGTGGAA
Source organism: Planctomycetota bacterium (assembly GCA_002686595.1). Taxonomy (GTDB): domain Bacteria; phylum Planctomycetota; class UBA1135; order UBA1135. The sequence continues at coordinate 27,418 of NYXZ01000014.1, read as the reverse complement.
GTGGCCTCCATCGACGACTTCCTGGTGGATCTCTCGGGGACCACGCGCCTACACGGTTCGGCCTGGGACACAGCCCTGGCCATGGCCCGCATCGTCCACGAGGAACTGCACCTGCCGCTCACCATCGGCATCGCCACCAACATCCCCCTGGCCCGCATCATCGGCAAGGTGGCCAAGGAAACCTCGCCGCGCCCGGCCGGCTCCGCTCCCCGGGGCCTGGCTGAACTCCTGCCGGGACACGAATCGGCCTTCCTGCGCAACCTGCCCGTCGCCCGCCTGCCCGGCGTGGGACACGCGACACAAAAACTCCTCGAACGCTTCGCCCTGCGCACCGTGGGCGATCTGGCCCAGGTCTCACGGGAGGTGCTCTTCGCCAGCTTTGGCTCCCTCGGGCTCGTGCTCCACGAACGGGCCCGGGGCATCGACCGCCGTCCCGTGGAACCCACCCATGAACTGACCCGCGAGGCGGACGGCGGCGAACTGCTCAGTATCCGCGCCCCCCGTTCGATCAGCCGTGACAGCACCTTCGAGCCGGAGGAGGCCAGCCGTGAACGGGTCGCGGCCATGTTGGCCTGGTTGATCGAACGGGCGGCCCAAAGCCTGCGCGAGTTCAACCTGCGGGCCGGCTCCCTGGAGGTGCACCTGGCCCATGTGGACACCCGGTCGCCGAGCGGGGAAAGCGTGCCGCCGGACAGCGGGCGCCGCCAACGCAAGCGGCGCAAGCTCAACACTCCAACTGACTGCACAGCGGAACTGTGGCAGCACGCTCGTACCCTGCTGCGCGAACTACATCAGCGTCGCACCCTCGTGAAAACCGTGGGCGTCACCTTGCTCAAGCTCACCGCCAATGGCGGTTGGCAGGGACAACTCTTCGGCGACGGAACTTCTGAACAGCCCCAAGGCCCAGGGCGTCCCAAACATCACCGGGCCCTGGACCTGGCCGTGGACTCCCTGCGCGCCCGTCACGGGTTTGGCCGCATCCTGCGCGGCCCGAGCTTGGAGCTCCTAGGCACCCTGCCCCTGGAAGCCGACGGTTTCCGCCTGCGCACACCCTCCCTGAACAAGTAGCTGGCCCGTGTATGTCCCCCTGCGAACCCACGGGCACCATTCCCTGCTCTGCGGCGTCGATCGGCCAGCCGCCCTGCTGGAGCGGGCCCGGGAACTGGGCCTGCCGGCCCTGGCCCTGGCTGATGTGAACAGCCTGGCGGGTCTGGTGGAGTTCCTGCAAGCCGCCGGCGACGGAGGCCCACGCCCCATCGTCGCCGCGGAACTCTCGGAGGTGAACGGCGCTCCCGGACGCCTGATCGCCCTGGTGGAGAGCGAAACCGGCTATCGCAACCTGTGCCGTTTGCTATCCGCGCGGCATCTGGGCGGCGACCCCGGCAGCCACGGGAACACCCTACCGGCCTTGGAGGACTTCGATCTGGCGCGACAGGCGGCCCGGTACCAGGAGGGTTTGATCTTTCTCGCCGATCATCCACGCCTGCTCATCGAACTCCACGAGCGCGTCCCGGCGCGCAATGTCCTGGCCGCTATCTCGCCGGCCTCCCTGGCCAAGGACACGGGCCAACGCCGCGGAACGGGCACCACGCGCAACGCGCACCTGAACCCCATTGAACGCGACCCGCGCGCGCCGCTGGGAGCGGATGAAGGCAGCGGCACCACTGCCAGCGAACCAGAGCGCGTCGGGCCAGGCCAGGCCGTGGCCGCCCATGTCATGCTGGAGGCAGCCCGGGCCACGGGCGTGGCGACGGTGGCTGTTCCAGATGTATATCACGCCCGGGCCGAGGACCACGCCCAACATCGTTTGCGCGTGGCCATCGGCGCCCGTTCCCTACTCGAGCAGGTACCAGCCAAATGGTTGGCACAGGCCCCGGCGCACCTGCTCTCCGCGGCGGAGATGGTCGCCCTCTACGCGGAGCTGGAAGAGATAGCTGGGCCCTGGTCACACACCAGCGACGCCTCGCCGCAAGAGCGCCAGCTTCCGGGCGCCCTAGCGCGCACCCTGGCCGTGGCCCGGCGTTGCCGCTACACGCCGCCCCTAGGCGGTGTCCACTTTCCACAAGTCGCCCTGGCCGCCGGTGAAAGCGCCTATTCGCGCCTGTCAGCCCTGGCCTTCGCAGGTGCCAGCAAACGCTATCGCCCCCTGCGACCGGAAGTGCTGCGGCGCCTCGCCCAGGAACTCTCCACGATCAACGACCTGGGCTTTGCCCCCTACTTCCTGCTGGTCAAGGACATCGCCGACTTCGCCCGCGGGCGTGGCATTCCCTGTGTCGGGCGCGGTTCGGCGGCGGACAGCTTGGTGGCCCACTGCCTGTACCTGACCGACGCCGATCCCCTGCGTTATCGTCTGCCCTTCGAACGCTTCCTGAACCCCGAGCGCCGCGACCGCCCGGATATCGACCTCGACTTTTGTTGGCGGCGACGGGAAGAGGTGCTCGAACATGTCTACGAACTGTTCGGCGCCGAGCGCACGGCCATGATCTGCACCTTGAACCGCTTCGGTTTGCGCTCCGCCTTCCGCGAGGCGGCCCTGGCCCTGGGACAGCCCCCGGCCCTGGTGAACCGTTGGGCTAAGCGCCTGCCCCACTATCATCATGAATCGTCCCCCGGCCTCGCTGTCCCAGCACCTGGACTGGCGAACAATCCCGTGGCGGGCGCCCTGGCCAGCGCCCCGGAGGCCCGCGCCTTTCCGTTCGAAGACAAGCGTTGGCGAAAGGTCCTGGTAGCGGCGGCGGGCCTGCTGGACGCGCCGCGCCATTTCGGTTTGCACCCCGGAGGAGTGGTCGTTTCCCCCGGACCGATCACCGACTTCTCACCCTGCCAGCGGGCCGCGGCGGGCATGGTGGTGACGCAGTTCGACAAGGACCCGGTTGAAGCTGTCGGCCTGGTGAAGATGGATCTGCTGGGCAATCGAGCCCTGACAGTCCTCGCCGACTCCCTCGCAACGCTCGCCGAACAGGAGTGCCAGCTCGAACTGGAAACGATCCCCGAAAACGATCCCGCCACGGCGCGTCTGCTCGCCACGGGCAGCACCATCGGGTGCTTTCAAATCGAATCTCCGGGTATGCGCGGCCTGCTCCAACAGAGCGGTGCCCAGACCATGGATGATGTCATCCAGGCCATTGCCCTGATTCGGCCCGGACCGGCGGGCGCCGGCATGAAGGACGCCTATGTGCGCCGCTTCCGCGGTCTAGAGCCGGCCACACCGCCCCATCCACGCCTGACCGAGCTGCTCTGGGACACCCACGGCATCATGCTCTACCAGGAGGATGTGCTACAGGCCGTGTCGCTCTTGACCGGCATGGACCTGGGCCAGGCCGACCTCCTGCGACGCGCCCTGCAAAACAGGCGTGGGCGGGATACCGGCGATCTCCGCGCACAGTTTCAGCGCGGTTGCACGGAAGAGGGCCTGCCCTGGAGCGAAGTGCGCGGCACCTGGGAACTGATCGCCAACTTCGCCTCCTTCGCCTTCTGCAAAGCCCATGCGGTCACCTACGGACGCATCGCCTACCGCACAGCCTGGTTGAAGGCCCACTACCCGGCGGTTTTCATGACCGCTTTCCTGGCCAGCGAAACCGGCTACTACCCACGCCGCGTCTATGTGGAAGAGGCTCGACGCCTGGGCGTCCCCATTCTCGGGCCCAGTGTGAACCGCAGTGCCCGCAGCTTCGCGGTGGAATGGAACACCGCCAAAGCTGGTCAGCAATCGAACGAGGATGATCCACAACCCACCCTGCGTACGGGACTGAGCCAGGTGAAAGGTCTTTCCCAACAGACCCTCGAACGCATACTCACTTCCCGTGCCGCAGGCGGCGCTTTCACTTCCCTGCCGGACCTCATGGAACGCAGCGGCGCCCACGGTGACGAGGCCGAGAACCTGATCCAGTGCGGAGCCCTCGATGACTTCGACCGCACGCGGCCGGAACTCCTCTGGCGGCTGCACCTGCTGCGCACCCCGCGCCAACGGTTGCCCCAAGGGGCAGCGGTCCACGAGGCAGGTCCCCTGGACATGGGTGTCCTGGATTCCTGCAACGCCACGCCGAAAAGCCGCCGGACGGAGAAAGTTGAGGCGGCTCGGAGCGGCGCTTGGGGACAGGCGGGGCTGGGGTTTGGGGACACTCCCCCGTCCAGACACGGAACGCGCTCCCTGTTTCCCGCCCCTCCACTCTCCGCCGTGGTTCTCCCGGGGCTGCCTGATACGGATCGTCAAACCAGGGGGCAACTGGAGTTCGAGTTGCTCGGCTTCACCCTCACCGACCACCCCCTGCGGATCTTCCCTTGCCCAGCAGACGAACGAGCCGCCGCCAGCGGCCGCCGACCGCCCCGCCCCACGCCCTGTGCCCGGCTGGCCAAGTTTCGCGGTGGGCGCATCACCCTGCGCGGTTGGCCGGCGGCCACCCGGCGCCTGCAAACAGAGCAGGGAGACTGGATGCGTTTCGTGACGCTGGAGGACGAGTCCGGTGTGGCGGAAGCGGTGCTCTTCCCGGATGTCTATCGCCGGGACGGTCAACGCCTGGCGGAACGCGGTGCCCTGTGCATCACCGGTGTTGTGGATGAACACCTCGGAGCACACACCCTGCGTGCTGAACGGATCTGGTAGGGTGAGAACATGCCCCTGATCAGAACGGCAACCGAGCTCGATTTCAGCCCGACTGAACTGCCCCGCACTCCCCGCCCGAAGCGCATCCTGCTGGCCGATCCCCGGGACTACGATGTGCACTATGCGATCAATCCACACATGGTGGATGAGGATGGCGAGCTGCAGGTCGTGGATCGGGAGTTGGCCCGGGAACAGTGGCAGGCCCTGCACCGGGCCTGCTCTGAATTGGATGTCGAACTGATGGTGATGCCGCCCCTGGCACAGCACCCGGACTTGGTGTTCTGCGCCAATCCGGCCCTGCCCCTGCCCCCGGGCCTGGAGGGTCCGGAGGCGGCTGTGCTGCCGTCACAAATGGCTAGTTCAGAGCGAGCCGACGAGGTGCACCACATGCTGCAGTTTCTGCGTTCCCGGGGCGTCACCTGCGCCCCCGCGCTTGAATCAGCCGCTCCCCTTGAAGGCACCGGCGACGGCCTCTGGCATCCCGGACGCCGCCTGTTGTGGGCCGGCGTTGGCCCCCGTTCTGACGAGCGCGCCTGGGCGGAGCTGGCCGAGCGTTATGACCTGCCAATCATCCTCCTGAACCTGGCTGACCCTGACTTCTATCACTTGGACACCTGCTTGGCGCTGCTGGACGAAGAGCACTGTCTCTGGTTCCCGGAGGCTTTCGACGCAGCGGGGCGAGGGTTGGTGGAGCTCGCCTTCCCAAAACGCCTGGTCGCCCCGGAAGACGAGGCCCGCCGACGTCTGGCCTGCAATCTTCTCTGCCCCGATGGACACACGGTACTGCTGCCGTCTAACTGCCCGGAATCTGCGCGGGGACTGCGTTCCTGGAACTACGCCCTGCGGGAGCTGGACACTTCTGAATTCCTCAAGGGCGGCGGCTCGCTGTTCTGCATGAAACTGCAGTTCTGAGCTGGATGCTCTCCCGCGCTCAGACCTGCAAGATGAGGCCGCTCAACCTCGAGAATCCGAGACATCGCCCGCGGGTCACCCACGCACTGACCTGAAGAATGCAGGCGCCTAACCCTTGCGGTTATAGCGCAGGCTGACGTTCTGTTGACCCATTTGCTGCAAGCGTTCCGGGTTCTTCTTCAGGCCCATGTTATGGGCCTTGGATACCACGCTCTTCACCGAGCGCCCCAAACTCTTGGCGATGGACAGGTTGGGTTCCAGGGGATAGAGCTCCCTGAGAATCTCCAACTCACTATCTTTCCAGCGCGGCATGCGCGTGGTTGCCTCGCCGGTGACGCGACGCACAAAGGCCTTGTCCTTTGCGAGGCAAAGGCGCTCAGCCTCATCTAGCAGGGACTGCACCGGCCGGCCAAAAATCAACGAAAGATCCTCGTCCGTACGCGTGCCGAACACGCGTTTGAGCTCAGCGCTCTCCTCCTGGCTCCAGGTGGCGGAGCCCTCAAGGCGGTCCTGGCCCAGGGCTTCGATTTGCCGCCGCACTTGATCCACCGGACGGGCCATGATCTTGGCGATGACCTCCGGAGTGGTGGCCCCCAGGTACTTCTTAAGCAGCTTCCCATCCAAGGGTGTCCAGGGCCCGCTGCGGAGGGGTTCGTTGAAGACCTGCTCGGCCATCTTGCGAACACTGCTGACGGAACGATTCAGCTCCCGGGCTACGGAAGCATCATCCCGCAGACCATAGGTCTCGCGGAACCTGGCGATTTCCGCCTGGGACCAACGGCCCCGGCGCGGCTTAGAGGGCTTGTCGCCGCCCCAGTTTGTGTGTTGCACGGAACTCCATTCTTCTTGGCCCACACTATACCAAGAACTCAGCAAATTGCCGCCTTTACCCTGCGTGGCTGATCCCAGGGGGTAAAACGGCGGAATATTTAGGCTCCGCCGGTCTCCGTTTCACTGGCCAGGCGCCGCGTGTGAAGCCTGCGGCGCAGGCTCTGGAGGGCTTCCAAGGCATCTGCGGAAGTCGTTGCATGGCAAAGGCTTCCGGCGAGATTGCGGGCGTCGGCGAAACTTGTCTCGCGCACCGCCACCTTGATCTCCCCGAGGAAGTTGGGAGCCACGCTGACCCCGCTGTACCCCATGCCCAGCAGGGCCAGGGCAGTGGCGTAGTCACCGGCCAACTCCCCACAGACGCTGGCCGGCTTGCCCGCTGCCCGCGCCGCGAGGGCTATTTGGGACAGGGCCTTGAGGACCGCCGGGTGATAGGGGTCGTAGAGCTTGGCGACCAGTGAATTGTCTCGATCCACCGCCAGGATGTACTGGACCAGGTCATTGCTTCCCACGCTGATGAAGTCCACTTCCGCCAGAATCGTCTCCAGGGTGAAGACCGTGGCCGGCACCTCGACCATGATGCCCACGGGGATGTTCTCGGCCACATCATAGCCCTGATTCAGGAGCTGTCCGCGCACCTCGTCGAAGACGGTGCGCACCGTGCGAATCTCCTCAATAGAGGTAACCATGGGCAACAGGAGGCGCAGGGATCCATGGACGCTGGCCCGCAGGGCGGCCCGCAGTTGAACACGCAGGAGATCCTGCCATTCAAGGGAGATGCGCAGGCCGCGCCAACCCAGGGCCGGATTCGGCTCCTGGGGAGTCTGGAAGTACGGCAGTTGTTTGTCACAACCGATGTCCAGCGTGCGCAGGGTCACGGGCCTGGCGTCCATGTGTTCCAGGACCCTGCGGTAGAGCCGATACTGCTCTTCCTCCGATGGAAACTGGCTGCGCTCCATATAGAGGAACTCCGTGCGCAGCAGGCCCACGCCATCGCAATGCTCCTTGGAGAAGGTCTCCAGGTCGCGGACACTCTCCACATTGACCTCCACCTCAAGTTCCTCTCCATCGGTGGTGACGGCCGGCAGGCCAGCGTGCAGCTGCAAGTAGGCCTGGCGCGTTTCCCGCCGCGCGCGGCGCTCCAGAAACAGGTCCACATCCTCTTTGCCGGGCCGGAGCTGCACCGTGCCCGCGTCGCCATCAACCCACAACTGCATGCCCTGTTCCAGGCGCGCCAATAAATTGGGCAAGCCCACGATGCAGGGAATACCAAACGACCGCGCCAGAACGGCGCCGTGTGAAAAGCGGCCTCCCTTCTCCGCCACCACTGCCAGGATTTTCTCCCGAGCCAAATAGGTGACGAGCTTGGGAGTCAATTCCTCCGCCGCGAGAATCACAGCCGACGCGCCGGAGAGAATTCTCTCGCGGTTCTTCTGCATCAGATAGTCGAGCACGATTTCCCAGGGTTCTGTAAAGTCCGCGCTGAAACTGCGCAAGGACTCGCCCTCCATGCTCTGCATGGTCTGGCGCAGGCGATTGACCAGGTTTTGCACCGCCGCTTCGGCATTGATGCGTTCCTCGCGGATCGTCTCCATGGCTCGCTTCAGGGCACCGGGATCCTCCAGCACAGCGCGATGCACACCGAAGATGCCAGCCTCCTGCTCACCGGAGGCGCTGGCCACTGCTTCCTGCTGGCGCGTTAGTTCAAGGGCCGCCTCCTCCACCGCCAACCGCAGTCGCTGGACCTCGGGCTCCACTTCATCCGCCGCCACGGACCAGGTCGGCACGGAGCCTGAGCCGCTCCGCACCACATGGGCAGCCCCCAGGGCCAGGCCCGGGGCCACGCCCACTCCATTGACGAGACGCTTGGTCAACATGGCTTTGGTAAGAGTACCTCCTCGGGGGCTGTTTCGCACCACAGACCGATTGGGCTCAAGGACAGGCTTGGATTCTCCCGACGAAGGGCCATGAATCACCCCCGGGAACAAGCCCCCCTCGATTGGCTGCCGAGGCCCATTTCAGATTCCTGGGACATGGACATACCCCCCGCTCCCCCAGAGGAGGAGGACGAGGATTGGGTCATCAGCGTGGATTTGGACGAGGAAGATCAGGATCTTCCTCCCAGTTCCAACTGAGCCCTACTCGGAAGCTGCCCCTTCCTCCGCCTGACAATCAGGCGTCGCTGACGGGGTCTCAGGCTCTGAGCCAGTGGCAGCACCAGCCGCTTTACCGACTTCAGTTTTTTCAGTCTCCAGGGCTGTTCCTTCACCAGCTGCCGCCGGGGCGACGACCTCGGTGACCTGCGCAGCGGCAGACTCACCGGCAGCCTGAAGCTTTTCCGCTTGAGCCGCATCATCCGCCACGGGCGACTGCTTGGGCTTCTTCGGCTTCTTTGCCACCGGTACTGCCTTGGGAGCCTGAGCCTCGGCCTTCTGATCGGCGTCGAAGAACGCGGCGAAGGGGCTCCAGGAACCCGCCTGGGAACCGGCCACATCCAACTTGCGCAGGTCGACGCGTTCATCGCGCTCCTCGCGCCCGCCACGGCCCTTGCGGCCAATGAATCCACCGCCACCGCCGCGACCACCGCCACCGCCTCCGCGACCGCCGCCGCCGCCGCCGCGACCACCGCGGCCCGCCCCCCCGAGACCATCGCGGCGCGATTGGGCTGCGCGCACATTCGACTGGGGCGTGCGTTCGCGCCGTCCCCGACCGGCACCCCGCTCACCACGCTCGCCCCGTTCACCGCGTTCACCGCGGCCAGCGGAACGACCGCCCTTGCCGCCACCGCCGCCGCCGCCGGAACTGGCACGGGAGGGATGGGGCACGTTCTTGAGTGAAATGGCCAAGCGCGGCCCGGGCTTTTCGAGAATGCGCCCGCGCACCACCTGACCGACGCTGAGCACCTCGCGGGCGTCGCGGACATAGTGCCCCGAGACTTCGCTGATGTGCACCATGGCGTCCTGTTCGAGGCCCACATCCACAAAAGCACCGAAGCTGGCCACATTCGTGACCACGCCTTCGAGTACACGGTCCTTGGTCATGCGCACAGGATCCACCGGGCCCTCCAAGAGGCGCACCAGGGGCAGACGCGGCCGAGGATCGCGACCGGGATGGGAGATCTCGCGCATCAGATCGCGCCAGGTGTATTCATCCACCTCAAAGGCGTCCCGCCGCAGGCCACGGGTCAGCCCCGAGCGCCCCAGGCCTTCCTGGGCAGTCACTCCGGCGGCCTCCAACAGGCGCCGCGCCAGGGGATACTGTTCAGGGTGAAGGCCCGTCCGGTCCAAGGGTTCATCTGAGTTAGGCACGCGCAGGAAAGCCACCGCATTGGCCCACTCGGCTTCGCTGAGGAGGCCTTCGCCCCGCAATTCCTCACGGTTCTTGAAGGGCGTCTGCTTGGCGCGTTCCGCCAGTTTGCCCGCGGCTTCCTTGGTCAGTCCGGGGATGAAACCGAGGAAGAAGGCCGAAGCCCGGTTCACATCGCAGCCCACCAGGGCCGCGCAGGACTCGATCACTTCCCGGTAGGTTCGTTTCAGATTGGCCTTGCTGACAAAGCCCTGTTCAACGCCGAGGCCCAGGTAACGGGGCTCCACCTTGAGCAACTCCTGAAGAGGATCCTGGAGGCGACGGGCTAGGGCCAAGGCCACGCGCCCGGCCACGCTGGCGTCCGGGAGCTCCTTGCGGGCGCCTTCGGAATTCGCGTAGTGGGTCAGGCCAGAGTCAAAAACGACATGCACGACCAGGTCCAGACCGGCGGCGGCCAGGGCTGCCCGCAGACCGGGGACCGCGGCCCGCGGCACCTTCCCATGGCCCACGGCCAGGGTGCGGGCTCGGCTCTCACCGAGCGCTGTCTTGAGCTCGGCTCCTAGGGCGGCAGCATCCTTGTCGGCGATTTCGATCAACGTGCCGGAGCCCGCCGGCTCTCCTGACTCATCCACGGTGACGAGTAGCCAGTCGCCGCGGGCGCTGACATCCACGGCCGCCACCGGGTGACGTCCACAGGGTGGCGTCAGCAGAACCTGGCGCAGGTGCTGGGCGAGAAAGCGCAGAGCTTCGTCATCGCCCCGCTCCTTCAACTCCAAGCGGATGTCCCCTTCGAGCATGGGCAGAATGCGCACCTCCAGGGCCCTGCGGGCCACCTCGCCCAAGACACCCTCGAAGGCGGGATTGCGGTGGCGCGAAAGGGCGGCCAGCACCTTGGGCATGGCCACCTCGCGCTCAAGGGAAATCGCCGTGGTGAGCACGCGCTCCTTCTGGGCCTGGCGCAGGGCCAGGAGGCGATGGCCCTGGAGTTGGCGCATGGGCTGGCGCAGTTTCATCAGCGAGCGATGCCGGCCGGCCTTGTTATCCGGCACCAGGGACCGCACGCTCAAAACGCCGCGCTTGCGCAGCATGCGGCGGATCAGCCCCCGCAGGCGAGGATCACGGGAGAGGCGATCAGCCAGGATGCGCATGGCCCCGGCCAGGGCCTCGGCCTCTGTGTGAATGCCGCGGTCCGGGCGCACAAACTCCTGGCAGGCACGGGCCAGCTCAGGGGTCAGAATCTCGTCAGTCTTGAGAGCCACGCTGGAAGTAGCCGGCTTATCCTGAGTGTCCCGCGCCTCTTCTGTTGGCTGCCCCGCCGGGGCAACGGGCGCGGATTCCGGCTCCGTTGCTGGCGACGGAGTACCGTCGGCGCTGTCCTGCGAAGTAGCTTCCTCGCCCGGTTCCTGGGCTTGAGTTTCCCCATCCGTTTCCTGAGCGGGCTCCGCCTGGCCAGCGGTTCCGGTCTCGGGAACTGCCGCCGCTTCCGACGGCGCCTGTACCTCGGGTGCAGCCTGCACGTCCCCAGGCTCCGGCATCTCCTTGGCCCCGCTCTTGCGATAGGGAGCGACGAGCAGATCAGCGAGTTCGCCCAATCCACGATCCAGGGCCAACTGCACCTCGGGCTCTGGCCTCCTATGGGGCAGGAGCAGATCCTCTAATTCGAAGCGGTCGACACTCTTGCGTACCCCTTCCAAATCCTTCTCTCCGACGCCCTCCGAACCTTCAAGCGTGCGCAGGATCGTCGCCCGCCGGCGATCCATTTCCTCGAGCTGCGTGCGATCTCGCTGAATGCGTCGGATCACACTCTCGGGCAGCTCCCCGGTGTCAGCGCGCCGAAAACGCCCGATCAGGGGCGGTGTCAGGCCGGCATCGAGCATCTCCAGAACGGCATGGACGCGTTCGGGACTAGAGGAAAACTCCCTGGCAAGGGCTTCGAGAATGTGTGTGGCAGTCACTGGAGATCCCCCAAAGGAAATGTGTTTGGGTTATCGGGATGGCCTGGGCTCCGGCGCCAAGCGCTGGGGGAATCCTACCCCGAATGGCAGGGCATGCGCTACCCGGCCGCCGCTAGGCAATCCTGGCGGAGAGCGGCACGGCCCCGGAAAAGGCCTTTGCAAAGCGCATTCCGGCGGATTCGTCCTTGCCTGTGATCAGCTGCCCGTCGATGACGAGTGGACGCGACGAGTAGCGTCCGCCGGCGGCCATGATTTCCCCAGCCAGCTCTGCAGCCCCCGCCACGCGGCGTTTTTCCAGGAGGCCGCTGCGGGCCAGGACCGCCACTGCGCGTCCCCAGGCCCCCACCGGCATGGATGCGGAGACCGCGGCCCGCAGCAGGCGCAGCACATCGGGGTCAGAGGCCATGTTCTCCGCGGAATCTCCACCGGCCAACACCAAACCCACATAGCCCTCCAAAGCTTGGTCAGCCACGGAGCCATCCACGAGGAACTCGTCCTGCAGGCTCCCCTTGAGGGCCTCCTCCGAGCGGGAAGACACGCAGCGCGTGGAGACATGCAGCATTTCCAGGGATGATCGCACATGGCGCAGCACCTGTTCGTCAAAGGCCTCCGGGGGAACGATTACCAGCACCGACGCGGGATAGTCCAAGATGGGAAGCCCGTCCGCGTCCACGGCGGGAGCGTCGTCCGCTGGTTGCTCTTTGGATTTGGCCATGGGATTAGCTTGCCCCCAGCATCCCGCATTCGTCAAGCCCGCCTGGAAAAAGCCGGACGCCGGCGCCGCCAGAGATCAGGCCGGCAATTCGAAGATGGAGACGCGTGTTTCCTCCGCCAGGAACCCGGCACCGTCGCAGACGGTCCAGGCCACACTCTCATCCAAGCCCGGCACGGTCCAATCGCCCAGGGCCCTGCCGGTCAAGATGTCTCGCACCTCCAACCAAGCCCCGCGCATCAGGTAGAGCTTGTCGTTGTTGCTGTGGACACGCAGATCCGGCAGCTCATCAACTGGTGCGCAACTGAGCACCTCATGCCAGAGCGGGCCATCCCCGCTCTGGTGGTCATGTCGCAAGGCCACCAGCGACAGGGTGTCGGCGGTGGCGCTCTCGTCGTGGACAGCCAGGGCCGAGAGATAGGCTTGCATGTCATCCGGCGCCAATAACCCGAGAATGTCAGCCGAGGAGACAACCAGGCCTCCGGCCCCCACGGCCAGCTCGTGGATCACATCCTGCACCGGGCTCAGGAGCACATGGGAAAACTCTCCGCTGTCCGCCGTGAGGCACAGGACTCCCTGCTTGCCGGTGTTGGTGTTCGTATAGACGACAAAGACGAGCTGCCCCCAACGGCCGATGTGGTGAAAACGCTCCCCTTCTCGTGAATACTCCCAGACCTCGGTCAGGGAATCGGTGGCGAGGCCGAAGATGCGGTTGGGCGTCAGGCAAATACAGACATCCTGCTCCACCACGGCCACATCAAAGGGCTCGATGGTAGCCGCGCTCATCAACTGACCATCGATCAGCGACATGCGCACGATGCGATGGCCATTGGCGCTGGGTCCGAGCACCACCAAGTCGTTTTCCGCGCCGAAGCCAGCACCGAAGCCGCGGCCATAGCCCACCTCACAGGGGGCCAACCAAAGCGTCTCCCCGGTATTCCGATCGAGGGCTCCCAGCTTCCCAGGAATGACATCGTCCAACCACATGCCCCCGGCCGGCGGGTCATAGCCGTGGAGCAGGACGGGGCCCTGGGGGTGAATGGCAATGCCATCCACCTCGCTGCGGATTTCACGCGTCCAACGCCTTCTGGCCGTGCTGGTCATGGACCAATCCTAGGCACCGGCGGGAGCTCTGCCAACCAAGTTCTCAGCCAAGGCTGATTCCCGGGGCTACTCTTCCTTGAGGACCTTCTCCGCGATGGCCGCAGGCACATCGCGGTATTCGGCCAGCTCCATGGAATAGTTGCCGCGCCCCTGGGTCGCGCCACGCAGGGACGACGAATAGGCGAACATCTCCGCAATCGGCACCATCGAGCGCACGATGCGCAGGTTGCCTTGGCTATCTACTTCCGAGACTTCCCCCCGGCGCGAGTTGAGGTCCCCCACCACGGCACCCAGGAATTCCTCGGGCACGCGCACTTCCACCTTCATGACCGGTTCGAGCAGAACCGTGTTGTGATCCGTAGCCTCGCGGAATGAGAAGACGCCGGCGCTGTGGAAGGCCATTTCGCTGGAATCCACGTCGTGGGACTTGCCGTCGTACAAGGTCGCCTTGGCATTCACAAACGGGAAGCCCGTGGTGCCGCCACCGGCGAAAGCCTCGCGCAGACCGGCCTCCACGGCCGGAATGTACTCGCGGGGCACATTGCCTCCGCGGATCTTGTCCTCGAACTCCAGGCCGCCGTCTTCCGTCTCGAAGGGCTCATAGCGCACATGGATGACGGCGAACTGGCCCCGGCCACCACTTTGGCGCACATAGCGCGTTTCGACCTCGCGCATTTTCCTGAGGCGTTGCTTGTAGGCCACCTTGGGCTTGCCGGTCTGCACACCACACTTGTAATCGCCCTGGATGCGGTTCACGACAACCTCCAGGTGGAGTTCGCCCATGCCCGAGATGACCAGCTCGCCGGTTTCCTCGTTGGTGGTGGCGCGGAAGGTCGGGTCTTCGCGCATCATGCGCCCGATAATTTCAGAGAGCTTGTCACGATCCTCGGAGCGCTTGGGCTCCATGGACATGGAAATCACTGAGTCTGGAAACTCGATCTTAGACAGCGCAATGGGCTGGTCCTGGTCGCAGAGGGTGTCGCCGGTCACAGTGCGCTTGAGGCCAATCACCGCGGCGATATCTCCGGCGGGCACACTATCGAGAGCCTCGCGCTTATCAGCGTGCATCTGGACGATGCGCCCCACGCGCTCGGTCTTGCCCGTGCGCGGATTCAGCAGCTTCTCGCCCTTGCGCAGCACGCCCGAGTACACGCGCACAAAGGTCAAATCGCCGGTGGGCTCTGCGATGGTCTTGAAGGCCATCAGGCTGACCGGCTCTGATTCATCAGGCCTGCGCACGGCGGTCTCGCCGGGGCGGTCCGGGTTGTCCCCTTCCAAAGGCTTGATATCCAGGGGCGAAGGCAGGTAATCGATGACCGCGTCCAGCACGAAACGCACGCCCTTGTGCTTGAGGGCAGAGCCACACACGACCGGCGTCAGGGACAGCTCAAGAGTCGCCTTGCGCAGGGCGGCAACGAGTTGTTGCTCACTGACCTCGCCATCCTCCACGAAGATGTCGAGCAAATCCTCATCATTCTCCGCGGCTGCTTCCAACAAGTCATGGCGGCGAGCCCGGGCCTCCTCGAGACACTCAGCGGGCACTTCGCTCTCATTGTATGAGTGGCCATCACCATCATCCGGAAACTCGATGTATTTCATGCGCACCAGATCCACGAAGCCCCGAAAGTCCTTCTCAGACCCCACCGGCATCTGCAATGAAATCGGACGGGCGTCCAGGCGGTCACGAATCGACTGTACGGCAGCCCAATAATCGGCCCCGACGCGATCCATCTTATTGATGAAGCAGATGCGCGGCACTTCATAGCGGTCGGCTTGGCGCCAGACTGTTTCAGACTGGGCCTCGACGCCACTGACAGCATCGAACACGGCCACCGCCCCATCGAGCACACGCAGCGAGCGCTCCACCTCGGCGGTGAAGTCCACGTGCCCGGGAGTATCGATGATGCTAACCGTATGGTCCAGCCATTCGCAGGTGGTCGCCGCGGACTGGATCGTAATGCCCCGCTTCTGCTCCTCCTCCAGATAGTCCATGGTGGCGGCACCATCGTGCACCTCACCCGTGCGGTGGATCCGCTGGGTCAGGAACAGGACGCGCTCGGTCACGGTCGTCTTGCCCGCATCAATGTGCGCCATGATGCCGATGTTGCGGCGCAGGTGGCCTCCCTTTTGGGAGTTGGTACGGGGAGGGGATTCGGTCTTGAGGACGGCGGTCATGATCTATCGGAGTGGAATGCTCCCCCAACTGGAGGAGAAGTGAAAGTGGCCTGCGGGCCGGAAACGGATCTCCAGAGCAGCGGCACTGGCGTTTTACCGGCCCAGCACGGCTCCGGAAGATTTCGAGCCGTAAAAGGCTACGGATATTGATGTCCCCGTCAAGGGTTCCTGCGGGATCTTCATTATTATCATCGGCGCCGGGGACGCCAGCGCGTCATTTTATGGCTGCGATTTAGCCCGCCTGAAGCCCCCCCAGCCCACCACCCAATCCACGCCACCACATGTTCCTCGAACTCCTCCAGGCCGTCACGGGCATCTTTGTCGTTGTCTACGACGGCCAGCATGCCCTCAAATTCACCCTTGGCCGCGCCAAGTCGGTCGTGCCCCCGGGCATCCATTTCAAGCTGCCCATCGTGCAGACCTTCCGCACGGAGGAGACCAAGCACACTACTCTGGACCTGGAACCGCAGGTGATCCAGTTGAAGGACGACCTGGTCTACGAAGTGGACGCCAAGGTCGTTTATCAGATCGTCAACCTGCGCAAGGCGATCATCGAAATCGATGACCTGGTCACGGGGCTGCAGAACCGCGTGGTCTTGGCGGTACAGACCATTCTGCGTGCCCAGGACCGCGAGTCCATCAAGGACACCCAGGCTCTCTCACTGGAGATTCAACAAGCCCTCGCACCGGTTGAAGAACAGTGGGGCGTGCGCATCCTGCAGTTCGGCTTCTCAAACATCTCGCCGTCCCCGGCCACGTTGGAGATCACCCAAATGGAGCTGCTCGCCCGGGAGAAACTGCGCCTATTCGGCACCATGCGCACCGGCGGCCTGGGGGAGGAAGCGGCCGTGGCTCTGTTGGCTGGAGCGGTGGTATCCCTCGCGCCAGATGAGTCCCCGCCCTCCCGAGCAGGGATGCGCCGCGAGGAAGAGGCCCTTTCGCGCTCCATCGACGGCATGGAGGAGGAGCGTCTGCGCCAAGAGCGGGAGCAGAAAAACGAGGCTGGGGAACAGGATTCAGAGAGTGCCGATGATGACTAGCGCCATGGGTAGCGCTAGCGCCACGGACACCTCCCTCGGACTCCACCGAAAGCGTGCTTGATGGATTTCGCGTGGCTGCAGGAGCTCTTCGAGGAGCACCGGCGGGACCTGATGATGGCGCTCTTCGCCTTGGGGGGCACTATCGTGCGCGCCATGGGAATCACGGTTCAGAGCGGGCAACGGGCCCTGCGTTTCCCCGGCGGTCGCGCCGGGGCCGTGCTCGACCCCGGCTTCCACTGGTTGATTCCGTTTTTGCAAGTGGCCAAGCCCCTGCCCACCCGTTCGCGCACTCTCGATCTGCCCGCCCAACGGGTTACGACCCTGGCTGGTTTCGTCTTCACCGTCGATGCCAACCTGGTCTATCGAATCAGCGACCTGCGCCGGGCGCTGGTTGAGATCGACGATTTGGAGAAGGGCATGGGGCAGATGCTGGGACTGGGTGTCCAGGAAGTATTGCGCTCGGCGAGCCAACGGGAAGCCCGCGGCGGCCCGGCCCTCGACCGGCTGCTGACCGAAAACCTCTCCCGCCGCCTGGAAGCCTGGGGCGTATCTGTCGAACAGGCCGGCTTCACGACCATTACTCCCACGCGCGAGACCATGCGCCTGACACAACTCGGCCACGCCACCGCAGAACGCGGCCGCGCCCTGGCCCAGTTCACAAGGTCTGGAGAAACGCTTGGCACTGCCTTTACCTTGGTGGGGACGCGCACCAAGGCCAGGTCCCGCACACGCCACCTGCGCAGCCTGGAGGAGCGCAGCCGGCGCCACAGGCGCCACAGGAGCTTGCTGCGCCCCAGGGGACTCACGCCGCAGCAGACCCGCGAGCTGCTGCGCGATCTGGAATCCGGGGAACTTCACGCGCGCCAAGGGCGGCTGGCGAGGCGAGATAAGAGAACGACGGCCCTGCGGAAGCGGGCGGGCAGCGCGAACTAGCCCACCGCATCCACAGAGTGCGGCCAAGGGAAGCTGGCCCAGCCTTGCAGCGAACCCTCAACCAGTTCACGGGCCACGGGCCACGGCATCCTGGCTTGACCTAGAGCCAACGCACAGAATGGGTGCATGGATATCCGCCTTCTCCCGCTCCTGGCCCCGCTCCTGACCATAGCATCAGCCCCTCCGCTCCAGCCGCAACCGGGGCCTGATGAACAGGTCTGGTTCGGCGCCCAGCTGGCGGGAGTAGCTCTCGACGATTCCGCGGCCGCCATCTCGGGCCGGCGCGCAGGCGTGCATCTGGTCCGGGTCGTCAACGGTGGCCCCTGCCACCGCAGCGGCTTCGCCACGGGAGACATCCTGCTGGCCCTCGACACGGTTCCCTTTGGGAATACGCCGGAGGGCGCTCTGGCGGGGTTCATGGAACGCCTGGGGAAGAGCGCGGTGGGTGACCGTTTGGCCCTGGAAATACTGCGCCCGACCGTGATCTTCTCTGGAACTCGCAACGGGGAGGAGACGGACGACGCCGCCGAAACCGCCCGTCATTTCAGCAAGATCCTGGATGGCCTACCGCCGGGCAGCTCCCTGGCCGTAAGCGCCTCCAAGAAATGGCACCCCCTACTCCTGGTGGCCACCATCGGGCAGCGCCCGGGCACATCTGGTGCGCGCCTCAGCGAAACCGCAGACCTGTTTCCCGGCGGCCAACTGCGCTCCTGGCCCCATGTCGCCCTAGTGGAAAAGCGCCTGGCCACGGCCGCCCTGGAAGAGGATCAACAAGACCTGCTCGCCCGCCTGGCGCGCTTGGCGGAACGGGGCGACGCCTCCCGCTCGCACGCCATGACGCACATTCACCGGCGCCCCTTCGCCCTGCCGCAGCTGGCTGATTATCTCGCCCGTGGCTTTGAGGAAAGGGACCTCGCCCGGCGCTCAGGAGCCGGCCTGGGCCGACTCCTCGAACACGCCGCCGCCACTGAAGGACTCGCTCCCCTGCCAGTTCAAGACGGCGCTCCGCCGCCACCGGTCCCCGGCCTGGCGCCGGAGGCTTTGCTCGACATCCTCGAACAGCATCTCGAATACATCGCCGCCCTACGGGAGGCCAGCCTCGCCCGGCTGTCCGCGACCGAACGCACCCATGGGGAAACCCACTGGCGCTCTGTCATCGACCGCTTCGAAGATGACATCTATCTCTACAACGACGCCGACTCGGAACGGGCAGCGCGCAACGAGCAAACCCTGCGCATCGGTGAAAAAGTGGATCGACAAGGGATGCTGGCGACAGCGGTCGCCGCCCTACCGCTGGTCATGGGGGACTGGCTGGATAGCCTGCAGGCTGACCTCGAAGCAGCCGGCCTCGACACGAGTTTGGCCACGGTGCTCGAACGCCAGACATCCCTGGGCCGCATCCGCATCGCCGGCACCGGGGACGATTTCCACCGGCGGGGAGACCAGTTCACCGATGCAGCGGCAGCCGATTTGGATGCACTCCTGATTGACTTGGGTGGCGATGACTTGCACACCGCCGGAGGGACCACGACCAACGCCCTGGGGCGCCCGGTTCTGCCCGCCAGCATCCTGATCGACCTGGCCGGAAACGATGCCTACGAAGGGACCCAGGACGGATCCCAGGGGGCCGGGGTTCTGGGCCTGGGAGTGGTGCGCGACCTGGCCGGGGACGACCGCTATACCGCCGGGCGTTGGTGCCAGGGCGCCGGCTGGATGGGAGTCGGAATCCTGTTGGACGAAGGGGGGGACGATCGTTTCAACGCCCAAACCCTGGCCCAGGGCATTGGCGCTTGGGGCCTGGGATTGTTGGTGGACAGCTCTGGCCAGGATTCCTATCGCGCCCTGCGCTACGGACAGGCCGTCGGCTTGGCCGGGGGTACGGGTGTGTTGGCGGATCGAGCCGGAGCCGACGAGTACTACTGCAAGGGGCGTTGGCCCACCGGTTACGGCACCCCAGGTGTTTTTGAAGGTTGGGGCCAAGGTTGTGGGATTGGCTTCCGCGGCAACGCTTCCGGCGGCGTGGGCCTGCTCATCGATGGCGCCGGGAAGGACATCTATGAGGCCGGGAACTTCGCCCAGGGCGGCGGCTACTACTTCGGCTTTGGCGCCCTATTCGATCGTGGCAGAGATGATGACCTCTACATCGGATCCCGCTACAACCAGGCCTTTTCGGCTCACCAGGCCGCCGGCTTCTTCCTGGAGGAAGGGGGCGACGACAACTACGAAACGCGCAACTCCGTGGCCCACGGCTTGGCCTGGGACGAATCCGTTTCCTTCTTCATAGATGAACGAGGCGACGACCGTTACCGAGGCGGCGGCTTCTCCTTGGGGGCCTCGGCTCACAACGGAATTTGCGTCTTCCACGAACGCAACGGGCGCGACACCTACCTGCGTGAAGGAGAGGCGCGCGCCGGCGGCAACGACTACCACGGGGGCACCAGCCTCTCCATCTTTCTTGAGGAGGGCGGCGACGACGATGCCTACGCCGGCGAGGACCGCAACAATCAGGAACGCCTACAGCCTGAACACGGCGTTTTCATCGACCGTTGACGGCCGCCGCGCTCACATAATTGTGTAGGTGAACTCCACGACATTGTTGGCCGTGGGGTCATCCGGGTCCGAACAGATGTACTCGAAGACCATGGCCTCCTTGTCAAAAACGGTGACGCGGTAGAAGCCCACTGAACGACTGCCGCTGTAGCCGTTGTCATAGTCGGCCACGCCATCCTCGTCCCAGTCCATTTCGTTTTGGAACCAGGGTTCCCCGCGCCAGGGACTGGCATTCAGGGCCAGCTGTCCGCCGAGGATGTAATGCACACCCTCGCCTTCCCCCGCTGCGTTCTGCTTCTCCCCCGCCACCGCCACATGATCGTGTCCGTAGAGGAAAGCCTGCACACCGTGCTGCTTCATCATCTGGTGAATGGTCTCTTGCTCACCGAGGAAGGCGCTGCGCGGCGTGCCATCCACCGTGGAGCGCACGCCCCCGCGCCCGTAGTAATAGCAGTTGGCTCCATCCTGGCCGCCGATGATGTGAGGCGAGACGATCACCTTCCAATGTTTATCACTGTTCGCCAGAGTCTGGTCGAGCCAGGCCAGCTGCTCCTGGCCCAGAGTCCAATCCTCTACCACCATGGGGAAGTCGGCGATGGTCTTATGGGAGTCGATTACGACCATCAACATGTCCCCGGTCTCAAAGGAGTAGTAGTTGCCGGTCGGGCTGCCTGAGTAGGTAAAAAAGGGATTCGGCATGACATCCAATCGCGCCGACTCGCTCTGTGGATCGGTGGTGGCAAAGTGTTCGCAGAATCCATTGACGCCACCCCAGGTCATCTCCCCATCGTGGTTTCCCAAAGCCATGAAAAACGGGACTGAGTGTGTCATGGCGCCGTAGAGATCGCGTTGCATGATTCGGCGATAGCGCAAGCGGGCCTGCTCGATACTCTGCACGGTATTCGCGCCGGAGTAGCTGCCGTCCACCGTGCAAGGGGCGCAGCCCAAACAATGGGTCATGGCCTCGTCGCCGGCGGTTACAAAGAAATCCGGCTCCCATGACATGATGTTCCTAATGGTCTGGCGGAAGTAGGCGGTGGAGCCCGTGGGGCGCGGGCTGCAAACATCATTGGCCCAGTTCTTATACAAGTGGCTGTCGGCGCCGAAGGCGAACCTCACGGTGCGTCCAGGCCCACGCAAGGTCCTGAAACTGTGTTGTTCACCGAACTTGAAGGATGCTGCGCCCACTGCGCGATAGCGCAGGCGGTAGTTGTAGCGACGACCCTGTTCCAGACTCTTGATGCCAATGCTACAGCGCTTATTGGGCGGGGCGTTGTAGACTCGCGTGCGACGGTTTATCTCACCCGCGGCGCGGCCGTATTCCACATAGACTTCGAGGTCTAGGCGCGGCATCACGCTGAGCATGATGCTGTCGGTGGTGGGATTGCTCAGCAGCTCGCCGTAGGCGAATTCACCTTCAACCTGGATGCGGGAGGATTGCTGGGGCGCGGGAAACAGAAGGGCGGTCAGGAGGAGAACACCGGCACAACTCATATGTCTTGCCTCTTGCGGTGGCGGGACTGGGGATGGAAACAGGCGCCCGGGCTCGGCACTGGACACCCGCGCACGCGTGCCCTTGTATCCCACAGAACCCACAATCCGTAAAGCCCCTCTAGGAGAGCGCCAACAATACGGGCCTCTAGGGGCTGTGAGTGGGCATTACAGTCAGCACCTCTGCACCTTCATGTCCCGAGGTCTCCGCCGACGCGGCACTCACCTCAGCGAATCGGGAAGGCGGCGGACTATCCGTCAGCCCTGATCCCGGCGCTCAAAAACAGCCCAACGCTCGCCCCAAGCACGTCCTTCTCCGGGCCGCTTGACAGCCTCGTCGAGGAGCAAAAGGAAGTCCTGGCCAAGTGCCTCGGACAGGTCCCCGGTGGTCATGGGAAACGGCGGCCCCCCCAGGTCGGGGGGACGATCGACGGGAAACACCAGGGAACAGACCCGCCCTCCTGGGGCCAATACGGAGCGCACCCAAGCACCGAACTCCGCACGCCGAGTTGGCGGCAGGGCGCAGAAGAAGGTGTGGTCGAAGATCAAGTCCACGGGCTCCGGCGCTCCGCAGGCCAGGGCATCGCCTAGCAGAAACGCGCCGCCACTGGCTTCACAGTAGGAAGCCACTTCTCCGCGCAGGCTTTCCACGATGTCCAGGCCCGTCACCTGCCAACCGGCGTGGGACAGTTGACGTAGATCGTGACCACGCCCGCACCCAGGCACCCAGGCGCGACCGCTACCCCTGGGTTGCAACTCTCCCGCATCAATTCGCCGCCGCAGTTCAGGGTGGGCGCAGCCCAAGTCCCACGGGGTTTCTCCGTCGCGATAGCGCGCCGCCCAATCCGGCTCACTACCGCAACAACAGTCAGGCACGGCTCGCCGGCTCTGTGGCATCGGTGGAATCCCGATCGTTGCGGGAAGACGAACCCGTCTTGTGCCCCGGATCCACCCAGGAACGCGACAGCTCCGCCCGCGGGCGCAGCTTGCGCGCCAGTCGATTGCACAGGTCAAAGGCCTTGGCCTCCACCCGCGCTCCGTTGGAATGGTAGTCGCCTCTCTCTAGCCGTTTTCCCGCACGCTTTTCCCAGAACCCGATCATGCCGCGGGCCAATCCGTAGTCCAAGGTCACATAGTGCTGGTACATCTTGCGCGCCGTGGCCACATGGGGAGGAATCTTGCCGGGCCAGGTCTCCTCCATGTGGTACTCGCCGATGGAGCCAAACTCCTCTAGCTTGCGCGGCGGTTGGTAACCTAGCTCCAGGGCTTCATCCCACATGACGGTGCCGGGGATAGGCCGATAGGGCCAAACCGTGGGGCGCGCCAGAGGGCAGGCCACATGCAAGCGCCGACACTGATCCAGCGTTGCCATCATCGAGGCGGGTTCCTCGCCGGGATAGCCGATGATATAGGTGATCGAGCCCTGGATGCCGCGGCGATCCATTTCAATGGCCGCAGTGATGTTGTCATCACCATTAATAGGTTTCCCGATCTTGCGCATCATCTCGTCGGTCCCTGCCTCGGCGCCGATCTCCGCCACATACATGCCTGATTCGGCAATCAGGTCCAACGTGCTCGGGTCGTAGCGCAGGATGGAGTGGGTCTCCATAAATGCGTTCCAGGAAAAGTCCAGTCCGCGCTCCAACATGCCCGCGGCGAAGGCGCGCGAGCGTTTTTCCATCACCCCCCAATTGGCGTCGTGAAAACGCACCACATCGAAACCCCAGCGTTGCTTCAGATCCTCCAGGTCATCGAGCATGCGATCGGCCGGCATGGCCTTCCAGCGCCGACTGGTGACCTCCGGTGAACAGCAGAATGTGCATGGCTCTGGGCAACCGAAGCTCGAGAAGTACGTGATGCCGAAGTAGGGCTTGCGTTCCCCCATGGAAAAAGGCGCCGGCATGCGCAGCACATCGCCACAACTTGTGGCGCGCATTTGATGGTCACGGTAGGGAGCGATGTCGATCAAATGCCAAGGCATGTTGAGCAACTTGTCCCAGCCAACCACGGGCCGGCGTTCCGTGCGAATCATCTCGCCCTCGCGCCAGAGGGCCAGTCCGGGGATGCCATCTAGCGCTTCCCCGCAGTCAACGGCCCGCACCACATCGCGGAAGGTCAGCTCCCCCTGGCCCAGGACAACAGCATCGTAGAGCCCCGTCCCCAACTGCAACTCGGGCCGCACGGAGGCGAACCAGCCACCGATGAACGAAGGCAAATGGGGATGGGCAGCCTTGACCGCCCGGGTGCAAGCCAGTCCATCGTTGATCATGTATCCCAGAATCCCCGTCGTGCCGTAGAGCAAAGCACCGGCACAGGCCTCCACCACGCGCCGCTGGGCTTCCTCCGGACTGTAAAGGCTGCCATCAATGATCTGCACCTCATAGCCGTCCTCCAGGGGCCAGGCGGCGATGGCCAGCATCTCCAGGGGCAGCATGTCCTTGCTGGACGGCAGGCCAAGGGACTCGTTCACCTGCTGCGGTTGGTAGAGGACGATCCTCTTCTGCGCTTGAATCATGGGTAGGTCAGTGGAGAGGCCGAAGGCGGTCCGGACTTGACCGCAGCGTAGCACCATCGACTTGGATCAGGGGTCGGTGCGGGGAGAGAACATCTCTCATCGGCCGGCCGCGCTCATTTCAGAAGCCCCGGCTGCCGGAGTAGCGCCGCCTGCTTGAGGGCCCGCCCAATCGGCGGCCAACAACAGGGTCTCCAGGAGGTTTTCATGGGAGGCCAGGCCGCGCCCGGCGATATCGAAGGCGGTCCCGTGGACCGGGCTCAGGCGCAGGTAGGGCATGCCAGCCAAGGCCGTAACAGCACGCTCGCCTCCGATGAGCTTCAGGGGAATAAAGGCCTGATCGTGGTAGAGCGCCAGAACCCCATCCAAACGGCCTTCCAGGGCGTCCCGGAAGACGGCATCCGGTGAGAGCGGGCCGCGCACATCCACGCCCTGTCCACGCGCCCAGACAACCGCGTCATTCAGGAAATCGAGCTCCTCATGTCCAAAGCGCCCACCCTCTCCGGCATGGGGATTGAGGCCCGCCAATCCGATGCGCGGTTTCCCCAGGCCCAACGTCCCCAGGAAGGACGCCAACAGCTCCAAGTGCGCCATGACCAAGGGCCCATTCAAAGCCTCAATAGCATCCCTCAGGGCCAGATGCCGCGTGACCAGGCCCACCCTCAACGGCCCGGCCAGGGCCACCATCTGAACCCGCTCCAAGCCACACCAACGCTGAAACAACTCGGTCTGCCCCTCCACCGGCTCCCCCGCCAGGTGCAGGGCAGTCTTCGACACGGGGCCCGTGACAAGAGCGTCCACCGCCCCCGCGAGGGCGGCCTCGTGGGCAGCCTCCAGGGCAGCTAGCGCAGCACGCCCGCATCCAGCACTGGCCCGCCCCAAACTGAACTCACCGGGATCCCCGGTGTCCACCCACTGGGCAGCCCCTTCCGGGCAGTCTCTCCAGCTCCCGGCATGCACCTCGACACCCTCTGGACAGGCCGCCGCGGGCCCAAACACCATCAAATCGGCCGTCTTCAAGAGACGCTCTTCTCCCAGCACAGAGCGCGTAACCTCCGGCCCGATCCCGGCCACATCTCCCACGGTCAAGGCTAACCGCGGGCGCTTCTTTAGGCGCGCTCCCATGGACCGCTTGAGTCTAGGAACGAGACCACAAAAGGCCAGCTCCACCCGGCTGATCTCGCCGTCGGCCCCATTTTTTCTAGACATTTGCGCTTTCCTTAGTTGTGGCCTAGTTCGCGGCTCGGGCAACTGACAAATGGCGGAGCTGGCCAGACATTCGCCCCGCCTTTTGCACTTTCCTGAATATGGGAATACGTGCCCGCCCCTTCACTTCCTATTCGCATATTCCTGGACCTCTAGCGCCTTCTATAAGCACGCCAGAGGGGCTTTTTCAGACGCCACCTCGGACTGGCCCACAAGGATCGCCCAAAGAGCTTTCAGAGCAAGCAGTTAGGACCACCGGCCGCGCTTTAGCCGCCAGATTGCGGGTCGGGCAGGCGTGCCTCGCACCGATGGTCCCCCCGTGGTTGGCCGCGGCAATAGTCTGCGGCCTCACTCCCAACCTACGAACGATGTTCTGGCTGTCCAAGATCCGCCGGTCGCTTCCCTGCGCCGGCAAGGGACCACTGGTTCTGGCGGCTCATCCTCCTGGAGGTATCTCATGTCTGGTTTCAAAGAAGCGATGTCAACGGTCAACGACTGGCTCGGTGATGTCGTCGCCCTCGGTCTGACACTGGCCTGCGTCGCCCTCGTGGTGCAGGTGCTCTTCCCCGGTTCCGCCTTGTTCGCCTCGGGCGACATAGTCGGCAATGTCTCCAACCTGGTGAACAGCTTCACCGGCGCGGGTCTCACGGGGCTGATCACCTTGATGGTCTTCGTGGCCATCTTCCGCCGCTAAGTGAATACGCCGGGTGCCACCGTGCCGGACGGTGGCACCCGGCCATTCCCTGGTCCGGCGGTTCTCCCATATCCATCTAGTTAGCACAAGGAAACGAAGCCCAATGCGGAACTCACTCAACACCATCAACGGCTGGATGCGTGACTTCACCCAGTTCGGGATCGGCCTGATCATCACCTTCCTGGTGGTGGACATCCTCTTCCCTGGCACCACCGGCGTAATGGCCTCCATCGGCACTCTCGTGGGACAGTTCTCGGAACAAGGCCTGGCGGGCATGATCGCCCTGCTGCTGTTCCTAGCCCTTTTCCGCCGCGATGCTCGCCCAGGAGATGCATCTGGTGAGGCCTAGCCCAGGCAACACCAAATGAACAAGACGCCGTGCGGACCTTCGGGGTCGCACGGCTTCTTAATGCTCGCAGTCTCCGGCCTCTCCGGCGCTACTGAGCTGGTAGAGGAAAGCCAACAGAGCCGCCACGGCCTCATAAAGCTCGACCGGAATCTCCTGCCCGATCTCCACCGCCGCTAGGAGCTCCACAAGGTCGGGATCCTGGCGCACGGGAATGCCTTCTTCGGCGGCCAGTTCCAAAATGCGCTTGGCCACCTCGCCGGTTCCCTGGGCCAAGACCTCCGGGGCCGCAGGGACGCTGCGGTCATGGCGTAGGGCAACGGCGCGCACGGGCTCCTCGGGCTGTTTTTTGCCGGTCATCTCAGCCGCGCACATCGAGTAGGTGATTATCCCTCAGCAAGGACACGTCGAGGACCTCGCGGTCCATGGACACATCCTCTTCCGCACCGGGGACAATGGCCAGATGAACCGCCAGTCCCGAGTTGGCCAGGACCGCGCTGAGTTCCTCGCGTCGCTCCACGAGCTTGCGCAGAGTCGCCCCGCGGCTGGCCGCCACACGGACGGTCAGTTCCCCGCCCACCAGCAGCAAGTCAGCACGCACGGGCCCCAAGCGTGAGAAGGACACGCCCACTGTGATGCGTGTCGCTTCCTTGTCGCCCCCGGCCTGCCCCTGCTCCTGTTCTTCATGCACCAACAAGGTTGCAGTGGTCCAGCCGCTGCCGTCCGCAACGGGCAAACTCCAATGAAAGCCCTCCCCGGATTGCCTGCGCGCAAGATTGACCATTTGCTCCAGTTCCTTGCCCGCCAAGAGGCGTTCAACGCCCTCCCTCGGCGAACCTGTCTCGGTGAGCAAACCGAGCAGGAGGCCCTTCAAATCCCCCGCCGACTCGAGGGCCGGGGCGGATCCACTCGCGCTTCCGCGTCCCCCGGGTAGGCGCCCCAGGAGCGCCTCGTAGAACAATCCGGAGCGCTGGAGCATATTCGCCAAAGCAACTCCACCCATGGAGGGCTTGAAGGCGTGGCCGGCAAGGCGTTCCAGGGCCGAGTTGGC
>NYXZ01000097.1 GCA_002686595.1 Planctomycetota bacterium | reverse complement strand
TCTCGCCCTGGCGGGCCTGCCGGAGAATCAGCGCCTGGTCTTTGAGCTCGGCGTCATTCAAGAACTGGACTATCCCACCATCGCCGGGATTCTCGAGATTCCCGTGGGCACGGTGAAGTCCCGCATGTTCTACGCCGTGCGCCGCCTGCGGGAGTGCTGCGAGGAAGATGGGGGCCCGGATGTCAAAGGCAAAAACGCCACAGGGACCGCGGCTCCCCATGGTTCAGCAGGGTCCTTCGGCAGGGGCGCCAAGGATGCCAAGAGAGGCGAGGGAGCATGAAGGAACACCGACATCTCAGCGAGGAAGACCTGCTGGAAATGGTGCTCCGCCGGACTGGCGAGGGCGCGGGCATCTCTATCGCTGGCTGTCCAAGTTGTGCCGAGCGCCATGCGCAGTTGACGAGATTCCTGGATGCCTGCCGCGCCGACCTGGCCAGCGCGGAACAGCCCGAGGGAGCTAATGCCGCCTCGGGCGAGGTGCTCGTGGAACGCATCCTGGCCAGCACCACACGACGCGCAGACCAGGCGACCCAGGCGGCACAATTACCCCGGGCGGCACAGGTGCCCCAGGCAGTGCAATTACCCCAGGCAACACAGGTGCCCCAGGCAGCGCACCCCGGCCTTGCCGGGGATCTGCGGCTGATTGTCGACTTCACCCGGCGTCGCCTGCGCCATTCGCGCCTGTTGCGCGTGGCCGCCGCCAGTTTGCTGCTGCACTTGATCGCCCTGCCGATCCTGGCCTGGTACGCCGCCCGCCCGAGCGCGCCGCCGGAGCCGCGCATCGGCTTCGTATTGCCTACCCTCCCGGCGGAGGCCTGGGAGAACCCAGGGGAACCTGCGCGGGAAGTGCTCATACCGGAAGCCTGGCGGAAACTGGATGACGAATCCGAGGCCCGCCCTGTGCCCGTGGACCCCGCTGCCGGTCAGGTTCGTGAGTCGCAGCTCGCCAGCCAGCCCCCTGCCGTGGGCCAACTTGGACAAATGCTGGCTGCCATGGACGCCCACAACTTCGATCCGACCTCGCTCAAGGCCTCACCCGGCGCCCCGCTGTTGGAGCGCATCGTTTGGGGCGAGTTGCTACTTAACGGCCTGGGCGCCACCGGCAACGACGCTGCAAATGGCTCCAAGTCCCAGGCCCGCAGTGCCTGGCTAGCATTGGAGCTTCCCACTTCGCCGGATGAGCTTCAGCAATTGGCCCCCCCCGTGGCCGACTGCCTGACGGCCCTCTGGTCCCGGGCCCGTGGTTTGGAGCAGCTCTCTCCGGCGGCGGAGCGGGCTTTGGGCACCTTGGGAGACCGGTTCCCGCGGCTGAACGGACCGGGGGCTATGTCAGGGCTACTGGGTCCGGACGGGAGACGCTCCCGCGCGGATCAGGCTCACTGGCGCGCGCTGCTAGCGACGGCCCGGGCCGCCAGTTCAGGCGGGGACTGACAGTCCTCTGCTGGGTGCTCCGCCGCTCGATCCACGCTCGATCCCCACTCGGTCCCCACTCGGTCCATAATGGAGAGGCGGCTCTGTGGCGCGACCCCGGGACAGGGCCTATCCTGCTCCCACAATGCATTATCTCCCCCGGATGATAGGTACACTCGCGGCGGCGCTGCCCCTGGCAGCTCCCGTTCCCGCCCACGGCTCCCTTGCCTCTGCCGCACCGCCGCAACAGGGTGCAGCAGCAGTGGACGAACAGCAGGCGCAAAGTGGCAGTGTGCTGCGCCTCTCCTTGAAGCTCGCCCGTTCCCTGGCCCTGGAGAACAACCTCGGCTTGCGCATCCAGGCATTGGGCTCGGAACTCGCGCGTCACAATTCGCTCGGCAGTTGGGGCGCCTTTGACTGGATCTTCACGGGCACCGGTTCCTATTCCGACAGCGACAGCCTCAGCACGACGTTCTTCGGTACCGGCGACATCATCTCAAGTGAGACCGAAGGCCTCAGTTTTGATTTCCTGAAGCCCCTGGGTACCGGTGGCTCGTTTGATCTGCAGTTCAGTCGTGGCATCTCCGCCACGGACAATCCATTTGTGGGAGCGGACTTCCAAGAGCGCCTGGTTTCTGACGGACTCACCATGACTTACAACCAGCCCTTGCTCCGGGGAGCTTGGGCGGAGTACGCCACCGCCACCCAGCGCGAGGCGGAGATCGTGTTGGGACGCCAGCGTGAACTGGAACGGGGCACGCGCCAAGACCTTCTCTTGCAGGTCAGCAACGCCTATTGGGATCTGGTGGCCGCCCGCCGCCAGCGCGAGGTGGCCCAGTCCAGCCTCGGCCTCGGCCTGGACCAGGTACAGCGCAACCAACGCCGCCTAGAGGTGGGACTCGGTACGCAGGTGGAAGTGCTTCAAGCCGAGGCCGAAGTTGCCGTGCGGCGCGAGCAACTCCTGCTGGCGGATGTCACAGTTGACCAGGCGGGGGACCTGCTAAAGCAGCTTGTTTTCCCCGGCACCGATCGCGACTTGTGGGAGAGCATTCCGGAGCCCACGACACCCCTGCCCAAAATAGTGGCGACCAGCGGCCAGCCTGATTGGGAGAGTGCTCTTTTGGTGGCCATGGAACAGCGCCCCGATCTGCGGCAAGCCCGGGCTGACATCGATAGCGCGGAGGTCCAGTTGGCGCGCAGCGCTTCCGAACGCTTGGCGGGCCTGGACCTGTCGCTTTCAGCCAATGCACGGGGCGAAGCCGCCAGCGCCGGGGACAGCATCGAGCAAATCACCGACCTGGACCAGCCCACCTACACGGCGGCCCTGACCTATAGCATGCCCATTGGCAACCGGGTGGCCAGGCACGCCGAACGCGCCGCCTCCATTGCCCTGCGCCAAGCGCGCTTGACCTATGACGCCACAGAGTCACAGGTCGCCGCCCTGGTGCGCCAGGCCGTGCGCGACGTGCACTACCAGGCGGAGGCCGTGCGGGCTGCGGAGCTGAGCCGCGAGCTCGCCCGCCAACAACTTGAGGCGGAGCGGGCCCGCTTTGATGAGGGCCTTTCCACCAACTACCAGGTGCTCGAGTTCCAACAAGCCCTGGCCCAGACCCAATCCTCCGAGCGCGCCGCGCGCGTGGCCTTCGCCAAAGCTGAGGTCAATATGGAGTATGTCCAGGGCTTGCTGGGGGAAAGCCCCGCTCAGTAGGAGCAGGGACCCGCAGATGCCCAGGGACATTCGACATTTTACGAAGGACCCCCATACTCCTGAGCGCCCGGCGCTAGATAGACAAACTGCCTGGCTGCGGAGGACCAGGAGACGCTGGGCAGGGGGCATTTGCCTGTCCCCGTGCAGCGCACTGCTATCCTGCAAGGCACTGCTATCGTGCTGCGCACTGTTATTGTGCTGCGCCCTGCTAGGGAGTTGTTCCGAGGAAGAGCCCGCCGGCAATGCCCTGGCGCTGGACGATCGCATCGCGCCCCTCTTGGCACCCTGCGCCCAGACCCGGCCCTTCACCGCCGACACCAGCCACATGCTCCCGCGCTTGGTCGCCAAGCTCGAGTCGGGGCAGCGAGATGTGCTGCACCGCGCCAAGGAGGAACTGGCCGCCCTGGAAGGCGAGGCCGTCCCGGCCCTCGCGGCTTTGCTCGATCGCCACCTGACCGAGTCCTACATGGCGGGCCTAAACCAGAACATCCTCGAAGTGGCTGTCATGATGGAGACAGATGCTGGCCGGGAGCTATTCCTCAAGGCCCTCGACCACCCCCAGGAAATCCTGCGCACGACCGCCGTGCGCGGCCTTGCGCGTCACGGGCGCCCGGACGACTTCGACCTCCTGCTGCCCTGGATTGATTTGGCACCGCGTTTGGAGACCGCCGCGGAAGTGGCCCTGGCCCTCCACGCGGTGGATCCGGACCGCTTCTTCCAGCTCCTTGCGACCTGGTTGCCCCTTTCCAAACGCGCCCCCTTATTGCGTTTTGTGGCGCCCTTCGCGCCAGCTGTCAGTTCCCCGGAACTGGCCCGTGAGTTTCTGGACGCCTCCGAGGACTTGGATCCCATCCTGGCCCTCTGGTTCGCCGCGCCGGCGGTGGGCTGCGGCCTGGAAGGCTCCGGCAAACGCCTGCAAGCGGCCCTGGCCGCGCCCCAGGACGAACTGCGCCTGGCTGCCGTGCGGGCCCTCGGAGCCCTGGCGGAAGCCGAGGGCCAAGCCCCGCAACACGCTCGCACCTTCGCGCCCCAGTTGCTGAAAATGCTCCAGGGCGATCCCTCGACGAATCTGCGCCAAGCCGTCGTGGGCGCCCTCGGCAGCTTGCCCGAGGACGAGGCGGTGAACGATTGGCTGGCCCTGGGCCTGTCCGACGGCGCTCTGGAGGTCCGCAAACTCGCCCACGCTTTGCTCCTCGAACGACGCCACCCGCGGGCGCGGGCCGAAGCCCTGGCCATGTTTTCCGGTGGCCGCGGGGAACTGGAACTGGCTGCGGAGCTCACGCGCCCGTTTTTTCAGACGGACGCCGAGTTTGCCGGCCAGGCCCGGGCCATTCTGCTGGAGAGATTGGGTGAACTAGCCGGCCGCCCCTTGGAGGAACGGGCCATCTTGCTCCAGGTGTTGGGGCAGTTTCCCGGCCCGGTCGGCACCCGGGTAATCCTGGAGGAAGCCCGCGATGCCAGCGGGACGATACGCGACCTGTCGGCCCATCGCTGGTGTGTTCTGCAGGCCAGCAATGGCGGCCGGAGCGCCCAGGCCCTCTTGGCTGAACGCTTGGCGAAGGAGGATGATGCCCTGCGCCGAGTGGATCTGATCTGGGCCCTGTCCTTCCAGCGCACGGATCAGGCACGTGAAGTTCTTTTGTCCGAGGGCCTGCGTCCGGACCGACCCGACCTGGAACGGCTCTTCGCCGCTGAGTGCCTGATACGCCAGGGCCCCTCGGCCGCTGTGGCGCCACTGCTCAAGCGCATACCAGAATCCATGCCCAACCCCGCTGCGCGCCGGGCCCTGCGTTGTCTTTTATGGAAGTGGTACGGATGAGGCGCGCCGCCGCCCTGTGGTGCTGTTGCCTGGCCCTGACACATGGCTGCGGGGAGACACCCGCTGGAGGTGAGAGCACTGGTGGCCAGGCGCAGACAGGCGCCGCCTCTGATCAGGCGGTTGCCGACTCAGATGCCTCTGCCACCTCAGACGCCACCGGCCCCGTGCGCATCACGGGCCACTTCCAGGATCGCCGCCCTCCCCTGCAGCCTTGGATGGAATCCCTGGCGGCCTTCATCGATCCAAAACGGGATGGCTGGCCGAGCGAGGTGGTGGCCCAGCGCACACATTCAATCCTCCATGCCTGGTTGTCCAGCCCGCGGGGCAGCGCGCCCCCCGGCGCGGACACACTGACCTGCTCGGACCTGTTGGGGGGGCGGACCGAAGTGCTGCGGGACGATGCCTTGCTGCTCCTGGAACGGGCCGCCGCGCCGGCGCTCGACCAGCCCGGCGCCGCCGCGCTCTCGACTCGCCTCGATGCACTCTTCGCCTCCTTTGCCGCGCATCCGGCACTGGCCCTGGAAGTCTTGGCGGTGGATAAGCTCGCGCCCAACAGTTGGCGCACGCGCGTGCGCTGCCGTTTTTCAGGCGCAGCGGCCCAGGCGCAGGACCGGAGCGAGGAGAGCCCTGCCCGCCTCCAGCTCCTGGGACAGTGGGAACTGACCTGGGATGGCCCTCCGGCCGCGATGCGGCCGGCTTTGAAGGAATTGGTGCCCTTGACCTTCGAACGGGCCCTCTTCCGCTTGCCGCCCTTCGCCGCCCTGCCCGCCGCTGAGTTCGGCGCCGGCCGCCATTTTTTGCGAGACCTGGGTGCCGGCAACTTACAAGCCGCCGGCCGCCGTGACCGCCTGCACCCGGATTCCTTCCTCGGCATGCATGGTTTGGGAGTGGGGGACTTCGACGGCAACGGAACCGAGGATCTTTATGTGGCCCAGGCCGGAGGCCTGCCCAATCGGCTTTACCGCCGCAGCGCCAAGGCGGACGACCAAGCGGACGAACTCAAACTGGTAGCAGAGGAGGTCGCCGCTCGTTCCGGCGTGGACTTCCTCGACAACACTTCCGGTGTCCTGGCGGAAGACTTGGACAGCGATGGCGCCGTGGACCTGGCCCTGGCCATGGGGTCTGACATCCTGCTGGCCTGGAACAACGGGGACGGAAAGTTCACAAAGCGCACGCTGCTCAAGGGGGACGGGACGGCGGAGGTCTATTCCCTGTGTGTCGGTGATCCCGATGGCGACGGTGACCTCGACCTGTACGCCACGCGCTATGTGGCCGGCGGCATCAACGGTGGCGTGCCCACGCCCTACCACGCCGCTGAGAACGGGGCCACGAACCACTTCTGGCGCCAGGACAGCCCGCGCGCCTTCGCCGATGCCACGGCCGAGGTGGGCTTGGACGCCAACAACACGCGCTTCAGCCTGGCCGCGGTGTTCGAGGACCTCGACGACGACGGCGATGCTGATCTATATGTCACCAACGACTTCGGCCTGAACAACTTCTACCGCAACGACGGCGAACGCTTCACGGATGTGGCCCTGGTCACGGGCACCGCTGACATGGCAGCGGGCATGGGCATCACCTGCGCTGATGTGAACAGGGACGGACACCTGGACATGTACATCAGCAACATGTTCACGGACGCGGGCCTACGCGTGACGTCTCAACCGGCCTTTCGCTCACAACGCCCCATGGCTGAAGCGGAAGAGTACACCGGCCATACAGCTGGCAATACGCTGTTGCTCGGCGAGGGCGCGGGACAGTTCCGCGACGCCACCAAGAGTGCCGGAGTGGGCCCTGGCGGTTGGGCCTGGGGCTCCCTGCTGCGGGACTTTGACGGAGACGGTTGGGTCGATTTGTATGTACCCAACGGCTTCATCACAAACCGCGACAGCCGGGACCTGGCCAGTTTCTTCTGGCGCCGCGTGGTCAATGCCACCCCGACCTCCTTCCCGCCGACCGAGTCCTACCGCCGCGCCTGGAGCACGATCCAGACATTGAGCCTGCAGCGCGGGTACTCCTGGAACGGCGGCGAGCACAACTACATCTACTGGAACACCGGCGAGGGAATCTTCAGCGATGTTTCCGCTGCCAGCGGAATAGACTTCGACGCCGACTCCCGGGCCGTGGCTGCTCTTGATTGGGACGGCGACGGGCGCGAGGAACTGGCCCTGCGCAGCCGCACGGGACCGGGTTTGCTAATGCTGCACAACAACTCCGCGGCCCTCGCCAACAACACGCTGAACCTGCGTCTGGAAACCGCTGGCGGCGGTTCGCAATCCGAGACAACCGTGGGGACCCGTGTCCTCGTGCGCACTGGCGAGACGCAACTGGAACTGCGCCGCCGCGCCGGCGAGGGCTACTTGGCCAGCTCCTCGCCGCTCCTGCGCTGCGGCCTGGGTTCCAACCAGATTGCCGAGGAAGTGTCCGTCACCTGGCCCGACGGCACGCGCGCCGTGTACCGCGACCTGGACAGTGCTCGCCTCTGGATTCTGGCTCCGGGGGCACAGCCGCGCCCCGGGCCGCTGCTGGCCAGCGGCCAGACCCGGCAGCCCGCCCCACAACACACACCCCCGCCTGCCGCTCCGCCCCAGGCCCGCGTGCTGCTGGCTGAACGACTGCCCGTGGGAGCACTGCCGCGCCAACCACTATTGCCCGCGGGCTCCGAACCCGGCACATGGTCAGACCTGGCCACCGGCGATGGCCCCCTGCTACTGGTGGCCTGGGCCGCCGGAGACCAACCCAGCAGCGAGTTTCTGGCCTTCCTCGCGGCACAAGATGAGCGCACCGCCCAACTGGGTCTCAAGGTCGTGCCCCTGATCCTCGACGGCCCGCGCCTGCGTCCCCGCGCCCGCGAACAACTGGAGCAGCTGGGCTTGGCCGACCAGGCCTGCTCGGTGGACCGGCGCTTCAAACGCCTCTTGGAGCTCTTGACCCTGGAGGTCCTCGGCCCCTTTGATGAACTGCCCCTGCCCCTCGTCTGGCTGTTGGATCCCGCAGCGCAGTTGACCTGCATCTACCTGTCGCCAACGGGCCCGCTGGAATGGGAACAGGTGCTGGAAGACGCGGGCCGCGCGCGCTACCTGGACGGTGGTTCCCAGGGCACGGAGGTGCTCAGCGGCGGTCGTTGGTTGCGCCCCCAGCGCCGCAGCACCAAGGCCCTAGCCGCGATTCTGGAACGCTTGGGCGAGGGCCAGTTGAGCTCCTTCTACCTGGAATTCGACCGGCGCTGATCAGTAGTCCGCGGGCAACTCAAGGCGGCGCCAACCGCCGCTCTGGCCAATTGGTGCCAGTGCGTTTTCCGGCGCCGGCGGGAGGATTTCGGAGAGCGCAGGCTGCGCCGGTGCCGCCCTGGCCCGCGGTCGCCACAGGGGAGCATCTCCCAGTCCGGTCCAAAGCCCGCCGCGGTTGGGGTGGCCGTAGAGACGCCCATCAGCGGTCCAGGCGAAAACACCGCGCCCCGTACTGCCCACATGCCAGGGCCAGGCAAAGAGCACCGCTTGCTCTCCATCAGCGCACCATTGGAAAACATAGCCATGCAGGAGGAAGCGGCTTCCCCCTGCCTGGGTGCCTTCTCCCAGCGCGGGGTCCAATTGGCGCGCGCCCCGTAACCCCGCCCCGAGCAAGGCATTTTCCTGGGCGAGGTCCAGCAGGGGCGCTTGCGTCCCTGCTGATTGCGCGGCCTGCACCACCGGCCCCAACCCCACCAGGGTTTTGAGGGCCTCCGCTTCGTTATCGTAGAGGCCGAAGCTGCGCAGGCGTGGCAGGGAAACGAGCACTACGACGCAAAGAACAGCCAAGAGTGTCAGGCGATCGACGAACTTGGCGCGGGGGGGTGATGTCATCTCAAGTGAGCGTGGGGGAGAGTGCCGGTTGCTGTGCCTCGATTCTGGTTTCCCCTGTGCTAGTCTTCAACGCCGATGCGCAAACCTTCTATCGAACAGTTGGCGCCGGAGCTGGCGACGGCGGCCCGGACAGTGGCGGAAACCCTGGCCACAGCCGGGCAGCGGGCCTGGATCGTCGGCGGCGCCGTACGCGACTTGGCCCTCGGGCGCGCTCCCAAGGAAGTGGATATGGCCTCGGCCGCGCCGCCGGAGGAAGTGGAAGCGCTCTTCACCCGGGCCCTGCCCCTGGGGCGCAACTTCGGCACATTGCTGGTGAGCGCCGGCGGCTGCGAAGTCGAACTGACCACCTTCCGGTCCGAAGCCAGCTACAGCGATGGCCGCCGCCCGGATCAAGTGCGTTGGGGCGCGACCCTGGAAGAAGATGCCCTGCGTCGGGACTTCACCGCGAACGCCATGTATCTCGATCCCCTGACCGGAGAGTTCCGGGATCCAACCGGCGGCTTGGAGGATTTGGCGGGCGGGCGGCTGGTGACCGTGGGGGGGGCCGCGGACCGCTTTGCCGAAGACGGCTTGCGTCTGTTGCGCTTGGCGCGCTTTGCGGCGGCCCTCGATCTCGCGCCCACCGCTGCGGTCTTGGAGGGAGCCCGGAAGGCGGCGGCCAACCTGGACAATGTCAGCCGCGAACGGATCGCCCAGGAGCTGGAGCGCCTACTCCTCGGCCCGGCGCCGGTGACTGGCTTGCGCCTGTTGGCGGAACTGGACCTGTTCTCCCATTGCCTGCCCACTTGGAACGCCCTGGACGCGGAACTGCGCTGGCAGGCCCTGGACGAGTTGGAACTCGATGTCGCCCCTGCGGATGAGGTCGCTGGCGAGCGCCTGGCCCTGGGAATAGCGATTCTCTTGGAAGCCGACCCCGCCGCCGCCAGGGGCGCGTGTTCCACAGGTCAGGAAGAGCTGCTCGCCAGCCTGAGGCCCTCCCGGCTGCTCACGCGCCAGGTACATGAACTGTGGACCGGGCGCCGCAAGTTGGAGGAGTTTTCTGAACGGGCCGAGGAGCGGACAGCGGGGCGGGCAAAACGCCTGCGCCTTTTCCGCGGAGCCGAATGGGCGCCGACGGTGCGCTTGGCCCGCGCCTGGCGCCGGGCCCAGGAACGCCCCGAGCGGATTCTGGCGGCTCTGGCGGCGGAGGCCAGGGCGATTTCCCAGGACGAGTTGTGGCCCGCCCCGCTCTTGACGGCGGAGGATCTGAAGGCCGCCGGCCTGCAGCCTGGTCCGCGCTTTGGAGAGCTTCTGGAAGAGTTGGAAGACGCCCAGTTGGACGGCGAACTCGACAACCGCGCCCAGGCCGAGGAATGGCTGGCGCTCAGGACGGGGGAGCAGAGCGGGCCAGACGCTGGCTGAGGGGCAAGCCGGCCAAGACCAGGGCCGCCAAGAGAAGCACCGGGAGATACTGGTCGGCGGCCAAGCTCGGCAGGACATTGAGCAACACCACGGTGGAAAAAATCGTGAGGCCACCGAGGGCGCGCCCCATGGCGCTTTGCAGGAGCTCGCGGGTCCACGGGGGACCGAGGCGGCTGGCGCGCAGGAGACGCCCGAGGCCGTAGAGGCCCAGCAAGGGCGCCGGCACAAAGGCGACGGCCAGGGAGTTGGCATCCGTGACCTGCCCGGACCAAAGCAGGGGCATGAGAGCCGCCAGCATGAGACACAGTCCGGCTGAGCCCAAAAAGACCGTCGGGCGCCGGCCCACCGGGCGCGGATCTTCCCCATCCTCCAGGCGGCCCAGCCTCGACAGGAAAAACACATGGGCGGCGTAGCACAAGGGCAGGGGCAGCCAAACAAAGGCCTCAGCGCCGGCCTGTTGCCAATCGGCCGATTGCCAGGCGGCCAGTAGGGCCAGGGTCAGGTTCAAGCCTCGGCAGGCACCGAGGAGCAGGGGGCCGCGCCAGGGCCCTCGGGGACCGAGGGAGTAGTAGAGGATCGAGGCGACCAAGAGCAGGCCCGCCAGCAGGGAGTAGTTGGTGGTCGCGCTGCTGGGCAGGCCCAAACTCAGAAGCCCTAGGCACAAGAGGCCCGCGCCCAATAGCCCCACGGCGATGGCCAGGGCGGTTCGTGGTGAGATGTGTCCCGCGGGCAGGGGGCGCTCCGGTCGCGAAAGGCGGTCCCGCTCGCGGTCGGCCCAATCGTT
Organism: Planctomycetota bacterium; assembly: GCA_002686595.1. Lineage (GTDB taxonomy): Bacteria > Planctomycetota > UBA1135 > UBA1135. The sequence goes on along the minus strand of NYXZ01000097.1, from coordinate 42,835 downwards.
CAGCACCAGGCCACCGTGCAGGAAGGCGACGCTGGCCGGCAGGACCAGCCAGGCCACGGGCCCAGCGGGCCAGCCGCCTGCTCCCAGGACCAAGCCCGCGAGGGCGTCGGCCAGGGCCGTGGGCAGGAGGGAGACGCGCAGCAGCCGCGCCAGGGCGTGCGGAGACAAGGCGGGCTAGAAAATCCAGCGCATGATGTCGTTGTAGGTCACATACAACATCAGGGAGAGGATCACGACCAGGCCCGCCAATTGACTGTAGCCGAAAACCTTTTCGGAGACCGGCGACCCCTTGAGTTTTTCAATGGCCAGGAAGAAGAGGTGGCCACCGTCGAGCACGGGAATCGGCAACACATTCAGGAAGGCCAGATTCATGCTCAACATGCACAGGAAGAAGAGGAACTTGGTGAAAGCCACCGAAGCCCAGGTGTGGGAGACCACGCCGATGGTGATGATGCCGCCGATGTTGTCGCCCTTGACCTGACGCGAGGCCACGCGCTGCAAAGTCAGCCAGGCTTCCTCGACAAATCGCCAGGAGGATGAGATGCCTATTGTGACGGCTGACCACAGCGAGGGGGCTTGGTAGGTGTACTCCGACAGAGCCAGGCCTAGGCCGTAGACCGGGGCCCGCCAGGGCATGGGCGTCACTGTGAACTCGAGCGCTTCGGTGCCCGCTGATCCGATGGCGCTCCTGGCCTTGCCAGGCGTTGCGCCTCGCCGCACGCGAAAGAGCAGGGCGCTGTCATCCTCCGCCGCGGCCCGGGAAAGCGTCATGATGTCCCGATGCCCCTCGATGGCACCTAGCCCTCCTGCGGCGCCCGTTTCGGGTGTTGTCCCCCCAGCTTGTGTGGCCACCGAGGCCAGGGAGTCGGCTTGGGAGGCGTTCTGTACCGCGGCCGCCTCCAGGCTCAGCAGTTCATCTCCATCGCGCAGGCCTGCTTGTTCCGCGGCGGAACCGGGCATGATCACCAGGGTGCGCGTCTCCCAGTTCTCGCCCAAGGCGATGGAATCCGCCAGGGCCAGCCCCTCGTCCGCCGCGAGGGATGGCTGCGCCAGCTCCAGTACCGCGCCCCCGCGCAGCACTTGCCAAGCGCCCGCCTCGATGCCGGCCCCGAGAGCGCGGTGCAGGTCGCCGCGGCGCAGGATGGGGAGCTGTCCCACGGCTAGAATACGATCATCCACGCGCAGGCCCAGGTCCCCGAGTGTGGCATTGGAGCGCAGGGCCGAGACCAGTTGCACGGGGCGTGAGATACCGAGCAAAGAGACTTCCGAGGGCTCGCCCAGGGTCGGCACCAGACGCAGCTCGCGCCGTTCGCCCGCGCTTTCGACGATCAGGTCGAGGGGCTCGCCGGAGCGTTGCGCCAAGGCCAGGGAGGATTCCAGGGGCCAGCCCGGCGGGGTCCCCGCCACCGACAACAGGCGATCTCCCTTGCGCAGGCCGGCCGCCGCCGCCGCTGAACGCGGGGCCACACTGATCTGGCCCAGGGGATCACTGGGGGGCGTGACGCCGATGGAGAGGGTGCCCGTGCGCTCGCTGTAGATGGGGACCACCGTCACCCTGCGCGGCTCCACGGCTGCGGGCTCCATGATTTCCAGCACGGTGCCCTCGGCTGGCCCGAGGGCCACCTCGTTGGGAATGTGCATGAAGCCGAAAACTGACTTGTCGTTGACGGACAAGACGCGTGTGCCCGGAGCCAGACCAGCTTGCCAGGCCGGGCTACCGGGTTGCGAGGGCCCCAGCACGGGCTCCGTGAAGGGCACGCCAACAGCCAACACGATGGGGAAGACCAGCATGCCGAAGATCACATTCATGATCACGCCGCCGGAAAAGATCAGGAAGCGCTCCGAGACGCTCTTGGCCTGTAGCTCATCGGGGCGCGGCGGTCCGCCGCTGCCTTCCTCGCCGGCCATTTTCACATAGCCGCCCAGGGGAATGAGGGCGATCTGATAACAGGTCCCGCCGCTCGTGCGACTCCACAGACGCGGGCCGAAACCCAGGCTGAAGACCTCCACGCGCACGCCGCAGTAGCGCGCCGCCAAGAAGTGGCCGAGTTCGTGGACGAAGATGACCAGGCCAATCCCCAGGGCGACCTGGAGATAGCGCAGGATGTCGAAGAGGGAATCCATGGACAGTGGTGTCAGTTTGCGAGGTTCTTGGTGATTGCCCTAGTGGGCCAGGTGAGCAGCTATGTCTGCGCGGGCCAAGGCGCGGGCCTGGGCGTCTGATGACAGGAGTTCAGCCAGGGACTCGAAGTGCCCCGGCCGTCGGTCCAAGACCGCTTCATTCAGCGGCGCAATGCGGTCAAAGGCCAGGTTGCCGGCGAGGAATGCCTCCACCGCCACTTCATCGGCCGCGTTGAGCACGGCACCTGAATCCTGTCCCTCGTCCAGACAACGATAACCGAGGGCCAGGGCCGGGAAACGCTCCAGATCAGGTTCCCTAAACGTCAGGCCGTTGAAAGAGGTGACATCGAAGCCCTTGAGGTTGGTGGGCGCGCGCTGCGGGTCGTGGATGGCGCAATGAATCGGCAGGCGCATGTCCGGCGGTCCCATTTGGGCCATGACGGAACCGTCCACGAACTCCACCATGGAATGCACGATGGATTGGGGATGGACAACGACCTCGATGCGCTCGCGGGAGAGACCAAAGAGATGGTGCAACTCGATCACTTCCAGGGCCTTGTTCATCAAGGTGGCGGAACCCACGGTGACCCGCGGCCCCATGTCCCAATTGGGATGGCGCAGGGCCAAGTCCGGGGTGACGGCGGCCAACTCATCCAGGGGCTTGTCCAGGAATGGGCCACCGCTGGCTGTGAGCAGTACGCGGCGCACGCTCTCCAGGCTCTCGCCCCGCAGGCATTGATGGATGGCGGCATGTTCGCTGTCCACCGGCACGATGGTGGCCCCTTTTTCCCGGGCCAGTTCCATCAAGAGCGCCCCGGCAATCACCAGGGATTCTTTGTTGGCCAGGGCCAGGGTATGGCCGCCCTCTAGCACTGCCGCGGAGGCCGCCAGACCGGCGGCTCCCACCACGCCATGGACGGCGACGTTGTAGTCGGCCGCGCGGCACAACTCTTCCAGAGCCTCGTGGCCGGCAAAGAGTTTCGTGGTGGGGGGGATGACCCGGGCCAGCTGCGCGGCGGCGGCGGGATCGGCCAAGGCGGCAAAGGCCGGTTTGAACTCCAGGATTTGATCCCGCAGGGTCTCCCAGGAACTGCCCGCCGCCAGACCCACGACGCCCAAACCCGAAGCGGCCCGCCGGACCAGGTCCAGGGTCTGCAGCCCGATGGAACCGGTGCTGCCGAGGACGAGCAGTTTCTTCATGTCTTGGGTGGGGCCGGGTGGTTGTGCAGCGGGGTGCGGCACGGGGATGCCGGGGCGACTGTGGTGGCTAAGTGGTGAGGCTCGGTAAGTGGCGTGCTCGCCCAGGGAGCGCGGCTGGCCGCGGGCATCTGGGCCAGCAATCCCGTCGTTTCGACGGCCTGCGCGTGTCCTGGGGCCGGCCCCGGCCATTGCGCGGGAGGTCGGTCGGCGTAAGAGTGTAGGCGACGGAGCCCCCCCTTGGAATGGACCCGTCCCACCCCATGTGGCACCTCCGAGCTAGATTCTGTCCCCTGTGTGCTGCGGAGCTGGCGCAGCGGGCCCGGCAAGGGCGCGCGCGTCTGTGCTGCCCCTCCTGCGACTTCGTGCTCTACGCCAACCCGGCCAGCGCCGCTGCCGGCCTGGTACTGGACGGGGACGGGCGCGTCCTGCTGGTGCGCCGCTCTATTCCGCCGCACCGCGGCCAGTGGGCCCTGCCCGCCGGCTATCAGGAACGGGACGAGGAGCCACGCCAGGCCGCGGAGCGCGAGATCCTGGAGGAGACCGGCCTGCGCGTGCGGGCCGGACGACTCTTGGATCTGCTCTTCATCGCCGCCGACGAACGCAAGCCAGCCAATGTGGCGGTTTTTCTATGTGCCCCGCGGGGCGGCGAACTGTGCGCCGGCTGTGACGCCAGCGAAGTGGCCTGGTTCGCCCCCGGTGCCCTGCCCCAGGACCTGGGTTTCGGCAACGGGCACCGTATCCGCGCTTGGCTGGCCAGTTTGGACCAAGGCGCCGGCGACGATTCCGCCTGAGGGCCCTACGGCTCGCAGCGGCGGTCGAGTACCCTGTGGGCCCCTCACCCAGGAGCCCCACCGTGACCTCAGAATCATCCCTCAGTTACCGGGACGCCGGCGTGGACATCGCCGCCCAGGACGAAACCCTGGCCCGGGCCCGCGCCGCCATCCGCTCCACATTCACACCGGGCGTGCTCGGGGATGTGGGCCTCTTCGGCGGCCTCTTCGACCTGAATGCCATGGGTTGTGCGGACCAGATACTGGTTTCCAGCGCCGATGGCGTGGGCACCAAGCTGGAGGTGGCCCGGCGCGCCGGCATCCACGACACCGTGGGTCGCGACCTCGTCCAACACTGCATCAACGACATCCTCGTGCAAGGTGCGCGGCCCCTGTTTTTCATGGATTATGTGGGCACCGGTCGCTTGGACCCGGCGGTGGTGGCCGACGCCATCCGCGGTTGCGCAGAGGCCTGCCGCGACCACGGCGTGGCCCTGCTGGGTGGAGAAACGGCGGAGATGCCCGGCCTCTACGGAGACGGCGACTATGACCTGGTGGGTTTCATCGTCGGCGCCGTGGCCCGCGACCGCATCCTGGACGGCAGCCGCGTGCGGCCCGGCCAGGTCCTTTTGGGCCTGACCTCGAGCGGCCTGCACACCAACGGGTACTCCCTGGCTCGGCGCATCTTGTTCGACAAGCTCGGCCTGGATGTGAACGACCGCCCGGCCGAACTGGAAGGCGTCTCCGTGGGGGAGGCCCTGCTGGCGCCGCACCGCTGTTACCTCGAACTGCTCTGGCCCCTGCTGGAAGAGGACCGCCTGGCGGCCATGGCCCACATCACCGGCGGCGGCCTGCGCGACAACCTGCCCCGGGTGCTGGGGGACTACGGCGCGGAGATCGACCTCGCCAGTTGGACGCCCCCGCCCCTTTTCCGCCTGCTGCTGGAGGCCGGCCCCGTGGCCCTCGACGAAGCCCACCAAGCCTTCAACATGGGCATCGGCATGGTGCTTGTTGTCGATCCAGAGCAGGAGGCCCCGGTACGCGCCCAACTCAGTGCCGCCGGCGAGGAGGTGTTGGCCCTGGGCCAGGTGGTCGAGGGAGATGGCCCCGAAGCTGGAGTGCGCTGGACATCGTGACCGCCGCCGCGCTGTTGGCCGGATGCCTGCTGCTGGGAAGCCCGTCGGCGCGGACCGCCGCGCAAGCAGAAGACACGCTCGCAGCACTGGTCGAGGCCCTCGACAACAGCGCCACCCTGGGCCAGGTCCAGCGCCGCGCTCTGCTGACGCGCTCCTTCAACCGCTTCCGCGCCGAAGTCGCCGCTCAGCGGCCGCGTGAGGCCCTGCCCCTCGCCCGGGCCATGCACAACAGCGCCCAGGCCACCTGGAGCGCCATGAGTATGGCCCTGCTGCAGACACGCTTGGGGCTGGCCGAGGACGCCGCCGCAACCCTGCGCGAACAACTGGCCCGCACGCCGTCGAACCCCGACCGACGCGACCTGCAGGAGCGCTTGGGACTGGCGTACCTGGGCGCCGGCCGCCGCGGCCCGGCCCTCGGAGCCCTGGGGCGCTCCTGGCTCGCTGGTTCGACAAATGCCGGCCAGGTTCTGGGAGCGTTGGCCCTCTCCGCAGGCCGCACCTCCGACGCCCGGCGCGTTTTCGGTTCACTCTTGCCGCCGCTCAGCCCTGCCGGGCCCAGTCCCGCTCCACCCTGGGCCCTGCGCGGTTGGGGGCTTGCCATGGTCGGCGGTGCAAACCAACCTGTAGCCTCGGGGCTGAACCCCGTGGCCGATAACTCAGAGCTGACTCAGGAGGACCCGGCATCCACCTCTCTCCGGGCAACTTCCCGGCCCTCCCTCACTACTCGCTGACATGAAACCCACCCGCCTGTCCACGACCATGCTACCCATCCTCCTCGCCCTCTTGATTGCGCCTCCCGCCCTGACTGCGCCCCAGGATATCCCCGAGCGCGATGTGGAGAAGCTCGGCGGACAACTCGCTGACTACATCGAAGCCCGCAACGAGAAGAAGGGGCGCGCCGACGCTGAACAGGAGCTGCGCGAGGCCCTGGCCAAACTACAAGACAAGCGCCTCAAGGGCAGCGATCCCCTGTCGCGCCCCGCGGCCCTCGGCCAGGCCATTTGGCATTCGAAGAAGTACTCCAAGCAGAAGGGCATCAAGAAGGGCAAAGTCTCCGACATGCGCGTGGAGGACCCGCCGGCCTTCTACGGCAAGGACTTCGAGATCGAGTACGCCATCCACGCTCCATCGTCCTATCGTGCCTCCAAGGGGCCCTATGCGGTGATCCTGTGCATTCCCGATGTGGGCGAGACTCCCGGACAACACCTGATCGAACAGTGGCCTGACAATTCTTTGCGGGAGGAAGTGATCGTGGTCGCCTGCCCCATGCCAGAGGACACGAGCCTTTGGACGGAAATCGGATCCCCAGGTCAACTCGGTGGCGTGGGCAGCATCTTGACGGTTTTCCTTGATGTGACCACCCGTTACGCCGTGGACTTCGACCGTATCTACCTGGCTGGCCGCGGTCCCGGTGTGGCCTCCGCCGCCGCCATCGCGAATCGCTCGCCCCACCGCTTCGCAGCCTTGATCGGACGTACAGGCGACCTGGGCGCAATGGAAGCCCGTAACTTCCGCAACCTGCCCACCTGGTTCGCCGGAGGCGGAGCCGGCGTGAGCGACTTCGAGAAGGCCATTAAGGACCTAGGCTACGACAACTGCACCGTGGTCCCCGGCGGCACCGACGCCGACCTTTTGCCCTGGCTTAAGCAGAACCCGCGCTCCAGCAATCCGCTGGAGATTTCCCTGGTGCCGGGTTCTCCCATCCCCAACTGCGCCTATTGGTTGGAGGTCCCGCCCTGGGATGGCGTGGGCACCGCCAGCATCGAAGCACGCATCGACCAGGACACGAACACGGTACACATTGAGGCCCTGGGCATCAGCCAGGTGACCCTGCGTTTCAATGACATGCTGCTGGACATGGACAAGGAAATCACCGTCATCTGCAACGGTGCTTCTAACCGGGACCTCATTCCGCGCAGCCTGCGTACCACCCTGGAACTGATCTACAAGTCGAGTTCGGATCCGGGCAAGGTCTATGTGGCCACGCGCACCTATGACATCCCAAGCGAAGACAAGTCCGGCGCGGAAGGGGGCTGATGGGGGATGCCCCCCAGCGCCGCAGCGCTCGCTGGATGCTGGTCCTGGTGGCCTGCGCCGGGGCCGGGACCATGGCGGTGGAGCTATCCGCTGTACGCATCCTGGCTCCCTGGTTCGGCACCTCAACCGGGGTCTGGAGCAATGTCATCGGAGTCGTGCTGCTGGCCCTGGCCCTCGGCTATTACTTGGGTGGCACCCTGGCGCGCGCTAGCGCCCCCGGACTCCAACTAGCCCGTGTTCTGCTCCTGGCAGCCCTTGGCGCAGCTCTCACCCCATTTCTGGCAGCCCCGGTGGCGGGACTTTTTCTGCCCAGCGACCTGACGCTAGAACAACTGACACCTCTCTTGCATTGGGGCAGCCTGGCCACCTCACTGCTGCTCTTCCTGCCGACAGCCCTGGCCCTCGGTTGCGTGTGCCCCCTGGCCCTGGAGATCATCTGCCGCGCAGGCGGCGGTAGCGCCGGCAACGCCGGTGGGCGCATCCTGGCCTGGTCGACGCTGGGTGGCCTGGTGGGGACCTTCGCCACCACCCATCTGGCGGTGCCCAACCTGGGCCTGCGCCTGACGCTGCTCCTGGCGGCGGCCATCTTGGGCCTGCCCGGCCTGCTACTGTACTTGGTTCGCAACGGGCCCCGCCGCGAACCGGCGCTCTTCATCGTGGCGCTGCCCCTTTTGGCCTTGGCTCCGGTGCGCTTGGGCAATGCGCCGCCCGCGGGCTGGGAGGTCCTGGAGGAGCGCCTCTCCGCCCTCCAAAACCTGCGGGTTGTCAAGCGCGCCGACACAGACCTGCGTCTGCTCCAGGTCAACGAAGGCTTGGATTCCTTCCAATCCGTCTGGCAACCCCAGGCCGGGCTGTTGCCCACGGGCTACTACTACAACTACTTCGCTGCTCCGGCCTGGTGGTCCCGGGCCAGGGGACAGTGGAACGTGCTGCTCCTGGGCGCCGGCGCCGGCACCGCCGCCCGGGTCATCTCGGGCTGTCTGCCACAGGGTGCGACGGCTGCCTTCGTCGGTGTCGAGCTGGACCCGGTGGTGTTGGAACTCGGGCGGCGTTGGTTTGACCTGGACTCCCCGGCTCAAGCCACCGATTCCATGGAGGCCGTGGTGGGGGACGCCCGCGCCGCTCTCCAGGCCCTGGGCCGCGAGGGCCGGCGCTTCGACCAAATCGTGCTGGACGCCTATGCCAACCAGAGCGAGATCCCGGCCCATCTCACCAGCCTTGAGTTCTTCCGCGAAGCCCGCGACTGCCTGGGCGAAAACGGCTGGATGATGGCCAATGTGGGCGCCTTCGGTCTGGCCGATCCATTGGTGGAGGCCGTGGGGCACACCCTGGCCACTGCTTTCCAGCGCCCGGTGCTGGCCCTGCGCGTGCCCTTCGCCCGCAATGTGATCCTGGTGGCCCGGCCCCAGGACCAGGCCCCGGAACCGGGGTCGGAATCCTGGCCCGTCCGCGCCTTGGCTGAAATCCTCGGCCCCCTGGAAGTCCCCGGCACCTGGCGTTGGCTGGACCCCCTGGACGAGGCCCCCCTGACGGACGACCGGAGTCCCACTGAGATGCTCCAGGCCCGCTCCCTGGAACTGGGCTGGCAGCTATGACCTGGGCCTGGGGACTACTGCTCGTGGGACCCTCTCTCGGCCTGCCCCAGGATTCGATTGAGGACTTGATGAGCAGATCCGAGGTGGGGGCGGCCCTCGCCACGGCTGACCAAATGACCGCCCATCTGGACCGGACTAGCTGGCGCGTCCATGTGCTGCACCGGGCGGGCTGGCTCGACCTAGCCTTGGCCGAGGCCCGGGACGGCCTGGAGTCATTCCCCGCCGACACCAACCTGTTGGACCAGGCCGGTTGGCTGGCCGCCAGTCTGAGCGCGGCGGAACTGACGAACGATATCTCCCGACGCATGGCGTCCGTGGAATCCGACGAGCTGGCCTGGACCGCAAAGATGGAACGAGTAGCCGCTGACGGCCGCCGCCTGTCCCTGGGGGCGGCGGACCTGCGCTCCGGGTTGCGCCGCGCGTACCTGGCCTGCGCCACGACCCTGGCCCTGGTGCTGGTCGGCCTCTGGCGCCTGGGGCGGAGCTGACCCAGACAAAAAAAGGCGCGGCCCGAGGCTCTCGCCCCGGGCCGCGCCCGTATCAGAAGCAGTCGCCTACAGGATATCGAGGATGCCCGTGCCCTCCGAAGCGGAGGTCAGGGTCGAGGTGCTCGCCCGGTAGTTGGTGTCGACGGCAATCTTGGCGTTCCAGGGCAGGTCTTCCTTGTCCGCCACCAGACCCAAGGCAACGGCGGCGAAGCCGCGCGCGCGGTCGGTGATCTGGCCGTCCTGCAACATGGAGATCAGCGGATCAATGGAACGGGCGTCGCCGATGAAGCCCAGGGCCGAGGAGATGGCAGCTTGGGAAGCCAAACTCTTGGCGCCTGTCAACATATCCACCAGTTCCGGAACGAGGTCCTTATCGCCCAAGAGGCCCAGGGCGATGGCTGCCTGTTGCAGCAACTCCGCCTTGTACTTTGACTTCTTGACGATTTCCTGGATCGGCTCAATGGAATCCCGGGCGTTCATCAGGCCCAGGGCGACGGCGATGTAACCGCGCGCATCCTCCTGGGAAATCTCGCCGAGTTTCTTCAATACCACCGGCTTGGACTCCTCGTCGCCGGTGATACCAGCGCCGATGCAGTAGGCACCGATCTCATCGGGCCGCTTGGTGTCGGCGATCTTGGCGCGCAGAGCCGCAGCCGCGTCAGAACTGTAGGACTGATCGTTGTCTATCAGCCTGCGGCCCAGGACGCCGAGGGCCATGCCTGCCCAGGGGCGCATGGCGCTCTTGCCCCGGGAGAGCTTCTTGAGCAGCGCCTTGCGCACTTGAGCTTCGCCGGCCAAGGGATCGCCCTTGCCGCGCCCGGGGGTGCCGCCAACCTGGGCCAGGGCCACCATGCAGAAGTTGCGGGACTGCACATCGCCATCTTCCGAGAAGCGCAACAGGGTGTCGCGGATCTCCTCGTCGATGGGATCCTCGTCCGCGTCACCGATGGCTCCCAGGGCCAGGACGCAAGTCTGCTGGACCTGGCTCTTCGTTTTGGAGTGCTTGCCCAGGGCTTCCAAGAGGGCCGTGGCCACGGGCTCTTTCTGTTCCGCGGAAGTGCCACCGAGAAGCCGCGCCATGGCCGTCGGGGCATGGGCGCGAATCATGTAGTGGTTTTCCGTGTCCTTGAAGTAGTTGAGGCAGTACTCGAGTTGCTTGGCACGGGAGACGGTCCATTGGCCGTGTTCACTGCCGGCCAGGGGCTCGGCGTCGGCCACATCCAGGGGCACGAGGCCCAAGGCGATCAGGGCGCCCACCTTGACATCGCGGGTGGACAGGCGCTCGCCCTCCAGGGTCTCGATCAGGCCAGCGACGATCTCCTGGCGCACGCTGTTGTCAGCCGTGCGATAGCCAATCAGGCCCAGGCCGTAGGCGGCGAAGGCGCGCGAGCGATAGGCGACCTCATTGGCCTTGACCAGGCGGCGTCCGGTGTCGTCGTCGTGCAACAGGTGCAGCAGCGTGGGAACCGAAGCGTCATTGGCCAGGATGCCCATGGCCACGGCAGCGGTCTCGGCCACTTCCTGGCTACTGTGATCCAGGAAGGTGGCGAACTCGCGCTCGAAAGCCGAGGCGCCGGTCTCGTCCCGGGCGTCTCCAATCTTGGCCAGGGCGATCAGGGCCCCGGTCAGGATGTCATTGTTGTTCTCGTTCTTGAGGGCCTTCATGAGAGCGGGCACCACGCGGTTGCGAATGACCTCTTCGGAAGGGCGCAGGGCGTCCTTGGCCTGGGTCTTCTCGCCCTGGCCGAGGAACCAGTCATCGCTGCCGGTCAGCGTGCCGCCGTCGTGAATGTGCGACTTCAGGTTGAGGTACGGCTCCTTGTTGAAGCCCCACCAGAACTGCCAGACCGTGAGGTCGGGGCCCGTGGGGGCGCCGCCGGAGGTGCTGGGGCCTTTGCGCCCGCCGGGGGAGCCGGCCGGGGCTCCGGGTGTGGCCGGAGCCGGTGTGCTCGGTCCAGAGGGACCCGGAGATGAAGGGCCGCCGGGGCCCGGGGTGCTGGGGGCGCCGCCGCCACCTCCGCCACCGCCGCCGGGGGGGACCGTGTCCCCGGGGCCGCGATAGGTACCCCCGTGTCCGAGGGAAATGTCCTGGAACCCAATGCCGGCCGCGGCGACGAACGCGCCGGTTAGAAGCAGCTTCTTCATGTCAGTATCTAAGTGTCTGTTGATTGTGGTTGAGGGCGGCTGTGGAAGAAGGCGGCCCGCGAGTCTCTGCAAGGGATATGCAAGGAATATGCCAGGGCCGGGCCCATTCTAGCCCCAGCGGGTCCGGGGTTGCCCCCTTATCTGGCACCGAACGGTCTATTTGTGTTCCGACTCAGTAACTCCGCCGGCCACCGAGCGCGGCCTTGGATTGGGCCTACCCAGGGGGCAGACTCGGGCGGTGGATGTAGCCAAAACCATGCCCACCCTGCCCCAGGCCCTCTTGCGCCTGAGAAGCCGGCCGGGAATCCTGCGCGCCCTGTGGCTGCTCCCCCCCGAGGCAGCCCCAGGGGCGCTGCTGTCCCGGGGGCTGGACCCCGGCGGCCCCCGGAGTTGGTCCTTTTCCCTGGGATCGGATTTGGAGCCCGGGGAAGTTCGCCGCCCTGACCCGCGTGGACAGGTCCGGTTGGAGGCCCTGGGCCCGCTGGAGCTGGTGCTCGCCAGACCGGTGGGGGGGGAATCCGGCGGGTTTCTGTGGGTGGAGACTGAACAGGCTGTCGCAGGCGCCTTGGCTGGGGGATTGCCAGATGCCGAGCTCCTGGAACTGGCGCGGGAGATCGAATACGCGCACCTCGACCAAATCGCCCTGGAGGCCGATCGCGAGCGGCGGGCCCTGGCCCGCATCGGCGAGGACAGCGCCGCCCTGCTCCACGACCTGCGCAATGACCTGACCTACGGCCTGTTGCTCTTGGAAGGGGGGCAGGCCGGATTGCAAACGCTGCGGGACCACCTGGGCCGCCTGCGGGAACTGTGCCAGGGACAGTTGGGTGTTGATCAGAGCAGCAGGGAAGCACCTGCTCCCATCGATCTGGCGACATTCCTCCGCGAAGTAGTTGGGGAAGCAGAGCGTCTTTCAGCCGCGGCAGGACAGGTGGGGGAAGTTGTACTCCACTGCCAAGGGGAGGGTCGCGTCTGGGGAGCGGCCGCGCCCCTGCGCCGCTTGGTGGGCAACCTGCTGCTGAACGCCCTGGCCGCCTCGCCCCGGGGCAAGGTTGTGGAGCTTTGGGCCGGACCTATGACCGCTGAACAGCGGGCCGCTGGGCAGCATGACCCTGAGGCCTTTGACAACGGACCGTCCCACGACTACCAAGGCACCGGGAGGCCGGCCGAGATCGTGATCTCCATCAGCGACCAAGGGCGCGGCATGGACGCCGCCGCCCGTGCGCGATTGAGCCGCCCGGGCCAGAGCGAAACTGCCAGGGGAACCGGCTTCGGATCGAGCAGCGCCGCCGCCTGTGCCCGCCGCCTCGGTACGCGGCTTCAGCTCAGCTCCCGCCCTACCCGCGGCACGGTGGCGTGGTTCACGCTGGACGCGGCTCCCGCGCCCGGGACGGATTTGCACCTAGTTGTGGACCGGCACGCGCCGCGGCGGCGGCGACGCGCAACCCAACTGCGCGCAGCGGGGGTGAACGTGGTGGCCTGCTCCAGCCCGAACGAGGCCCGGGGTGTGCTTTCTTCGAACTCGACGCTCCCCAACGAAGCCAGGGGCTCTGCCGACACCGTCGACACCGGCGGCTCCGGCGGCTCCGGGCCTTCCACGCGCCCCGCGCTCACCCTGGAACTGGCCCGCGGCGAAGCGGGAACGGGCTTGAGTGCCTTGCTGCGAGCCTGCCGTGAGGGCGGCGTTGCGGTGGGCGTCCGCGGCGTGGTGGACGCCCACCACAACGCCCACAACGACGCCGGCCTCAATCAGGCATAACCAGAGAACGCAGGAACTCGCGGTTGAGGCGCGCGATATTGGCGATGGAGATGCCCTTGGGGCAGGCCGCTTCGCATTCGCCCTCGTTGGTGCAGTTGCCAAAGCCCGCGGCGTCCATGGCGTCCACCATCTTCCCCACGCGCTCGGTGCGTTCCGGCTTGCCCTGGGGTAGCAGTGCCAACTGGGAGACCTTGGCGGAGACGAACAACATGGCGGAGGCGTTCTTGCAGCTCGCCACGCATGCCGCACAGCCGATGCAGGCAGCGGCGTCCATGGACTTTTCCGCATCGTGCCGCGGCACTGGCAGGGCGTTGGCATCCTGGGCGTTGCCGGCGTTCACTGAAACATAACCACCGGCGGCCACGATGCGATCGAGGGCACTGCGGTCGATGACCAGGTCCTTGATGACAGGCATTGCCTTGGCGCGGAAGGGCTCAATGGTGATCGTGTCCCCATCGTTGAAACTGCGCATGTGCAGTTGACAGGTCGTGGTCTCTGTTTCGGGCCCGTGGGGCTTGCCGTTGATCACCAGAGAACACATGCCGCAAATACCCTCGCGGCAATCGTGGTCAAAGGCCAGCACATCCTTGCCCGCAGCGATCAACTGCTCGTTCAGCATGTCGAGCATCTCGAGGAAAGAGACATCCGGTGAAACCGCGTCGAGGACATGGGTTTCCATGCGCCCGGCGGGACCGGACTGCTGCCAGATGTGGAGGGTGAGACGCATGTTCGAATTACCGTGGCTCATTTGTAGCTCCGCGTGGCGAGCTTGACCTCGTCAAAGGTCAACTGCTCCAGGTGGCACGCTTCCGCCTGACCGTCGCCGGTGTGTTCCCAGGCGGCCACATGGCTGAAGTTCTCGTCGTCCCGCAGGGCCTCGCCCTCGGGTGTTTGGTGTTCCTCGCGGAAGTGCCCGCCGCAGGACTCCTCCCGGCGCAGGGCGTCCGCGGCCATGACCTCTGCAAACTCCAGAAAATCCGCCAGGCGACCGGCGTGTTCCAGCGTGGCATTGAGGTCCTGGCCCTCTCCCGTGACGCGTACCTCACTCCAAAAGCTCTCGCGGATGGCGACGATGCGTTCCAGGGCTTGGGTCAGGCCGGCGGCCGTGCGCCCCATGCCCACATGCTCCCACATGACCAGGCCCAACTCCCGGTGCAGGCTGTCCACTGAGCGCGGACCGTTGATGGAGAGCAGTAACTTGGTTCGCTCACGCACCTGATCCTCGGCAGCTCCAAAGGCCTCGTGGCTGGTCTCCACCGGCGGCAGGGGACGACCTACCAGGTGTCCGGCCAGGGTGGCGGGAATCACGAAGTATCCGTCAGCCAACCCCTGCATCAGGGCGCTGGCTCCCAGGCGGTTGGCGCCGTGGTCGGAGAAGTTGGCCTCGCCCAAAACAAACAGGCCGGGCACGGTGCTCTCCAGGTTGTAGTCAACCCACAGGCCGCCCATGGTGTAATGCACCGCCGGGTAGATGCGCATGGGAACCTGATAGGGATCCTCGGCGGTGATGCGCTCATACATTTGGAAGAGGTTGCCGTAGCGCTCGCGAATAGTTTGCTCGCCGTCGCGCGCGATGGCATCGCGGAAATCGAGGTAGACGGCCGTGGACGAAGATCCCACGCCAAGGCCGGCATCGCAAACCAACTTGGCATTGCGCGAGGCCACATCACGCGGCACCAGGTTGCCGAAACTCGGGTACTTCTCCTCCAAGTAGTAGTTGCGTTCGGCTTCAGGAATGTCCCGGGCGGCGCGCGCATCGCCCGCCTGGCGCGGAACCCAGACACGCCCGTCGTTGCGCAGGCTCTCGCTCATCAGNGTGAGCTTNGACTGNTGNTCGCCGGAGACGGGAATACAGGTGGGATGGATCTGGGTGTAGCAGGGATTGGCGAAAAAGGCCCCGCGCTTGTGGGCCCGCCAGGCGGCGGTCACATTGCTGGCCTTGGCGTTGGTCGAGAGGTAGAAGACATTGCCGTAGCCCCCGGTGCAGAGCAGCACGGCGTCGCCGGCATAGCGTTCCAGCGCACCGGTCACCAGGTTGCGACACAGGATGCCGCGAGCCACGCCATCGACCGTAACTAGGTCCAACATCTCACGCCGCTCAAAGAGCCGCACGCGTCCGCTGGACACCTGGCGCATCAGGGAACCATAGGCCCCCAACAACAACTGCTGGCCGGTCTGTCCGCGGGCGTAGAAGGTGCGCGCCACCTGGGCGCCGCCGAAGGAGCGGTTGGCCAAGAGGCCGCCGTAGTCCCGGGCAAAGGGCACGCCCTGGGCCACGCACTGGTCGATGATCTGATTGCTGATCTCAGCCAAACGGTGAACATTGGCCTCCCGCGCGCGGAAGTCACCGCCCTTGACCGTGTCGTAGAACAGGCGGTGGACGCTGTCCCCGTCATTGGGATAGTTCTTCGCCGCATTGATGCCCCCCTGGGCGGCGATGGAATGGGCGCGGCGCGGACTGTCCTGGATGCAGAAGGCTTCTACGGTGTAACCGGCCTCGGCCAGGGTGGCGGCGGCGGAGGAGCCAGCCAAGCCAGTGCCCACCACCAGCACCTTGAACTTGCGCCTGTTGGCAGGATTGACAAGATTCAGATCGAACTTATGGCGCGTCCACTTGTCGGCCATGGGGCCGCCGGGAACCTTGCCGTCGAGAAGAGTGGCTGTCATGGAATGGGTGGCCCTAGGCCTTGTTGATGAAGAAAAAGTAGAGCGGGAAGCTGGCGAAGCCCAAGGCCATGACGGCGGCCAAAAAACGCCCGGCGCGCGCCAGGCAGGGATAGCAGCGGGTGTCCGCCAGCCCGAGGGATTGCAGGGAACTGCGCAGGGCGTGGGACAGGTGCAAACCCAGGGCTGCCATGCCCAGGCAGTAGATCAGGGCTCCGGGGCCGCCCCGCAACCGTTCGATAACCTGCGCGGCAATGCTCTCGTGGACCTCCTCGCCGCCGTGCAGACGGAAATCGAGCAGGTGGATGACCAGAAAGATCAGGACCAGCAGGCCGCTGATCAACATGGTGCGCGAGCCCGGGGTGGCCTGGCCCATGGTGGCGCGGGCCACATAGGGCTCCCCGCGCGCCTCGCGGTTCTGCAGGCTGACGCGCAGCCCCAGGGCGATGTGGGCGGCGAAGAGCAGCAAGAGGCCCAACTCAGCCAGGGGCAGCAGCGGGTTCGAGACCAGTGCATCCGAGTAGGCGTCGAAGGTTGCACCTCCGTCGTCCATGAAGAGGGTCAGGTTGCCGAGCAGGTGCACGATCAGGAAGCCCACGAGCAAGAGGCCCGTGATCGACATCAGCACCTTGCGCCCGATGGAAGTGGAGAGGAGGCGGAGGGGAATCTGGAACATGGACTGCTTGAACTGGGCAGTGGGGGCCAGGGGTGCTCGGCGGGTCACACATTGGACCGCCCGCCCTAGGCTGGTCAAGGTCGCAAACTAGCCTGCGGTGGCCCCCCGGGCAATGCGCCACAGGGCTGATTTGCGCGGGAACAGACGCTACCTCATGCCGCCGGTGGTTGCCACTTGGTCACGCTGCCAGGCCAGGCCGCTGGAGCTTGGCTCAGCTTTCGAATGTCAGGCGTGGCGAGACACAAAAATAGGCTCCCAAATGGGAATTGGATCCCGCAGGAGATTGGCCAGGCGATGGGGGACTTGGCGCTCCCGGCGGGCTACCTTGGGTACATGGCCAGGACCACGCGCACACTCCTTCTGCGCCATGGCGAGGTCGACCGCGCCTGGCGGCAGCGCATCTATGGAGGACACGACGTGCCCCTTTCCGAGCGCGGCCTGCGCCAGAGCCGGGCCGCCGCCAAACGCTTGTCCCTGTTCGCCACGGGCCCCGTGGTCACCTCGGGCCTCAGCCGCACGCGGGCCCTGGGAGAGCTGTTGGCAGGCGGGCGCCCCACAATCACCGAACCAGCCCTAACCGAAATCGACCGCGGCGCCTGGCTGGGGCGAAGCTGGGAGGAGCTGGACGAGGAGCGCCAAGATGATGGGGGAGACCTGAGTCCCTGGCGGGCTTGGTGGATAAATGGAGGCCGCACCAGTGCCCCTGGCGGCGAGTCCTTGCTAGATCTGTGGGAACGGGTCCTGCCCACGGTGGAGCAGCTGGTCCGGACTTACCCGGGCCAAACCCTGACCCTGGTGGCCCACAGTTGGGTGCAACGGCTGCTCGTGGCCCATGCCCTGGGCCTCTCGGTAGAGGGCACCATGGGCCTCAACTTGCCCACGGCTGGCTTGGCGGTGCTCGATTGGCACGCCGCTGGGCGCGTGGAGTTGGCCGGATTGCGGCCCGGCGATCTGCCGCCCCTCAGTTGATGCTCGGGCCCCCGGGATGTCCGAAGGAGGGTCCGCTACCACCAACGCCCGGTTGTCCAGGGTGCCCGGGGGGACCGCCGCCGGCGGCTGGCCCCGGCCCGCCGCCGAAGTTTTCGCGCAGCTCGAAGAGACCCTCACCAAAGTGGTGCGCCAGCCAAATGAAGTAGCAATCGACACGGTCCAGGGGATCATCCACCTCAAAGGCAGCCTTGCAGGACAGGTCGCAGACACGCTCGCCGTCCATGAAACACTTTTTGTCGACCATTTCGTTTATCTCCTGCTTAAGGGACAGCGCCGCCCTACCCCTTTAGGATGTTGCTTTCGGGCGTCGAGCCATGATGGTTGTCCACCGGCCCTCGATCACAAGCTCTTCAGCGCCGTCCAGAACCCGTGCTCCGAAGACGACCAGGCCACGGCGCGGCCGCGGCTCCTGATCCAACTCGGAGACGGTGAGTTCCAGGCAGAGCTCCGTGTCGGGCCGCACGGGCGCGACGAAGGTGATCTCAATGCCCTTGAGGGCCACCAGTGTGCCACGGAAGATGCCCAGGTCCCAGGCCAGGCCGCTGGCCACGGATTGGACCAAATGCCCATGGGCGACGGTGCCCCTAAAGGTGCTCTTGCGGGCCAGTTCCTCGTCCGTGTGGAGCGGGTTATGGTCCCCAGAGAGGCGGCTGAAGGCCGCAATGTCGGCGGCCGTAATGGTCCGTGTGGCGGAGCGGAAGGTCCGGCCGAGGACCAGGTCCTCGAACCACAGGGGCGCCTCCACGGGGAGGGAATCCGCACCGCAGGAACCCGCGGGGCGCGTATCCGCAGGGGTCGAATCCACGTCTCGCTGCCCGTTAGCCGGTTCTAACTCGCCTTTTCCCATGGCCCTAGGCTAACGCTCCTGGCAGGGCGAGCAACCCTGGGATCCCACCAGGGCCGCTGAGAAGAAGGTCAGAGTGCAACATAAGGTATATTATCAGACCCTCGTGATCTTCCGCCGCAGCCCAGTGGGGGTCCACACCTGCGACCGCCTGGCCGCCCCCCAGCGGCTCAGGGGCTAGATCGCCGTCGGCGGTCATAACTGGGACACGGAGGAAAACACATGGAGATCATCGGGAACGCACCGCGCAAGGCGGCGCTTTTGGCAACACTGCAACAGCTGGCACAGGGTGTGAGAAAAGGCCTCTGGGGATTGATTCCCCTGGGCCTCCTGGCAGGCCATGCCCTCGGGGGGGAGACCACCCATGTGGTTTCCCTTCCGCTTCACCACGCCCTGGCCACCTCGCCCTCCGGGCCCGACCACGAGCAGGCCTGGCAGGACGTCTTGTACGCACCTGGCCATGACGCCCGACTTGGCGTGCTGACCGGGGTCAGCCTGGAACTCACCCACTGGACCTCCACCCGCTACATGTACGAGAACCTCTCGGCCAACGGCGGCCACGCTGTCACCTGGGGCCGGGTCAATTCCGCCCTGCATGTCGCCGATCCGGCTGACGATTCCCGGTCAATCATCTCCCATTCCACCTCCTACGGCGATTACCAGATTCAGTCCGGCCCCGGAGACGGCGTGATGGACTGGGACGGTAGCGGTGGACACACTTCGCCGCTCTTCACGCGCCTGTCCCACGCCGATGGCCGCCAGGCCCTCCAAACCCGGATCGCCCTGGCTCCCTGGACCGCGCCCCAAGTAGCTCTCCGGGTGCATGGCCGCAGCCAGTTCCTGATGACCAGCCAGGACAACTGGTACGCCTTCGGCATGCAGTACTGGAGTGGTGGACGCCTGCGGGTGACTTACCACTGGGATTAGGGCGCGCCGGTGAGCTCCGGCATTCTGACGGGGCCAGCGCCCCAGGGACGGCCCTGGCGGGCTGGCCCCTGCCCAGCGGATTGAAGCTGGTTTCAGAGGCCCGTCTCCCCCACCATGGCTGCATGTCCAAAACCAGCGCTCTCCTCCTGTGCCTGCTGGCCGCCTGTGCCTCTCCCGATAAAGCGCCTCCGCTCGAGGTCCGCGGCCCGACTTTCGTCCCGGTGCGCGACCTGCCCGTGGCCCATGCCCCCTTCGAGAGCCTGGAGAGTTCCTGGAAACAGCGCCTGGCCCAACCCTATGTCTACCTGGAGCACACGGGCTCCTACCACGAAACCGGCGCCCTGCTGCCCGTGCTGCACCGCGAGGCCCTGGCCCAAGGCCTCGCGCCCAGTGGCCCGCCCTTCGGCCTTTACTACGACAATCCAGCAGTGGTTCCGGTGGAACAGTTGCGCTCCCGGGCCTGCCTGCCGGTGGCCGCGCCCCAGCAGCCGCGCCCGCCCCTGGCCTATGCCCTGCTGCCGAGTACCACGGTCATCTACGCCTATGTGGGCGGCCCCTACCCCGAGGTGGCCCGGGCCTACCCGCCGCTCATGGCCCACCTGGCCCGCATGGGCTGGGTGCTGAACGGCCCCGCGCGGGAAACCTATCTGATCGCGCCGGACACGGTGGAGGACTTCAGTGAACTGATCACGGAAATCCAACTCCCCGGCGGCCCGGCCGGAGGCTAGCCAATGAGCAGGGCCCCGGCCTGGGGCGGGTAACTGCAGTAGACGGCGAGGCGTCCATCGGACAGAACTCGTCCCCGTACGAAGTCACCGGTCGACAGCCATTCTTCTAATTCCGGGGACACGACGCCGGAGCAATCTTCCTGACCGGCGTTGCTGGGGGTTTCTTCCCTGGAGGCCTTCTCACCCGAATCAAGGCGGCGCAAGCGCAGGGTGCCGGCGACGGCCTGCAAGACCTCGAACAACTCCCCGCGCTCTTCCTCTTCCTCACGCGTGCGTCGCCGGTTGGCTTCGGCGATGCGCGGCAAGGCCGCCCCCAACTCCCGTAGTTCTCCACTGAAATCAGCGCGCAAGCCGAGCCCGTGTTCCTCCTCGCACCAACGGCAAAAGCGGCCCAAGGCAGAGATCAGTTGGCGTCCCTCATCGGCGTTGCGCACCTCATCGTGTTCCGGCACCCAGAGGGCGCAAAAACGCAAGAGATCCCCGGCGGTCAGGTTGTCCAACACGCCGATGTCGCCACCGAAGCGCCCCAACATACGCAGACACTGATAGTCCGCGGACGCCGCACCAGCCCCCTCCGCCGGCGCGGCACTTTCAGCGTTGCGCCCCACATCCCAAATGAACTCCTCAACCAGGGCCCCCACGACGCCGGGGAAATCAGGTGCCGCCACATTCCCCTCCAGCGGTTCCTCTCCGGCATCCAGCCCCAGGCTTTCCTCCAACTCACGATAGAGCTGATCCGGATCACCGCCGGCCTCCAGGCCCGCCCGCAGATCCGCCACCGCCCGGTGCGCGGTCCCGTGATTGTTATCCGCGCCGGTCCCAAGACCGTGTTTCGCGGGGCTATCACCGCAATCAACTCGGGAGCCAGCGCCTCCCTCCTGGTCTGCCCCAGACCCTGGCCGCGAAGTGCCGGCGGACTCCTGATCGCCTGCGACAGGTAGGGCAGACTCCCGCCAGGCCGCCAACAAAAGGTGCCGCACCTGATCCAGATCCATGTCCGAATCAAATGCCAGCTCGTCCAGAATCTCCCCCACCACATCCCCAGCGGAGGCCAAGGGCTCGGCTAGACGGAAAGGCTCCTCCTGCAAGCGGTCCAAGATCTCCTCGGCGGCCTCCTCCGCCAGGCCACCGGCCAGCAGACACTCCTGGGCCGCGGCGCGCGCCCCACCCTCTGGCTGCTGCTCGGTGGAACTCCAAAAGAGCTGCTCCAACTCAACCTGCGACAAGCGCAACACCTGGGAAGGGGTCCGTTCCCGGGCCCGTTCCAAGTCCCGGCGCAGGGCCGTGCGCAGCTCGTCGTCCCGATAGTGGCCGGCGGTTGGGGAGAGGTGATAGCCGCCGTCACCGAGGGGGAAGAGGCGCCCCACCAGGAGATCGCCGGAGGCCAGGCCCACGGTCTGCCCCAGGCCTGCCACTGGGAACTCGCCAAAGCCCGCCAGGTCGCGCAACCAACTGGCGGCACCTGCCTGGCCCGTGAGTTCAAAGACCCCCACCATGGATGAGCGCAGCACCTCCACCAAATCCGGCTCCTCCTCCCAAACAAGTTCCTGAACCGGCACGCCACCCAGCATCGGGCTGATGCGTTCGAGCAAGAACCACTCCAGATGGCGGGCCTGGGCCGCGGCGTCCGGCGCCGAACCGTCAGCCCCGGGCGCGAGCTGGGGGAAGTACTCCCTCAGGCTCTCCCCATACTCCGCCGCCAAGCCCGCGGCCTCCAGGGCCTCGGCCTGCAGGCGCCCGATGGCGGCGGCGATCTCCATTGCGTTGGTCTGTGTGTTCAAGCTACTGGTTCTTGGGGGTTGGGCTGGAAAACTGAGGGCTGGGGAGCGCAGCTGTAGAATATGGCCGACAACAAGGGCCGAAAAATGGACACGGGACGCGGCGTCGAGCCCTGTGCTGCCTTCCATTTACAGCAGGTAGGGGGTCGCCCGCTATCTTCAGGGGCTTTTGGCGCGAGCCATTGTATGACCTGGCCACGCTGGGATGTGGCACGGCCCAGCTATCTATCCTTAGAATCACCCCATGGACCCCGCCCCCACCGGCCTGGCATGGATCGACACCCTGGGATGCGGTCTGCTGATCCTGCTGGCCATCGGCGGCTTCTGGTCCGGCCTCTGGCGTCAGGTGATGCGCACCGCCGGCCTGGTGGCGGCGGTGCTGGTGCCCCGGGCCGCCGCTCCCCTCCTCGCCCCGCGCCTGGGGGAACTGCTCCCGGACCTCTCAGAGCGCAGCCTCACCACCGTCGCCTGGGTGGTTCTATTCCTGGTGACCCTGGTGCTAGCCGGCCTCTTGGTGAGCCTTGGTACCAAGAGCCTGGAGGTGCTGCACCTGCGTTTTTTGGACCGCCTACTCGGCTCCCTGGTGGGCCTGGCCACGGGCCTTGTGCTGCACGGCGTCCTACTGCTCATCCTGTGCCAACTGGCCCCACCCGCCTGGGCGCACCAGACCTTGGAAGAAACCCATAGCCTGGAGCTGCTCGATGTCCTGGCGCGCAGAGCCGAGCTGATCCTGGACGAGGGCAGCCTGGAGCTCATCTGCCCCTGGCTGGAGCCCATCCCCGGCCGCGTGCGTTAGCACGCCCGGCGGTAGTGGCTGCCATTTTCGTCATTTGAGCCATTTGCGCTCTAGGCGTCATTAGCGTCCTTGGCGCTCTTGACGCCCTTGGCACCCACGCCTAGCATTTGGCCAACGGGACGCAGACGCGCCCCATCACAACCCAGAGCGCCATCGGGGGGAAGCAGGTGAGAATCCTGCACGGTCCCGCCACTGTGAGCCGCACATGTCCACGCCGCCGCGGAGTCTGATCCGCGGGCCACTGGCGCTTCCCTCGGGATGCGCCGGGAAGGCCAGGGGGACAGTTGAACGCGGCGAGTCAGGATATCCGCGGTGCGCGTCAAGACTGCCGGCCGCGTGGACGTGCCCGGGCAATCCCCGCGCTTCGCCGCCCGGGAGATCCTGAGCCACTCCAGGCTCCGGCCCTTCGACGAAATATCGAATGAGATCTCCCATGCAAAAGACACTCCTCTCCCTGGCCGCGCTGGCGGTCTGTTCCCTGTCAGCCAGCCTCACCTGGGCCAGCGACACCATCACCCCGGGCTTCGCCATCACGGCCAGCTCTCCCGCTCCTGCCTATGGCGCATCCTACGCCACACTCAGCGACGGACGCATCGTCACCTTCGACAGCGCTTCCTTTGACCTCTTCGCCGCCGACGGCACCCTGCTCCAAAACCTCGGCACACTGCCCGCGGCGGTTTGGGCCAGTTTCGTGGAGATCGACCCCTCCGAGACCTACGCCCTGATCGGCGAGAGCCAGAGCGGTGATGTGTTCAGCGTCGATCTCTCCGGCGCCGGCGTCACGACCGTCGCCAATCTGCCCTACAACTTCGACGCGGTCTTCGACACCGATCCCCACTTCGCCTTGATCAGCGCGGCCATCTGCGGCTGGGGATGCGGCAACGACATCGTGCGCTTGGAGGTGGCGACGGGCACCGTCACGCCCTTGGCCCAAATCGCCGGTCCCTCCGGCCCCCTGGCTCTAAACGCCCTGGGGGAGCTCTACTACGGCACCCAGGACCCCGCCTACCCGGCCCCGCCCGCCTCCACTGACATCATCTACTGGACCGCGGCCCAACTGGCCTCCGGCGCTCCCCTGGACGAGACCAACGCCACGCTCTTGGCGGCGGGCTTTGATGGAGCCTCCGCCCTGGCCGTGGACCCGGCCTCGCAAAACCTTTTCGTGGCCGAGAACCTCTACGGCGTCTCCGGCAAGATTCACCAACTCGACCGCTTCGGCGCACGGGTGGCCGAAGTGGCCAGCGGCCTCAATTGGCTGAGCAACATGGAGTTCCTGGTCACTGGCGGCGCCGGCACATTCCAGGCCTGGCAGCCCGGCGGCGTGACCATGATCTACCGTTCGGATGACTTCACGGTCTACACCACCGACCGCGTGACCATCACCCCCGCGCGTCCCACGGCCACCATCTCCGGTTCGGTTCCGGGGGCCATCACGGTCACCTTTGATGGCTGTCTGCCCGACGCCGCCGTGCTGCTCACTTGGGGCAATGTCAGCTACTACAACGCCGACGAGTTCACCTACGACATCGGCCTGGGATTCCCCCTGCACTTTGCCGTGCCCCTGGCCGCCGTGCGCCGCCAACCCTTTCCCCTGCCCACCGATGGCAACGGAACGGCGGTCTTCACCTACTACGACCTGGGAGCCTTCGCCGGCACGCTGGAGTTCCAGGCCGTGCTCATGGACCAAGACCTGTCATTGCTCGGCACCTCGTCAGCGGTCCTCAACTGACGGGGAAGCAGCACGCCGCTTCCCTAGCCAGCCGCTAGCGGGCCGGGTTGGAACTCCTCCGAGAGTGCCAGCCCGGCCCGCCTCCCTAGCTGCCTAGGTGCTGGACACCGTTTCCTGGTAACGGCTCCTGGGAGTCCGTTCTAAAAGTCCCGTCGCGAGGCGCAGCCAGCGGCGTCAAGGCAAGGACGGCGAGCCGTCGGAAGCGGCCCTGTATCGCCACCGAGCACGGCGCGACGAGCCTGATGCCGAATAGGCGACGTCGACGGCCAAGCCGTAGCAGGGAGTTTGCCGAAGGGCTCCTAGCCTGGGCGCAACTCGGTAACCCACTCCAAGCGTTCCTGCAGGCGCGGCAGAATCGCTCCGTAGAGGGTCATGGATCCGGCGCCACAACCGGCACAGGCTCCCTGCATGCGCACCACCACGACGCCCTCTTCGTCCACGGAAAGCAGCAGGATGTCGCCCCCATCGGCTTGGAACATGGGGCGCAGTTCCGTCAGGATTTCCTGGACCTGCGCCACGCGCTCGGCGGGGCCGGTGGCCTCCGGCGGCGCTTCCTCTTGAGAACCAAAACCATCGCCGAGGAATGAACCAAAACCGCTCATCTATACACCGCCTGTCGTCGTTTCGTCTCCAGTTGCGGCCGCTGCCGGAACTGTCAACCAGTCAAAGGGAATGTGAAGTCGCCAGGAGTGCGCGAGGCACTCCAGAGTCGCACCGGGCAAGCGCTCCACCAGGGAACGCCGCCATGAATCATCGGGCACCGAAGCAGCAGCTGGAGCCAGGGGCGTGACGCACAAAAGGTGTCCATCAGCGCCGGTTTCCAGGGACCAAATCAGTTCATTGCCGGCCGCGCCGTCGACGCTGGCGACGCTGTCGACGCTGGCCAGCCAGATGAGCTCCGCCACGGCCCAGGGCAGGCGCCAACCAGCTGGCGCCGCGGGACACAACTCCGGCCAAGGCGCCGGGTCTGGCCCCAAATCCAAGGAGCGGCGCCGCAATCCCTCGCGCAGCAGGCCGACGGTCCAGCGCAGGCCCTGGGGAGCGCGGCGCTCACCCAAGAGATCCGCTCCGGCCCCCGAGCCCACCACCGCCAACAGATAGCCCAGCTCATGGGCCTGCTCCGAAGCCGCGTCCACATCATCAGCCCGCTCCACCCACATTTCCGGGCCCAGGCCCAGGGCCGCCAGGGAGTTCAGGCCCGTGAGAATCTGGGTTGTATTCGCCAAGCGATGCAACAGGGCCGGCATCAAACCGGCGGCGAGGGACGGCAGGGCATCGACTGCACCTCGGGGATTTGATCGGCTCACGGTGTTCTTGGAGTCCTCTGCCGGAGGCCGTCGCGACGGTCCTCGCAGGTTGGTACCAAGGAGGGGACTTGAACCCCTACTCCCTTGCGGGAAACGGATTTTGAATCCGTCGCGTCTACCAATTCCGCCACCCTGGCCTTGGCCCAGAATGTAAGCAACAGAGAGGCTCTGTCCAAGGCCCGAGACCGTCAGATAAAGGCAGCACCCAACCCGAGGGCCACTCCCTCGGCTCCGGCGGCATACCCCAGGGAAGCCAAGAGCCCCGGAATAAAGGCCGCGAGGTCATGGGTCTCGTGGCGCAGGGTCAGGGTCTCCCCGGCCCCGCCAAAACGCAGGGTGTGGTTGGAGTGCAGTCCGGGCAACCGCAGGGAGTGAATGGGCACGCGGCCTTTGGCTCCGCCTTCGCCTTCGCCTTCGACGCCGGCCTCGGCCTCGACGCCCGGCTCGGCGTCCAGGCGGCCGCCCTGGGCACCCGCGGCCGTGAGCAGGCGGGCCAACTGGGCCGCGGTCCCCGAAGGCGCATCGAGTTTGTCAGGGTGGTGTTCCTCGATGATTTCGACCGCTGGAAAGTGGGCCACGGCACTCACGGCCAGGCGCTCCAAAAGCCAGGCCCCCAGGCAAAAATTCGGCACGACAATGCCCCCCAAACCCAGCTCCAGGGCCCGCCGGTCCAAGCTCTCGACGGCGGCGGCATCCATGCCGCTGGTGCCTATCACCGGCCTGAGGCCGGCTGCGAGGATCGCCAGACCGTGGGCCAGGCCCAGACCAGCGGCGGTTACTTCCAGGGCCACCTTGGCTTCCCGCTCCCCGTCCGGGCCGAAGGTCGCGAGGGCCGGCGCCAGATCCTCTCCGATCTCAATGCCGCCAGCGAGGCTAAAGCCCTCGGAG
Organism: Planctomycetota bacterium; assembly: GCA_002686595.1. Classification (GTDB taxonomy): domain Bacteria; phylum Planctomycetota; class UBA1135; order UBA1135. The sequence continues at coordinate 16,260 of NYXZ01000097.1, read as the reverse complement.
GCCTCGATCTGCTCACAGGCAAAGGACCCGATGCGCCCGGCGGCACCGATCACCACCACGGGAATGGGGACGCTCACCGGGACCACTCCCGGGGCCGCGCCAGGGCCAACAGTTCCAAACACAACTCGCGGAACGACAGACCCGCCACGCGCGCCGCTTGGGGCAGGATGGAGCGTTCCGTCATGCCCGGCAGGGTGTTGATCTCCAGCAAAACTGGCTGACCTTGCTGCCCTGCGGGCGAGACCGGCACGATGAAGTCCGTGCGCGTCGCCCCGCGGCAGCCCGCCGCCAAGTGCAAGGCCAGGGCTCCGTCGGCCAGGGCTCGCTGGGTCTGTGGTGTCAGGTTTTGCGGCGGACACAACTCCAGGGCGCCGTCCGCAGCGTACTTCTGCTGATAGTCAAAAAAGCGTCCACCCGTCGGCCTGATCTCCACCGGAGGCAAGGAGCGGGCGCCACCGGCGGCGGTTTCCAGGACCGCGCAGGTCGCTTCGATGCCGCTTACGGTGCGCTCGACCAGGGCGTCGTCGCCGCCGGCGAAGACCATTTCCAGGCGCTCCCCAAGGCCCGGCGTAGCGGACTGTTGTGAAACGGCCCCAGCTCCCTCCGCGGGACCTCCACCAGCGCCTGTTTCCCGCGCCGCGCCGCTGGCATTTACTGAAGACCCGCCCCGCAGAGGCTTCACGAAAAGACTGTCGCCCAGTTCACCGAGCTGGCCCAGCAACCGAGCCCGCTCCAGGGCGCTGGCGTCACCCCAGGCCGTCGCGGCCAGAACTCTCCCGGGGGCCACAGCCAAGCCCAGCTCCCGGGCCAATAGTCTGGTGTACTGTTTGTTCATGCACAGGGCCGAGCTTTCAACACCTGAGCCGGTATAGGGACGGCCCAGGCTCTCCAGGAAGCCCTGGATTACGCCGTCCTCACCACCTGCCCCGTGCAGGGCCAGGAATGCGATGGTCCGCTCCGGGAAGCTCCCGAGGATTTCCGCCGGCCTGCCCACACCCCGCTGTTCGCAAGACCAAAGGCCATCCGGCCGCACTTCCACCGGCTGAACATCCACCGGTAGCGCATCCCCAGGTCCCGCACCCCTTGGCGGCGCACCCCTTGGCGGCGCGCCCCTTGGCGGCGCGCCCCTTGGCGGCGCGCCCATTGGCGGCGCATCCCCAGGCAGCGCCGCCATTGGCAGCGTACCCGCAGGTTGCCCGTCCATAGCCAGCCCATCACCAGGCTTCGCCTCTCCAGCCAGCTCGGCGGCCGCTGCCCATCCCGCGCCGGATTCTGATTCCCCAAGGGCCCGGGCCACCGCCCGCCCGGTGGCCAGTGAAACCTCCCGCTCCGCGCTGCGCCCCCCCATGAGCACCAAGGCCGTCACGCCCTCTGTTTGTTTTCTGCGCCAGCGGCAGCCTTCCCCAGCCGCCACCGCTCCGCAGCCGCCCTGGGCTTCCAGGCCCGCAGCCACCGCGGGCACAGTCGCCTCGGGCATCGCCGCCTCGGGCACCGTCGCCTCAGACCGGGCGCCGCCCTGGGCCGCTCCGGTCACCGGTAGAGGTGCCCCGGGGCCTCGCCCCCACTCTCCGCCAAGCCCTCGCACAGACGGGCGCGGAACTCGTCCAGATCCTCCGCCCGGCGCGGATCGACCTCGATCGGCAGGTTGCCGGCCCCATCCGCGTCCGGCAGCACACAGCCACACTCGCGGGCCCAACCGGCGAAGAGGCCGCACAAATCAGCCCGGGTGGTGGCCGGCGAATCGCTCCCTTCCGCGTTCTTCACGGGACTGAACTCGAGGGCGCGGTCCACCTCTAGGGTCACGCTCCGTTCGCTGGCGGCCAGGGCGTCAAAGATGAAGGTCTCGAACTTTACGCCGTCGACCTCCACCCTAGCTCCCGCACGGTCCACGGTGGGAATGCGTTTCTTGGCTTGATGCCAGGGCAGGCTGAGGCCGCCGTCGGTCAGGGAGCGAATGAAGTCCAGGTCGATGACATGCACCGCTGTATTGCCGGCGCGGTAGAGCAAAGCGCCACCCTCGTCACGCGCTTCCAACAGCTCCGGCGACAGGTCCGAGTATTCGATGCAGCCAAAACGCCCATCGACCAGTCCGATGACGCCCACCTTCTCCGCGGCGTCGCGCTTGGGAATGACCTTGGTGGACATGGCCGCCCCCGCTTCCGCATGCAGGCCGATGAAGAGCGGGTCCGCCGGCCGCACCAGGGGATTGTCCACCTGGAAATAGGAGAAGCCCTCGATGCCGCGCCCGGCCGCATGTTCCAGGGCGCCAGAACTGGCCATGGCCTCCAGGGTCCCGCCGTGGCCGTTGGGCGCCAGAAAGAGGTTCCCCGGGTCCGCGAGGAGGACCCGCCCGGTGAGGTCAAGGGCCGGCAGCATGGCCTGCTGGAAGAGGAAGATATTTTCCTCGCCCAGGCCAAAGTGATCGCATTCGGCGAAGTAGGCCTGCGTGGCGGCGTGATTGGCCGGGGAAGTCATCACATACCAGGAGACCGGAGCTCCCCAGCGCTCCCGGGCCGCCTCCAGGCGCGCCGCGTGGATCTCGAAAAGGGTCTGGCCGGAAATCGGCCCCACGGGAAACATGCCCTTGGGACCGTCCAGGCCCAGGCGCGAGCCCTGGCCTCCCGCCACCAGCACATAGCCCACGCGCCCCGCCGCCAGCAGCTCGAGGCCGCGCTCCCGGGCCTGGCGGGCCTGGGCCTCTTGCTGGCTGCTGCGCGCGATGGGGAAGATATCCGGCGGCGCCAACTCCGGCGCCGCTGCGTGAGCTGCCCCGTCTTTCAACTGGGAGCCGAGCTCCGCCACCAACTCCAGCGGCACGGCCTCCAACTGGTCCAGGAGCCGGGCACGCTGGGCATCATCCAACTGGTTCCAGAATCCCAGGACATGGTCCTGGCCAGCGGCGGCAAAGCGGCCGAGTTGCGTTTTGTAGCGGTCTTTCATGGCGATTGGCCTAGTTTGCCTGGACGAGGAGCGCCGGGCCACCCTGGGCCGCCAGTCCTGGCCTAGAACCCTTGCGCCATCCCCCAGAGAATACTCCGGTTCTGTGCGGGCTCCCGCCCGCCGCCTTCCGCTCCGCGGCCGCCGGCATCCCGGGGCCTGTCCCCTAGCTGCTGACAGTCTTCTCTGCGCTGGGCTCTGAGAGGGTTTCCAGGATGGCCGTGGTCAGGTGCACCAGGGCATCCATGCGTTTTTCCATGTGAAGCTGGCGTTCGACGATCTTCTCGACCACCGGCGGCAACAGGGCTTCACGGGTGTAGTTGCTGATCATGTTGATGATCTCTGCGCGGTTGGCGTCGGGCAACTGATGGAAATGATAGCGGTATTTCTGTTTGAGGACCTCGTCCGTCACCTGCATGCATTCCGCTGCGATCTCGTCGCAACTCTGCTTGTCGTGATCGGCGTGGAACACCTCGAGTTTGTACTCGTGAAGGAGTTTCTCGAACTTCCTGTGCACTGCTTGTCTCCGGCCCATGGGGCCTCAGGGGAAAAGTTGTTGTTCACGCGCCGGGCATGGCTCTCGCCTAGGGCTCGGCGTCACCGTTACGGGCCGCTGGCCCGTAGGTTCATGATACCCGAGGCTTGCCCGGAAAGGGTCGCCTAGAGCGGCTTTCCGAGGCAGATGGACACATTGTGTCCGCCGAATCCCAGGGAGTTGGAGAGGGCGTTGCGCACGGGCATCTCCCGGGCGTCACCGGGCACGTAATCCAGGTCGCAGTCCGGGTCCGGCGTATGGTAGTTGCGCGTCGGGTGAACCTGATCGTGGTAGACCGCCAGGGCCGTGGCGATCAATTCCAGCGCCGCAGAGGCCCCCAACAGGTGCCCCACCATGGATTTTGTGGACGAGACCGCCAGCTTGCGGGCGTGGTCCCCGAAGGCCAGGTGCAGGGCCCGGGTCTCGATGGCGTCGTTGAACTTGGTGCTCGTGCCGTGGGCGTTGATGTAGTCCACCTCATCCGGCGCCAGGCGCGCGTGGCGCAGGGCCTCGGCGAAGGCCCGGGCCGGTCCCTGGCCATCCTCGCGCGGGGCCGTGATGTGGTGGGCGTCGTCGGTGGAACCGTAGCCCTTGACCTCAGCGTAGATGCGGGCTCCGCGGGCCTTGGCGCGCTCGTACTCCTCGAAAACCAACAGGCCGCAGCCCTCCCCCATCACGAAGCCGTCGCGCTCGGCGTCAAAGGGGCGGCTGGCCCCCTGGGGATCATCGTTGCGCGTGGAGAGGGCCTTGGCGGAGGAAAAGCCCGCCATGGAGATATTCACCGTGGCGGATTCCGAACCGCCGGTCACCACCAGGTCGCAATCGCCCCATTGAATCGCACGCCAGGCCAGGCCCATGGCGTGGCCGGCGGAGGCACAGGCGCTGGAGGTCGTGAAGGCGGTGCCCATCAGACCGTGGCGGATGGCCACCTGACCGCTGATGGCGTTGGCCATGATGCGCGGGATGAAGTGCGGGCTGACGCGCCGGGGGCCGCGCTCTTGCAAGGCGATGTGCTGCTCCAGGATACCTGTGATGCCGCCGATGCCCGTGCCGAGAATCGAGCCGTAGCGTTGGCGTGCCTCTTCGTCCTCGCTGGCGAGGTCCTCCAAACCGGCGTCCCTCAGGGCCTCGTCCGAGGCCACCAGGGCCCACATGGTAAAGGGGTCGAGCTTGCGCAGATCCGGGCCGCGGAAGTGCTCCTGCGGATCCCAATCCACACAGGCGGCGAATTTGGTCGCCTGATCCGAAACGTCGAAGCGGGTCACGGGCCCGACGCCGCTCTCCCCGGCCATCCAGCGCGGGAAGGAGGTCTCTAGGTTGGGCCCCAGGGGATTGATGGTCCCCAGCCCGGTGATCACGACGCGACGCATGGTTTTTTCTTTCCGCGGGCGGCTCCGGTGCAACCAAATGGTGCAGCGGGACCGCGGTGCAGCGGGCGGGCCTCAGCCCTTGGAGGAGATGTAGTCGATGGCCGTGCCGACGGTCTGGATGGTCTCCGCGTCCTCGTCGGGAATAGAGACTTCAAACTCGTCCTCGAAGGACATGACCAGTTCGACCGTGTCGAGGGAGTCAGCCCCTAGGTCCTGGATGAAGGAAGTCTCCCGGGTGACTTTGTCGGGGGTAGCGCCCATCTGATCACAGACGATCTTGATTACGCGTTCTTCAATAGTGGGGTTGGTCACAGTGGATTGCTCCAAGAGGTTAGGGGTGGGGGTAGAAATGGAAGGTGGGCCGGTCTAGCCGAGGGAGAGCCCTCCGTCGACGACCAATACTTGACCCGTAATGTATGCTCCGGCGGGGCCCACAAGGAAGTCCACCGTGGCGGCGATCTCCTCCGGGGTGCCCATGCGCTTGAGGGGAATGGAGGCCTTGAGCTCCGCGGCGGCCTGTTCATCGATGGCGGCGGTCATGTCCGTTTCGATGAAGCCCGGCGCCACGGCATTGACGCACAGGGCGCGGCCGGCGAACTCCTTGGCCAGTGATTTTGTCAGACCCACGACGCCGGCCTTGCTGGCGGCGTAGTTGGCCTGGCCCGCATTGCCGGTCAAGCCGACCACGGAGGTGATGTTCACGATGCGGCCGCGGGCCTTCATCAAGGGGCGGCAAGCGGCCTTGCAGAAATTCCAGGTGCCCTTGAGGTTGACGGCCAGGACGCGGTCGAAGTCCTCTTCTCCCATGCGCAACAGGAGTTGGTCGCGGGTGATTCCGGCGTTGTTCACGAGGATGTCCAGGCCTCCCAGCTCCTCGCGTACCTGGGCCACCAACTCAGCCACATCCGAAGTGGCGGCCACATCGACTCCATAGGCCCGGGCGCCGTCAGTCAACTCGGCGCAGGCGGCGGCGGTTTGCGCCGCGTTGTCGGCGCTGGTGGCCACGCAGGCCACCTTGGCTCCCCCGGCTGCCAGGGCGCTGGCGATGGCGCGCCCGATGCCCCGGGAAGCGCCGGTCACCAGGGCGACCTTCCCGACGTGGGGAGCGCTCGCTGCCTGGGCCTGGGAGTTGTCTGCGGGGGGCGTAGTCACGGGGCGGATTCTAACAAGCGATGGCGGGGGCGAACGAGGGGGCGGCTGCCAACTGGCTTCTAGGTGGCCAGTTCCAGATCCGAGGGGCGCGCGGCGGAGCGCACTGTGGCAGCGGCGTCGATCTTGCGCAGGATGCCGGCCAAGATCGTGCCGGGGCCCGGTTCCAGGAATGTCTGCTGGCCAGCGGCGAGGGCCAAGCGCATGGAGTCCTCCCACAATACGGGCGAGCACACCTGCTGGGCCAACAGGCGGCGAATGCGCTCCGGATCATCCTCGGCGGCGGCGGTCACATTCGAAACAAAGGTGCAGCGCGGCGGGCGGATTTCCACCTGTTCCAGAGCCGCCGCCAGGCTGTCGGCGGCCGGGCGCATGCACTCCGAGTGGAAGCCTCCGGCCACCACCAAGCGTCGCGTGCGGCGCACGCCGTGTTCCTTGGCCAAGGCCTCCACCGAGTCCATGGCGGCCACTTCCCCGGAGAGGATGATCTGACCCGGGGCGTTGATGTTGGCGACCTGGCTGATGCCGGTGGAAGAACCGGCGGAAGCCAGGGCCTGGGCCTGTTCCAGCGTGGCCCCCATCAGGCTGACCATGGTGCTGGGACATGCTTCACCGGCAGCCTGCATGGCCTCGCCCCGCAAGCGCACCAGGCGCAAGGCATCGCCGAACTCCAGACAGCCCGCATACCAAAGGGCTGTGTATTCGCCCAGGCTGAGCCCCGCGGTCCAGGGGGTCGCCGCGCGGTCCAAACCCTGCTCTATCAATACGCGCACGATGGCCACGCTGGTGGTCAGGATGCCGGGTTGGGCGATGTCCGTGCGGTTGACGGTCTCGCCGCTCTCCCAACAGGCCTCGGTCAGTGAGAAACCCAATAGCTCGTCGGCCTCGGCAAAGGTCTCGCGGGCCACACGGTGGGCTTGGGCCCAGTCGCGCCCCATGCCTTCGCGCTGGGCGCCCTGGCCGGGAAAGAGAATGGCTTCGTTCATGGGTATCGTCGTTTGTTTGCGGTCATCAGCGAAAACAAAGGGGCGCGGACCTACCAGCGCACCAGGGCCGAACCCCAGGTCAAGCCGGCGCCAAAGGCCACCAAGACCAACAGCTTGCCGCGCTCCACGCGCCCGTCGCGCAGGGCTTCATCCCAGGCCAAGGGCACGCTGGCGGCGGAGGTGTTGCCGTAGCGTTCGATGTTCACCACCACCTTCTCCGGGGCCAGGCCCACGCGCTCCAGGGCCCCGTCAATGATGCGTTGGTTGACCTGGTGGGGAATGACCAGGCCGAACTCCTCCGGGTCCGTGCCCTCCAGGCTGGTCTCGATCAACTCAGCCATTTTCTGGACGGCGAAACGATAGACTTCACGCCCCTGCATGGCGATGAAGTTGCGCGAGCTGTCGTAACCCTCCATGTGATGCGGCTGCTTGGTGCCGCCACTCTCCATCCAGATCATGGAGTGTCCCGTGCCGTCGGCCCCCAGGCTGCGGCGCAGGATCTCACCCTGGTCGCAGTGTTCGAAGGGCGTCAAGACGGCTGCCCCGGCCGCGTCGCCGAACAGGATGCAGGAACCGCGGTCCTCGTAGTTGACCATGCGCGTCAGGGCCTCCGCGCCGATCACCAACACGCGCCTAGCCGCGCCGCTGGCGATGAAGGCTTCGCCGCAATTCAGCACCGCCAGGAAACCTGAACAGGCGGCTGAAACGTCGAAGGCGCTGGCCTGGGGCGCGCCGATGTTGACTTGCACCTGGGGCGCCACGCCGGGAAAGACATGGTCGGCGGTAACAGTACCGACAATTATCATGTCGAGTTCGGTGGCGGCGATGCCGGCGGCCGCCAGGGCCTTCTGCGCCGCCGCGGTGGCCAGGTCCGAGCAGTTTTCGCCGGGGCTGACCACACGCCGTTCCCGGATCCCAGTGCGCTTTACAATCCACTCGTCGGTGGTGTCGACGAGTTGTTCCAGATCCCGGTTGGAGAGGATCTTCTCAGGGACATGGGAGCCGATGCCGGCGATACCGACGCGCACGCGGGAGGTCATGTTCTGGGGGCGGGCTGAGGGATAGGAGGTGGTTGGCTTGGACAGCTGCTGGCGTGCCCTGTTGGGTGTGCCCAACGGGCGGGATTATACCCGCCAGCGGGGGCATTAGTCCCGCGGGACTCCATCGTCTGGCGTGGCTGTAACGCCGGAATTCAGGCCACGAACAATGTCGCCATTGACATCCGCGTCCAGGGCCCGGGCAGCAAGGGTCAGGGCGTTAGCCACGGCCTTGGCATCGGAACGCCCGTGGCCGATGACGCACACGCCGTTGACGCCGAGGAGCAGGGCGCCTCCGTATTCCGAATAGTCCACGCTGTGACGCACGGCGGAAAGCACTTCACCGGTCCAGCGCTCCCCATCTTCCTCCAAGTGGGCGTCAATCTGCTCGGCCACTTTACCCAAGAGGAATCCCGACAGACCTTCCAACAGCTTGAGGACCACATTGCCCGTGAAGCCATCGGTGACCACGACTTCGGCCCGGTCGCAAAAAAGGTCACCCGCTTCCAGGTTGCCTACGAAATCCAGCGTCGGGCTGGACTCCAAGAGGCCAAAGGCCCCGCGGCTGAGATCCGTACCCTTGGAAGATTCCTCTCCGATATTGAGCAGTCCCACGCGGGGACTCTCCAGCCCGAGGCAATCCCGGGAATAGACGGCCCCCATGATTCCGTACTGCAGCAAGTGCTCCGGCTTGGGGACCACATTCGCCCCCATGTCCAAAAGCGTCACGGGGTGGTCGGTCAGCTCCATGGTGACGGCGATGCCCGGGCGCCGCACGCCGGGCAAGAGGCCCAGGCCCAGGGTGGCCGAGCCCACGGCGGCGCCGGTGTTGCCCATGCTGACCAACGCCCCGGCGGAGCCGGCCTTCACCAAACCCGTGGCCACTGACACGGATGAGTCACGCTTGGCGCGCAGGGCCACCGCCGGCTTCTCCTCCATACAAATCACCTCGGAGGCGTGTTGCACGGCGCAGCCCGGGTTGCCCCCGAGTTCAGCCAGACCCGCGGCGATCAGCTCCTGATCCCCCACCAACACGAGACGCTCGGCGGTGAAGCCCGCCTCGCAGGCCCGCACCGCTCCCTGTAAAAGAGCTTGGGGAGCGTGGTCGCCCCCCATCACATCGAGGGCGATACGGCTGGCGGGCATGGGCGCGCTGATACCCTGGCGGGCAGGAAAACGGGCTAGGGAAAACCGACGAGGGGGCGTAAGCCCTAGAACTCGTCCTTGGGCAGGACCTCGGTCCCTTGCTGTCCGCCGCGTTCAAAACCGTAGAAGCCACAGTTATCGCAAACGCGATGGGTGCGCACGATACTGCCGCAGCGGGCGCAGTGGTTGGTCTGGGGGGCGTCCAGGGCCAGGTGGGAGCGACGGACGCGCTTTCTGTGCTTGGATATTCGACGCTTGGGATGTGCCATGGCGAAAGGGGGGACTGTGTCCCGGGGGACTGCGTCCCGGGTCTTTGCGGGGTGGACCCGCAGGTCCTGAACAGGATGCTCGCGCCGGAAGGCCACAGCCTTTCCGATTCAAGGCCAAACAGGCTAGCCCGCTCCGAGGGGGCTGTCAACGGCACAAAGTAGAGCAAAGCCCCTGCCGGCCCAGGGCTTGCCCGCTGGCCCCGAAAATCAACGAATTACCGCCCCCAGGCTGCTTGTTGCGGGCCCGTGGCAACAAGGTCCAACCCCAAAAAAGCCTGGGCTGAGTGGTCTAGGCGTCCGTTGCAAAAGTCCCAGCGCGAGGCGCAGCCAGCGGCGGCGAGCCTGACGCCGCATCGGCGTCGATTACACCGCTGTAGTAGGGAGTTTCTCAACGGGCTCCTCGGCCTCGAGCCCGGAGGCCCGTCAGCCTAGCAAGCCCCGCAAGCGCTCCAGCGCCTCGGGTACCGCCGCGGCCCGCAGGCCCTGGCCCTGGGCCTTGTCCGGCCGCCCACCGCCGCCGCCGCCCAGGATCGGTGAGAGTTCCTTGGCCAGCTCACCGGCCGCCACGCCGGCCTGTCCCAGGCATAGAATTATGTACGGCACCTTGTCCCCGTCCCGTCCAAAGATACCCACGGCCAGATCTCCACCCAGGCCTGCCACGCGATCTCCGAGATCGCGCAGGGCCTTGCCGTCCAGGTCCGGCAAATCGAAGACGCCGACCCGCGGGCAGTCCCCGGCCAGTCCGGCCTTGACCGCCTCGAAGGCCCCCGCCACATCGCTGCCGGAACTCTGGGCCTTGTTTTTCTTGGCTTCCTTGAGCTGCTTTTGCAGCTGGGCGATGCGTTCGCCGAGGCCTTCCGGCGCCGTTTTCAAACTGCGGGCCGCCTCCCGCAACAGGCGCCGTTCGCACTGCAGGTGGGCCAGGGCCGCCGGCCCGGTGAGCGCCTCCAGCCGCCGCACCCCGGCCTGCACGGCGCGCTCGCCGAGCAGCACGAAGGGACCGATGTCCCCGGCCCGTTCCACATGGGTGCCGCCGCACAGTTCGAGTGACCAGCCCCCCACATCCACGACCCGCGCCTTCTCACCGTATTTCTCACCGAAGAGGGCCATGACGCCCCGCGCCCGCGCCTCGTCCGGCGTTTCAACCGTGGTGCTGACTCGCCCCCCGTCGCCCGCCGCCATGATGCGTTCATTCACCAGGGACTCGATGGCCTCAAGCTCCTCGGCGCTGACTCCTTGGGGATGGGACAGGTCAAAACGCAGGCGCTCCGGTCCCACATGGGAGCCCTGTTGAGTGACATGTTCTCCGAGGATCTCCCGCAGGGCACGGTGCATGAGGTGCGTGGCCGTGTGATTGCGTTCAGTTGCCGCGCGGGCGTCGCGGTCAACCTCGGCGCGCACCTCGGCCCCGGCCACTACTGCGCCCGATTCCCCCGTGGCACGCCCCAGGTGCACAATGATCTCGCCCAAGCGCCGCGTGCCAGACACGGCGAATGAGAATCCGTCCCCTTCGATCGCGCCCACGTCCCCCACCTGTCCACCGCCTTCTGGATAGAAGGGGGAAGCACTCAGTACCAAACGGTCTGGATCGTCGGCGCCCTCTCCCGGGAAGATCGCCTGTACCAGGCAAGGCCCGTCCGTTTCCCCAGACCCGTGGTAAAGGGCCAGCGTGGGTTCCAGGTTCGACATCTGTTCCGCCGAGAGAAGCTGCTTGAACGAACCGGCGCTGCGACTGGCCGCCCGGTGCTCCTCTTCCGCCGCCTCCCAGCCGGTCTGCTCCACCGTCAGGCCACGCTCGCGGGCCATGAGTTCCACCAAATCCCGGGGGAAGCCAAACGTGGCGTAGAGCTCAAAGGCCGCGCCACCGCTGATGGCCGTCTCCCCAGCCCCCTCCACGCGCTGCGCCAAATCGGAGAAGAGCACCAGCCCCCGGTCCAAGGTTTTGCGGAACGACTCTTCCTCCGATTTCAGTAGCAGTTCCAGATGCTTCAGGCGCTCCCCAATCTCCGGGAAGGCCCCGCCCAAAACCTCCGCCACGGCCGGGGCCAGACGATACAGAAAAGGCTCCGTCAGGCCCAAGGCCTGGCGACCAAAACGCGCGGCCCGCCTGATCAAACGGCGCAGGACATAGCCACGCCCTTCGTTCGATGGCAGCGCGCCGTCGGCAAATGCCACACAACAGGCCCGCACATGATCGGCGATGACGCGGAAGGCCACATCCTCCGGTCCCGCACCAGCCCCGTACTCCCGCCCGGCAATCCCCGCCAAAGCAGAGAAGATCGGCGTAAACAGGTCAGTGTCGTAGTTGGAGCTCTTGCCCTGCAGGATCGCCAAGAGGCGTTCGAAGCCCATGCCCGTATCCACGCAGGGCGCGGGCAGGGAAGCCAGGCTGCCGTCATCCAAGCGGTTGAACTCCATGAAGACCAGATTCCAGATCTCGATGAAGCGTTCATTCCCCGCATTGACGCCGATGTCGAGCTTTGCTCCGTCAGCCGGGTCATCCCCGGGGCCACCGCGGTCGTAGTGAATTTCTGAACAGGGCCCGCAGGGTCCCGTGTCCCCCATCTCCCAGAAGTTGTCGCGCCGGTCGAAATCGAGGACGCGTTCAGCGGGCACGCCAGCCTCTTCAACCCAAATGCGGCGCGCCTCTTCATCCGCCCCCAACCCGTCTTGCTCATCTCCAGAGAAGACCGTGATCCAGAGCCGCTTCGGGTCCAAGCCATAGACCTCGGTCAGCAGTTCCCAGGCCCAGAGGATGGCGTCGCGCTTGAAGTAGTCGCCGAAGGACCAGTTGCCCAGCATCTCAAAGAAGGTGTGGTGATAGGTGTCCACACCCACCTCTTCCAGATCATTGTGCTTGCCAGAAACTCGGATGCACTTTTGGGTGTCCGCGGCGCGCTTGTACTCCCGCGTACCGGTCCCGAGGAAGACATCCTTGAACTGATTCATCCCCGCGTTGGTGAACAGCAGGGTGGGATCGTCTTGGGGGAAGACCGGCCCCGAAGGAACTTCCCGGTGCTCGCGCGCCACGAAGTAATCGATGAACTGGCGGCGCACCTCATCCGCCGCCGGTCCCTGTTCCAGAACTTCGGCGTGCTCGCCCTTTTCTATTTCGTCTAGTTCACCCATGGCTTTGCTGGCAGCTACCTGAAGTCAAGCAGGGCCCGACACGGATGCTGCCCGCGTCGAGCCCAGCTGGACCTTACTTGTCGCCGTCGGTCGCCGGCTGCGCCTCGTTCGTCGCTTCCGGCTCCGGCTCCGGAGCCAAAGTCGCCCGAATGCGCGCTTCGAGATCAGTCGCCAAGTCGGGGTTGTCAGCCAGGAAACGACGGGAGCGTTCCAGGCCCTGTCCCAGACGCAACTCGCCCTCGGTCTCGTGCTTCATGGAGTACCAGGTACCTGATTTGATCACCAATCCGGCCACTTGGCCCATCTCGATCAACTCGCCCTCAAAGCTGATGCCCTGGGCGTAGATGATGTCGAACTCCACCTTGCGGAAAGGCGGCGCCACCTTGTTCTTAACCACCGTAACCTTGGTGCGGTTGCCGACCACAATGTCGCCGTCCTTCAACTGACCGATACGCCGAATGTCCAAGCGCACGCTGGAGTAGAACTTCAACGCCCGGCCGCCGGTGGTGGTCTCGGGGCTGCCGAACATGACACCGATCTTCTCGCGGATCTGGTTGATGAAGATCACGATGCAATCGGACTTGGCGATGGCGCCGGTCAGCTTGCGCAGGGCCTGGCTCATGAGACGCGCGTGCAAGCCGACGAAGCTGTCGCCCATCTCGCCCTCGATCTCCGCCCGGGGCACAAGGGCCGCCACGGAGTCCACCACAACCACATTCACAGCGTTGGAGCGCACCAGGGTCTCCACGATCTCCAGGGCCTGTTCGCCGGTGTCCGGTTGGCTGACCAGCAGGTCATCCAGATTGACGCCGAGCTTGCGGGCGTAGCTCGGGTCGAGGGCGTGTTCCGCATCCACGAAGGCACAGATTCCGCCGGCCTTCTGAGCCTCGGCCACCACATGCAAGGTCAGCGTCGTCTTGCCGGAACTCTCCGGCCCGTAGATCTCCACCACGCGTCCCTTGGGCAGTCCCTTGCCACCCAGGGCGATGTCCAACTGCAGGGAGCCGGTTCGAATGCACTGAATCTCGCGCAGGAGGTCGTTGCCAGCCCCCAGGCGCATGATGGAGCCCTTGCCATAGGCCTTCTCGATCTCGCCCATGGCGGCGGACAGGGCCTTGTCCTTGTTGTCTGTCTTGGGGGCGGAAGCGGTTTTCTTCGGCGTCTTGGCGCGTGTCTGAGGCATCGTCTTGGGTGTTGTTCTAGGGGTATTGGGAATGCGCCCGAGGCGCGTCCCGCGAGGATAGCCATCGGCGAGGGCCCAGGGAAGGAAACAGAAGACCTCTTCGCCCCCTCCGGGGTCGCACATATTTCCGGACAAACCAGCCGGCCACGCCCAGCCCGGGCCCTCGGGACAGGGACAGCGCCGCGGCCCCGCCTCAGACCGTCACGATGGAGAGCAGGTCATTGACCCGCTCTTCCAAATCCTGGGAGTTGCGCCCGCCCAAATCCTCGATGCTGAAGCCCTGGACGCAATAGGAAGCCGCCACGGTGCCGTAGAGCATGGCCCGCCGCAGGGTGGCTGGAGAGGCGTCCCCGCTGGCCGCCAGGTGTCCCATGAAGCCGCCGGCAAAGGAATCCCCGGCGCCCGTGGGGTCGACCACATCGGTCACCGGATAGGCGGGTAGGGAAAAGTGCACATCCGCGCCCATCAGAAAGGCCCCGTGCTCGCCCTTTTTGAGCAACACATAACGCGGCCCCATGCCCAGGACCTGCTGAGCGGCGCGAATCAGGTTCTCCTCGCCGGTCAAAAGGCGCGCCTCCTCGTCGTTCATCACGATGCCGTCCACATGCTTGAGCAGCTCGCACAACTCGTCCCGGGCGATGTCGATCCACAGGTTCATGGTGTCCGCCACGGAGAAGGTCGGGCCCTCAACCTGCAACAGCCCTTTTAATTGGATAGAAGGGTGGGCATTGGCCAGGAAGACAAAGGGAGCGCTCTGGCTGGCCTCGGGCACCTTGGGATCGAAGGTCTCGAAGACATTGAGGTCCGTGAAGGTCGTGTGGCGCGTGTTCCAATCCGCCTCGTAGCGGCCGCCCCAACGAAAGGTCAGTCCGTCGGCGATTTCAACCCCGGCGCAGTCGATGCCGCGGGAGCGCAGGCCATCCAGGTCCCCGTCGGCGAAATCCCGGCCCACCACACCCACCAGGGCCGTCTCCGCCAGCAGGCTGGAGGCGACGGCGAAATAGACCGCCGAGCCCCCCAGGGCACCCTCGCGCCGGTCGTGGACGGTTTCCACGGAGTCGTAGGCCAGGGTTCCAATAACGAGGAGGCTCATGTTGCTTGGGCTTGGGTGCCGGGGATGGAATCCGCCGCAGGGGTGGAGGAGGTCGGGGCGCGGCCTCCGGGAGGGCCGGGGAGGCCGGGAACAGCTCACCGATTGAACCCCCCAGGGGAGTATTGGTCAATCACCGGCGGTTCAATCGCCCGGTCAATCGCCATGTCAATCGGCGAAACAAGCGGCGGGTCAAGCGGCGGGTCAGTCGGCGGCCCGGCGCGCGGCCTCTGCCTCGCCGCCAGCGTCCGCGCCCGCCCGCGCTCCGGCGGCCTCGTCAGAGTTTCCCGCCGCCTGGGCTTCCCGCAGCCAGGCCTGCCGATCCCGGCGTCCAGCAGGCGCCAAAAGCACCAATCCCGCCCCCAGGCTGAGGGCCGTGGCCGACAGGCGATAGAGCACGGAGAGGGCCACGCCCAAGGTCGGATTAAAACCCAACAGGCTGAAAAGCGTCCCGAAGGCGGCCTCTCCCACTCCCCAGCCAGCCGGGGCCAGGGGCAGGGCGGAGATGGTGTTGGCCACGGCCATGATGCCCAGGACCTCCGTCCAGCTCGGCACGGGCACGCCGGGGCCCCCCAGGGAGCCGAGCAGACCGTAAATAGCCGTGGCCGTGCAGAGATGGTTGAGCAGGGAGAGGACCAGGGCCCCCGCCAACACACCGTGCCTGCTGCCCACCCGGGAGAGCGCCCGGTCGAGCTTCAGCAGTCGGCGTCCCTGGGGCAAACGCCCGAGCCAGCGGTCCAGGCCCAGGAGACGCCGCAACCCCGGCCGCAGGACGAGCCAGGTGAGACCGAGGAGCAGCAGGGCTCCGCCAATTATCGGAGAGCGCAGGGGGGCCAACTGTTCACCGGCCGCGCCCTGCAGAAAAAGGGAGACCAGGGCCGCCAGCAGCACAAGCGTCACCAGGCCCAGGAGGCGATCCACCACCACCGAAACCAGAGCCTCCGCCCGACGCTCGGGATGCTCGCGCGTGGCCAGGGCCGCTCGGGCCACATCGCCCCCGGTCAACCCGGGCAGGGCCATATTGAAGAACAAGCCCAGGAACGAGAGGCGCAGTACGGGACCGGCGCGGGCCGGACAGCCGCTGGCCGCCAGCAACCACCACCAGCGCATGGCCGTCAAAAAAGCCCCCAGGAGGAGCGCCAAGAGGGCGCCCAAGAGGCGCGGCGGGCTGACCCCGGCCAGGGCCCGGGGCAAGCCCGGCCGCCAGCTAACGGTTTCCCCCAGTTCCAGGATCTCTCCCCGTTCCACGGTCAGGCCGCCGTCAGCAGCCAGGCGCGCGGTCAGTTGCCTGCCGGCCGCACCCAGGCTTCCATCTTGCAGTTCCCCAAGATCATCCGGCACGAAATGCACGCTGGCTCCGCGCCAATCGTTTTGAAAGGCCCCCGCCAACTCCGCCTCCCCCACCAGCAGCACATCCCGCCAGGGCAGG
>NYXZ01000013.1 GCA_002686595.1 Planctomycetota bacterium | reverse complement strand
AGGATGGCCAACTGCTGATCGACAAGAACACCAAGTTCCAAGAAGAGAAGGGGCAGTGGACCTGGGAGGGTGCCTTCCTGCCCTACACGGCCTGATGGCCACACCCAAGCTGACCTAGACCGCGCTCCGCGCCGCCCCGAGCCTCTCCCCCCCGAGCCTCCCCGAGCCCCATGGAAAAACTGTTCGCCTACATCCGCGCCAGCCAGATCTGGCGTTCGATCTTCCGCCACGGTTACCCGGATACACCACGCAACCGGACCCTGGCAGTCCTGTCGAACTTCTTCCTGCATCTGCACCCGGTGAAGGTGCGCCGCAGCGGTATCAACCTCTCCTACACCTGGTGTATGGGTGGCTTGACCTTCTTCCTGTTCCTGGTGGAGACCATCACGGGCTTGCTCGTCATGTTCTACTACCGGCCGACGGCGGAGCTGGCCTATCAGGACATCTTCGCCCTGCGAGAACATGTGCCCCTGGGTGTCATGCGCGAAATGCACCGTTGGGCGGCGCACTTGATGGTGATCACCGTCTGGTTGCACATGTACCGCGTCTTCCTGACCGGTTCCTATAAACCGCCCCGCGAGTTCAACTGGAACATCGGCGTGATCCTGCTAGTGATTACGCTTCTGTTGTCCTTCACCGGCTACCTCTTGCCCTGGGACCAACTGGCCGTCTGGGCCATTACCGTGGGCACCAACATGGCCCGTGCCACGCCCTTCATCGGTCACGAAGGGCCGGGGGCGGCCCTGGTCAGCTTCGGTGGCCTGGACTTCATCCACGCCGGGGACGACATCCGCTTCGCCCTCCTGGCGGGACGCTTTGTGGGCGAGGGCGCACTGCTGCGCTTCTATGTGCTGCATTGCGTCGGCTTTCCATTATTCGCCGCCGTGCTGATGGCGGTTCATTTCTGGCGTGTGCGTAAGGACGGCGGCATCTCAGGCCCCCTGTAGCTCTAGCCCATGATCGATTCCATCAAGGACCTGGCTGACTGGTTGTCGGAGCCGACGCGTTATTCCATTGGGACAGCGCTGCTGCTCCTGTTGGTGGTCCGCTTCCGCAAGTGGGCCAGCCACCCAGTGGTGTTCGCCATTACCTGTGTGCTGATCGTGGCGTTCTTCCTGGTTTCCTGGGACGACCCCAACTTCAACCGGATCGTCACCAAGCCTGACAACATCCCGATCATCATGATGATCGGCTCACTGTTGTTCTTCACCTGGCTTTTCTTGCGCCGGGCGGTGCTGAACGACGAGCGGATCAAGCGCGGGGAGCCGACCCTGGAGGGGCAATACGCCAAGCAGAAGGTCCATGTCTGGCCGGATCTGGTCTACATCGAACTGATCTGCATGGTGCTCTTTACGGTCTTTCTGATCGCCTGGAGTATCGAGATCGAAGCTCCCATCGAGGAACCCGCCTCCCAGGCGCGGACGCCGAACCCCTCCAAGGCGCCCTGGTACTTCCTGGGCCTGCAGGAACTGCTCGTCTACTTCGATCCCTGGATCGCGGGCGTATTGCTGCCGAGCTTCATCATCGTCGGGTTGTGCGCCATTCCTTATCTGGACAAAAATCCCAAGGGCAATGGCTACTACACTTATGAGGAGCGCCCCTTCGCCATCAACTTCTTCCTGGTGGGCTTCCTGCTGTTGTGGTGTTCGCTGATCATCATGGGCACCTTCCTGCGCGGACCAAACTGGTCCTTCTTTGGCCCCTTCGAGTATTGGGATCCACACAAACTCGAGCCGATGGTCAATGTGAATCTGTCGGAGTACTTCTGGATCTACCTGCTCGATCAACCGCGGCCGGAGAACATCTGGCTACGGGAGGCACCGGGTCTGGCGAGCCTCTTCGCCTACTTTGTGATACTGCCCCCAATCCTGGGCAAGACGCTGTTCCGCAAGATCGCCACCGAAATGGGGCCCGAGCGCTACAACGTGATGATGCACCTCTTCCTGTGGTTCGTCCTGGTGCCGATCAAGATGGTCATGCGCTGGACGCTGAACCTGAAGTACATCGTCGGCATCCCGGAGTACTTCTTCAACGTCTGACGGACCTTCTAACCGAGCGACCGAACGATTCCTTCCCCCCCGAATCATGGCTGACCGCGGCGACACGCATTACTCAATCCCCAAGCTGAACTCCTGGTTTCTGGTGTCCAGCATCTTGTTCCTGGTGACCTCGGTTTGGATGGTCATCGATGACTGGGACCGCGCCTGGAAACCCTATCAGCGGGAGTTCCGGGCCTTGGATATCGCCAAGACCGAGCAAGCCCTGGCGGGCCTGGAAACCGAGGACTTCCTGAGCGCAAAGAACAACTTGGAAGCTTCCCTGGCGGCGGCCCGCGAGCAACTCGCCGCCAGTTCCACCGAGCTTGCCGTGCTTGAGACGGAAGTTCACGGCTTGAAGGAGATCGCCTATACCAAGGAACAGGAGGCCAAGACCGCCAAGGCGTTTTTTGGTTGGGAACGCTATGTGACCGAGGAAGAGCTGCTAGAGCAGATCAATGCGGGCAGCGCCGACGACGGCAGCGAGCGCCGTGAGCTGCGCTCCGATGAGAAGGAGATGTTTGACCTGGCCAAGGTCAGTGCGGCTGCCCAGGCGGAGTACCTGGAAGCTCAGGCCCGTCTCGAGCAACTGCGCAGCGAGGTGAGCGCAGCGGAGACGGCCCTGTCGTCTGGCACGAAAGACCTACGCCAACTCGCCAGCAAGCTGGAGCAGCTGGCGCCCAGTGATGGGGCTGGCCAGGTGGCCAACATGGTGCGCGACATGCCGGGGCTGGATTTTGTCGAGCCCAATCTGAAGGTGCGCAAGGTGGTGCTTGACAACCTGACCTTCGAACTCAACTTCACCAAGAAGACGCGCATCGATATGTGTGTCACCTGCCACATGGGCTATGACCGGGCGGGTTTTGAGGGTGAAGCCCAGCCCCTCGCGACGCACCCGCGGTTGGACCTGTATATGACGGCCGCGTCTCCCCATCCCTACAAGGACGTGGGCTGCACCATCTGCCACCGGGGGTCCGGCGAAGCTGTGGATTTCGTGCGCTCTGATCACCGACCGGATGACGAAGCTGAGCGGGCCGAGTGGTCAGAGGAGCACCATTGGCACAAGCAGCACCATTGGGACTACCCGATGTTGACCAGCGAAAACACCGAAGCCGCTTGCGTCCAGTGCCACACTACTTCCATGGAGCTGATCGCGGACGATGCGCCGACGGTTACCGCCGGATACCGCACTTTCGAGCGCTATGGCTGCTACGCCTGCCACAGGGTCGAGTGGTTTCCAACCGCGCGCAAGCCCGGACCGTCCCTGCTGAACATCCAAACCAAGGTGCGTCCCGGTTTCCTCGACGCCTGGATCAGCGATCCCGAGAGCTTCCGGCCCAGCACTTGGATGCCCCAGTTCTTTCACTTGGAGAATTACGCTCCCGATGAAGTGGTGACGGTCTCCCGCTACGGCGAGGGCCGTGACATCCTCGGCCAGGAGTGGAACGAAACCATGGTGGGGGCCGTTGCCGCTTTCCTGCGCAGCGCCGCTCCCAAGCAGGAGTTACCGGCGATCCCCATGACCGGAGATGCGGAGCGCGGGCGCGAGGTCTTCCGGCTATCGGGTTGCCTGGCCTGTCACAACATGGCGCCCTTCGGCGACGAGGAACCGCAGGTTGCGGACCTGGCGCTGGTTCACGGGCGCAATAACGATGTGGGACCAAACCTGCGAGGCGTTATGGCCAAGACCAATCCCGAGTGGCTTTTCGCATGGATCAAGGATCCCGCGGCTTGGTGGGCAGAGACACGTATGCCAAATCTGCGCCTGCCTGACCAGGACATCGCCGATGTGGTGGCCTATATGGCGGATGACCCGGACGGCTACTTCACGGATGTGCCCGAGGGCTGGAATGAATTCCAGAGTCCAGTGGAGCGCGAAACGCTGGCTGAGTTGGCCCGCTGGTACCTGGGCAAGAGTGGGCGGACGGAAGTCGAACGGCGCTTGGCTGGAGAGGTGCCGGAGCATCCCTGGAATGACACGGCCTACCTGACCAAGGAAGTCGGCGCCGCCCTGGTGCGCCATCAAGGATGCTTCTCGTGCCATGAGATCAAAGGTATGGAAAGCATGATGCCCATCGGCACGGAGCTCACAAACTGGGCCTCCAAGACCGTGGACCTACTGGATTTTGCCATGTCCTATCGCGAGAGCCTGCCGGGCCGGCCGGCCTTGGATCACCATTACCGGGAGGGGTGGCTGGCCCGCAAGCTAGCAGCCCCGCGCGGCTTCGACCACGGCAAGGTCAAGAACCCGCGTGAGAAGGCGCGCATGCCCAGGTTCAACTTCAGCGACGAACAGATCGAGGGCTTGGTCACCTTCGTGGGTGGTTTGGTGAATGACGAGGTGCAGCGGGCGGAGATGAAACCCGCCGCCCCCCAGGCAGCCATGGACTTTGGCATGCGCGTCGTCCGGCAGAAAAACTGCGAGGGCTGCCATGTCATCGATGCGGGCCGTCTGGCCTTCACCAATGCCGCGGGCGACCAGCTGGATGTGAGTTGCGAGGTGATGCCCTTCCCGGATGAGGTCCTGCCGCCAACTATGGACGGCCTTGCTTCCCTGCGTGAGCAGATCGCATCCTGGGAAGACTGGATGGAAGAGGAACTCGGAAATCCTGTCTTCCGCTTGCTGGAGCCGACACCTGAAATCGGCGCTCCTGGCCAGGCATTCTTCCCCGATCTTGACAGCATCATCAGCGTCACCCCCCCGCGGGGAGGCGACTTCGTGCGCTTGGTGAACGACTACTATTTCAATGGCGTGGAACTCTTCGACAGCGATGCGCAGGACGAGGACGATGCCTGGTACAGCGTCACCGCCGATCCCGAGGGCGAAGGCGCCGTGCAGGATGTGGACGGCCAGTTCCGTTACTACGGCGAGGAGCCATTGGACAAGGTTCGCTGGACATTCGCGCCGCCGGTTCTGCTGGGTGAAGGCCAGAAGCTGCAGAAGGCTTGGTTCTACGGCTTCCTGCGCGACCCCGATGCTCTGCGCCAGCAAATCCGCGTGCGCATGCCAGCTTTCAACTGGGCCCCGGGGGAAGCCGAGGCTGTGGCGGATTACTTCGCCTACAAAGCCCGTGAAGAGTGGCCCTCGCGCTACGCCCGTACCATGCGCTTGGCCCTTGGCCTGGACGCATCCGGCGAACGCTCCTGGCCGGCCATGAGGACCCGCAGCTCCGGCGGTCAAGGGTTGGACCTGGATGAGGTGGCCGCGGGCGCGCGGCTCTCGCGGCGGGTTGTGGCGGCCATCGAAGCCGGTGCCAAGCCGGAGACCGCCGCCAACTTCAAAAAGCTAGAAGCCTGGGGCGCGAGTCAGGGCTTCACCATGACCGGGGCGGTCTCGGATTCCTATGAGGTCGTGGAGCGCCGCGCCCCGAGTCTGCGCGGTGCCCGCACGCCTTTCCAGAGCATCGGACATGCGGTGGCCGTCGACGGCGTCAACTGCTTCCAGTGCCACTTCCACGGCAGCCAGGGCCCGGACCAGCTCGATGCGCCCCTCTCCTGGGCGCCTAATCTTGAACGCACCCGCGAACGCCTGCGGGAAGGTTGGGTTCTGGACTGGCTCTGGAGCCCGGCCCTGGTCTATCCCGGGACCTCCATGCCGGACAACTTCATTTCGGACCCGCCCCAGTACCAGGAGCAATACCAGGACTCGGACAATGGGCAGCAGATCCAGGCCGTCATGGACTGGCTCTACAACCCGGAACGCTGGCCGGCGGCCATTCAGTAGGGCACCCGGGCGAGTCTAGACCGCCCGGGCCGGTAGGTTCATGCCCCCGGGGGATGGGGCCGCCGGTGGGGGCCGCCGCCGGAGCGCGGTTGGGACTCATTGTTATGGCACTTGTACAGGGTGCACGGGAGGGAATCAGCCCCACCCACCCGCTGCTCGCTAACATATGGGCAGTCGAATCCAACGCGCCCCGTACGGGCGCGTAGGAGCCCGACACCCCAAACCCAGCCAGGAGGCTAGCCCATGTTCAGCGCCACACTCATTCTCTCCCTCTCTCCCTTTGCACAGGACCCTTGCTGCGAGGCAGGCCAGCAACAGGCCGCGGCCCCTGAGCTTGTGGTGTCCTCCGCGCTCGCCAGTATTGCGGTAGCGCCTGGCCAAGCCGGTCAGAACGCTCCGGCGGGCCAGCTCAGCTTCGGGCTCACCAGCCAGGGCCAGGACGGCAAGCGCCGGGTTCGCACCCTGGTGCTCGACAGCGATGATCTGAAAGACGCTGACCTAGAGGCTCTCTTCCGGGAGTCCGGCGGTGAGATGCCGGCCATCCTGAGCCAGATTGGCTACGCCGAGGAAGATGAGGCTGACTCTGACCACGGTTACCTGGGCCTGATGATCGGCGAGGCCGAGGACGGCGTTTTGATCGAGGGCGTCTACGGCAACAGCGGGGCCGCCCGTGCGGGCCTGAAGGCCGGGGATGTCATTCGGCGCGTGGGCAAGAAGAAGGTCCAGAGCATCGAGGAACTGATAGGCTTTGTGAGTGAGCGCGAGGCCGGCAGCGAAGTGCGTGTGCGCGTCGAACGCGGCGACGGTTGGATGAAGGACACGTTGATCGAGCTCGTGGCCCGGGATGAGCTGGGCGAGGTGGAAGAGGTGGAGCGGCAGGGCTCGGGGCCTAGCGCGCGCGGAATTGGGCCCAACATGTTCTTTGAAGCCCTAGATCACGATGGGGAAGAGGACGCAGGCGCCCCCCGGCAGATGAAGGTCCAACTCAACGCCGCCGATGGCGAGGACGGCGAGATGGAGATCGAAGTGCATGTCCTCGGAGTGGGTGATGACGAGGAGAGCTTTGGCATTGATCTCGGAGGGCTTGAGGGCCTGCAGTGGCTCAAGCAGCTGAAGGGCGGAGAGGGTCTGGGCAAGTTGAAGCAACTGCACGGTCTGCGGGACCTGGGCATCGACCTCGATGGCATCAACGGCCAGATGGAGATCCATGTCGAGGTGCAGGATGACGGCGGCGAGCGACATGTTGAAAAGCGCGTCATGCGCTTCGGCGGCGAACCCCGGGAAGCGGGGCAGGGGCGCGGCGATAGATGGCGGGTCAACCGCCAAGAGGGCGAGGGGCACGGTTCTGGGCCTGATTCCAAGCAGGGCAGGCATCCCTCTGGCTGGCCCATGTTCAAGATGGGGCCCGGTGAGTCATTTGGCGGAGTATTTGTACCCGGCGGACACGGAATGGGAGGCCCCAGCTTTGATGGCTGTCCCTTGGGCCAGGGCGGCCCCGGCAGTCATTGCAAAGATGGTTCCGGCGCCGATTGTCCCCGTGGCTCCAAGGAAGATTGCCATGGCGAGGGCGGGCCTGACCTTCACGGCGGCCACGGCGCAAAGGGCCACGGCGGCCACGGCGCAAAGGGCCACGGCGGCCATGGGGCAAAGGGCCACGGCGGCCATGATGCAAAGGGCCACGGCGGCTCGGATGCAAAGTGTCACGGAGAGCCTGGCCAGGATTCACAGCATGGTTCGCATCACGGGTCGGGTCACGATTCGGGTCATGGATCGCGTCACGGGTCGCGTCATGGTGTAGATGATGGTGCCGGTCCCGCTGGCGCCTGGTTGATGGTGCCCGGGGGCCATGGTGGCATCGGCCTGGGCTGGGAAAGCGCTGGACCCGGTGACGGCTGGCATGGCGGTCACGGTGAAGGCCATGGGCATGAGGGTCGTGGCGGGCCTGCTGGCCGGCGCGAGCACGATGGCGGTCGCGAACACGATGGCCACGGCGAGCATGGTGGCGAGGGCCAGCGCGATGGCCGGCGCGGGCAGGATGGCGGTCGCGACCGTGATGCGCATCGTGGTCATGATGGCGGCGGCGAGGGCGATGGACATGGGGACGATGTGGGCGCGGAAATCGAGCAGCACGCTCGGGAGTTCATGGAGCGTGTCCGCGAACGGATGGGCCGACTGCATGAAATGGTCGAGCAACGCATGGAGGAATTCCATGGGAGCATGGAGCACAACACGCGCGATTTGGAGGAACGCATCGAGGAGCTGCATCACCGCCTGCGTGAGCTTCACGAACGCCTCGAAGAGCGCTAGCCGAGATTGAAACCGCGTCGGCCGGGCGCGGTGGTTGAGCCGCCGGCAGCTCGGGCCGCCGGCGGATGATGGGGGCCTGCCCAGGGCGGGCAGCTCCCGCTAGGCCGCCGGAGGGTCCTCCAGATCGCCGTAGATGTCTTCGAGTCCGTCGCCTGGCTCCCAACCGTGGAGCATGGCGGCCACGGCGTAGAGCAGTTCACGGTCCAGGTCCATAGCCAGGGCCTCCTCGTCCGCCTGGCCGGAGGAGCGTTCGGCCAGGTTGCTCTCGACGATGGTCAGAATCCGGTCCCGCACCCAGGCCGGGGCATCCAGGGCCTTTTGGATAACAGGGATCAGGGAGCGCACCTCCGCCGGGGGCACACCGTGGCGCAGGCACATATTCCGAAGTAATCGAGAGGGGTTCATGGGTTTGGTACTCGCCTGAATACTAGCCCGGAATCGGGCCACAGGCGGGTTCTAGGGCCTAATAAGGGGGTTTTGTGGCGGTAATGCGATAGGCGCATCGTTTTTTGACCCGTCCATGGCCAAAGCGCGGCCGGGCAGGCCCTTTGGCGGGCCCTCGGGGAGGCCAAGGAAGCTCAAATAGAAATAGCGACATCCCGCCGCTGAGCTCAAGAACGGGCCTTCCAGCCGCCGATGAGGCGGAGGTCATTAATGCGCATTACTAGGTCTAGTCATGCCTGGACCCCCATCCCGAGCGGCTTCTTCCCGCCGCCGCACCAGCCCACCGTGAGCCTCCTCCGCACCTTCACCATCGCCCTGGCCGCGGCCGCTGCCACCGTGCTCTTCATGGGCCTGCTCGGCCCGGCGTCGGGCCCGCGGGCCGGCACCGCCCTGCGCCTCGACATCGAGGAACTCGTGGAGCGTTCAGACCTCGTTCTGGAGGGCCGCGTGCTCTCCGCCACGCCGGTCATGGGGGCGAGCGGCCGCCTGGAGACGGACTACCTCATGACCGTCGACCGCACCCTCTGGGGCCAGCACGAAGGGACCCGTGTCCTGCGCCTGCCCGGGGGGGTGCTACCGGACGGGAGCGGCCTGATGCTGGCGGGCATGCCGCGCCTGGCAGCGGGCGAGGAACTGGTCCTGATGCTCACCGAGGCCGGCCGGGGCGAGCTCCGGGTGCCCGTGGGCCTGGCCCAGGGACGCTTCACCCTGCACCACGGCCTGGACGGCACGCGTACTTTGGTGCGCGAACAGGGGAGCTTGCAGCTCGTCGATCAGAGCAGCGGGCGTGTTCAGTCAGCAGACTCCCGGTCCATCCTGGACTACGCCGAGACCATGGGGCGCATCGAGGCCGCCGCCAACCGCAAGCGCGTGGCGGCATTGGGGAGAGGGCGGTGAAGTCCGCCGGTAAGGCGGGCCCGGCCCGCTGGCGGGGGCGCCAGCCTCGGACCCTTGGCCTGGGGGGCCGTCGCTTATTGGCCGGCGGAGCAGTCCTGTTGGCCTCCGCCGCCGCCGTCCTGGCTCATGTGCGCCTTATCCATCCCACAAACGGCAACCCCTTGCGCTGGTCTAGTCCGGGCAACATCAGCGTTGTCATCCAATCCACCGGCTCGGACAATCTGACCGCTGGCGAGCACCTGCCAGCCCTGCGCTCGGCGATCCGCTCCTGGAACGAGGTCAGCGGGTCGGCGGCCAACCTGAACGAGAATACCAACTCGTCTCAAATGGCGCGCACGGACTGGGCCAGCGATGACATTCACCTGATTCTCTTCGACGAGTCGAACGACTCCGACTACTTCCCCCAGGGGTCAGGCACCGTGGCCATCACGCCGGTCTGGTTCTATTCCAGCGGGACCATCGCCGACGCGGACATCCTGTTCAATGGCCAGGGCTTCAGCTTCACAACATCTGGGCAGGCTGGGGCCTTTGATGTGGAGGATGTGGGCGCCCATGAACTCGGCCACTTGCTGGGCTTGGATCACACCGGTTGGGCCGGTGCCACCATGTACCCCTATGTCGATCCCACCGTCATCCTGCACCGCAGTCTGGCGCAAGACGATGGTCACGGATTGCGCGATGCCTATCCATCGGGGACCTTTGCCAGCCTGAGCGGCAGCATCGAGCACAGCGGCGGCGCTTCCGTGGCCGGCGCCCATGTGGTGGCCGTGGACAGCGCCGGACGCACCGCGGGAGCGGACCTGGCGAATGGCGCGGGAGCCTTCCGCATCAGCGGCTTGGATGCGGGCACTTACAACATCTACGCCACGCCCCTCGACAACCCGGTCACCGTTGCCAACCTTGGTAGTGGCCATACGGTGGCGACGGACTTCGCCACCACGGAGTTCGGCAGCCATACCATTTCCAGCGGCCAGGCCCTGAATCTCGGCACACTGGCGGTCAACGGGGATGTGATGCTCTCCCTCGGGCGCACTTCCGACCGCTATCCCCTGCGCGTCATCGCCGGCGCCACCACATCTCTCATGGTGCGCGGCAGCGGCCTCAGTTCCGACGCCACCTTGACCGCCAGCGACCCGACTTTGGGTGTCTCCGTCACCAGCTGGATGACCTCTCGCGTGACCTTCGAGATATCCGCGCCCAGCGGTTCAGCCCCCGGCCATGTGGACCTGACCGTGACCAAACCCGGCGGGGGACGCTCCACCTTGGTGGCGGGCCTAGAAATCACACCGCCGGATCCAGGCGTCTCGGGCATCAGCCCCACCAGCGGCGACAGCGGCGGCGGCACGGTTCTTTCGATCAACGGCAGCGGCTTTCGCGCCGGAGCTCGCGTCGTTATCGGCGATCAACTCTATGTGGACGGCGCTCCCATGGGCGCTGGCGGCTGCACGGTGCTGGACGATAGCACGATCATGTTGACCACCGCGGCCACCGCCGCCGGCACCTGGGATGTGGTCGTGATCGATGCCAGCGGTGTGGAGGGGCGGGCGGTCAACATTTTCACCTCCGCCGCGCTGCCGGCGGTTACCAGCGTCTTCCCCTCTGGCGGCGAGTCCACCGGGGGCACGGCGGTGACCCTGCGGGGCAGCAACTTCGCCAGCGGAGCCGTGGTGCGCATCGACGGCCAGCTTCAGGGCAGCGTCTCAGTCGTGGATGAAGCCACCCTTGTCTTCACCACCAACGGTGGAGCCCCGGGCGGGCCCTATCTCTTGGAAGTTGAAAACCCCGGTGGGGCCGTGGCCACCAATGCTTTTGTCTACGCAGCCCAACCCGATCCGCAGCTGGCCCAGGTGACTCCGGCCCAGGGTTCGTCCCAGGGCGGAGATGTGATTGAGTTGCTCGGCTTCGATTTGCCAGCGGATGCCCAGGTCTTCTTCGGCGTGGACCCCACCACCGGCTCCGGGGGCACGCCGGCGGCCTCCATCACGGTCATCGATGAACGCACCCTGGAGGTCACCACCCCGAGCCACGGAGCAGGCCTCGCGGCTGTTGCGGTTGTTGACGCCATCACGGGCCAGGCCGCGGTAATGGCCGGCGGCTTTTTGTTCCAAGGCTCGACGGGCGGCGGTGGAGGCGGCGGTGGCTGCGGCGCCGTGATTCCCGACAGCGGCCCGGGCGGCGGCCAGGCGGCCCTCTCGGGCCTGGCCTGGATTGTGGCAGCCCTTCTCTTCGCGGCCCGCCGCGGCGGGAGCACCCTACCGGGTCGAGAAGCAGCCTAGGAGCCAACGCCAGCGCCGCCTCTGGCGAGGCGCTTATCGGTTACTTCCCGGGGGCTGCTTCCTGGCCTTGCGTGGGAAGCCAGGCCGGAAGCGGGTAGACTGCGCGCCATGTGCTACTCGCCCCCCGGCCCCCGTCTCCCGTGAGTACGATCACCTTCGACATCGAGGTGGCCGGCTCTCCCTGGGAGGAAGTTGATGAGATCACCCGCGGCTATCTGCTGAACCGCGAGCGCGACGAGGCAGCGCGCGAGGCTCTGCCGGAGCGCATGGCGCTCTTCCCCGGCCTCGGCAAGATCATCGCCATCGGTCTGTGGTTGGTGGAGGAAGACCGGGGCCTGATGCTGCTCGAAGGCGAGGGCGACGGCGAAACCCATGACTGGGGTGCGGTCCCTGGTTCCAAGATCTACCGCGGCAGTGAGCGCGAGATCCTGGAGAAGTTCTGGGAGATCTCCGCAGGCAGCAGGCGCTCGCGCTTGGTGAGTTACAACGGGCGCGGTTACGACGGTCCGATCATGACCATTCGTTCCGCCCAACTCGGTGTGGTGCCTTCGCGCAACCTCCTGCCCTATCGCTTCGACATCTCCGAACACTGTGATCTGATGGAGATCTTCTCCTTTCACGGGGCGAGCCGCAGCAACTACTCCCTCGACTACTGGTGCCGCCGCTTCGATGTGGAGAGTCCCAAGGGTTCCATCGATGGCAGCCAGGTGGGGCGCGCCTATCGCGAGGGCCGCATCGATGACATCGGCGAGTACTGCCTGCGGGATGTGCGCGCCACGGCTGAACTCTACCGCAAGCTTGAGCACACCATGATCCCGCTCTTCAAGGGCGGTCGCTAGGACTCCTAGGCCCAGGCGCTCCATGGATCTCGACAAGTTGCGCATCAAACGCGGGGCTCCCGCCCCGGTGGTCGACAACGCGCGCCGTCCCAGGCCCTGGGGCTTGATATTGGGCCTGCCCTTTTTGGGGATCGGTTTGTGGCTCTTTGGCCCGCGTCTCTTGGACATTGCCGATCAACTGCGCCTGCCGACGGTGGAAGTTGCCAAGGCCGTGCGTCGCGACCCCGCCGCCGCTGGCGCCCTCTCCGGTGCCGCCGCCAACGGTTACATCGTGGCGCGCACGCGGGCGGCGCTCTCCGCCGACGCCCCCGGGCGCATTGTCGAACTCAATGTGGAAGAAGGTTCCCTGGTGTCCGCCGGGGATGTGGTGGCCCGTCTTTACTGGCGCGAACATGAAGCGGCCTCGCGGCGGGCCGAGGCGGATCTATCCGCCTCGCACCTGGCGGCGCGCCGGGCCGAGATAAGCCAGGGCGCATCCCAGGCGGCGGTGGCCGAGGCCGCCAGCCATGTGCAGCGGACGCGGGCCGACCTGGAGCGCGTGGGGGAGTTGGTGGAGAGCGGTTTCGAAAACCAGAGCGCCTTGGATTCGGCGCGGGACGAGGCGCGGGCTGCCCAATCCCGCCTGGCTGTCATCGAAGCCGAGGCCGAGGCTGCCGCGGCAGCCCATGACCAGGCCCTGGCCCAGGTGGAGGCGGCCCGGGCCACGCGTGATCTGGCCCTCGCCACCTTGGAAAAAACATACCTGCGGGCACCCTTCACCGGCGTTGTGGTGCTGAAGGATGCGGAGGTCGGGGAAGTGGTATCGCCCAACTCCACCGGCGGCAGCAACGCTCGTGGGTCTGTTGTAACCATGGTGGATTTCGCGTCGCTGGAAGTGCAGGCGGATGTGCCGGAGACGAGTCTGGAACGCGTGACCCAGGGGGCGTCGGCCACCATCTATCTGGACGCCTGGCCGGGGCAGCCCTACAAGGGGAGCGTCAGCCGTATTTGGCCCACGGCGGATCGCATCAAGGGCACGGTGGAGGGGCGTGTCCTTTTCGATCAGTTGGATGAACGCCTGCGTCCGGACATGGGCGTGCGCGTGGTCTTCAACACCGCAGACCAGCCCACGGAAACTTCCCCTGGCCAGGGTTTGGTGCTGGTGCCCGCGGAGGCGTTGACACGCCGCGCTGGCCAGCGCGGAGTGTTTTCCTTGGAGGGCGACAGGGTGCGCTGGCGCAGGGTGGTCGTGGCGCGCGAGAGCGGCGGGCGGGCAGCGATTGAAGCAGGATTAGAAGAAGGTGAAACGGTTGTCCTGGCCCCGGCGGCGGGCTTGGCGGACGGAGAACGTGTCATCCAGGCGCAGTAGATCGGGTGCCGTGATCAGAAACCAAAAACCCATTATTCGTAACCAGGCGTGATCAAATGACCGAAGCAGCTGTACGACTCGAAGGTGTGAGCAAGACCTACCACCGCGGAGGCGAAAGCCTGCGCGTCCTCGCTGGCTTGGATCTCGAGGTCGCCTCGGGCGAGTTCTTGGCCCTCATGGGGCCTTCCGGCTCGGGCAAATCAACTCTGCTTAACCTTGTGGGTGGCCTCGACCGCATCGATGCCGGGCGCATTGCGGTGGCGGGCCAGGAGTTATCCGGGCTCACGGAGTCCGCCCTGGCGCGTTGGCGTTCGCGCAGCGTCGGCTTCGTATTCCAGGGCTTCAACCTGATCCCGGTGCTCTCGGCCCTGGAGAATGTGGAATTGCCCCTCGTTCTGGCGCCCCTCTCACGCAAACAGCGTCGCGAACATGCGGAGTACGCCCTGGAACTTGTGGGCCTGGCGGATCGGGCGAGTCATCGCCCGGCCCAGCTTTCAGGTGGCCAGGAACAACGCGTGGCTATTGCCCGGGCGATCGTCAGCGATCCGGCGGTTCTCCTGGCTGATGAGCCCACCGGCGACTTGGACCGGGCCAGCGCCGAGAGCGTGATGGAACTCATGGAACGGCTGAACCGGGAGTTGGAGAAGACGATCTTGGTGGTGACCCACGACGGTCGCGCGGCGGAACACGCCGGCCGCGTGTTGCACCTGGACAAGGGCGTCATGGAAACCGTGACGGAGACAATCAAGTCGTGATTCCCCTGCGCCTGGCCAGACGGAATCTGTTCCGCCATCGACTGCGCACGCTGCTGACCCTCGGGTCGGTGGCCACGGCGGTGTTTCTGATAACTGTTTTGCGCCCCCTGGTAAGCACATTGGATGCGGGCGTGCGCCAGGCGGCCAGTAACCGGCTGATCGTGCAATCTGCCGTCAGCCTGTTCGTCTCCCTGCCCCGCTCCTACCAGGAGAAGATCCGCGCCGTGGACGGAGTGGAGGAAGTGCTGAAGTTCAACTGGTTCGGGGGCTACTACCAGGATCCAAAAAACTTCTTCGGCCAGTTCGGCGTTGATGCAGAGAATCTGCTGGCGACCTACCCCGAGATCGAACTCCTGTCGGGCAGCGAGGAGGAGTTCATCGCAAATCGCCGCGGCTGCTTGATCGGTGACGGGCTTGTGCGGCGCTATGGCTGGCAGGTTGGCGATGCCGTGCCCATTATTGGCGCCCTCTATCCGCGCCTAGATGGCGAGCCGTGGGATTTCCAGGTGGCGGGGATCTACCACTCGGCGACCTCGAATGTGGACAACGGAACTCTGTTCTTCCACTACGAGTATGTGCAGGAAGCCCAGGATGCAGGAGCCGCCGGCGGGCCGGAGGGCGTGGGCGTGTTTACCCTGCGGTTGGCTCCCGGGGCGGACGAGATGGCGGTGATGGCGGATGTGGACGGCCTCTTTGAAAACGGTCCCCAGCGCGTCCAGACCAACCGCGAGGCGGAGTTTCAAGCCCAGTTTGTCTCAATGGTTGGCAATGTGCCCTTCTTCGTGAACTCCATTGGAGGCGGGGTGTTCCTGGCCATTTTGCTGGCGGTGCTGAACACTATGTTGCTGGCCGGGCGCGAGCAGACGCGGGATGCCGGTGTCCTAAAAGCCCTGGGTTTCACGGCGCGGGAGGTGGCGGGCATGTTGTTGACCCAGGGCTTGTTCTTGGGCCTGGTCGGGGGAGCCATGGGCGTGGGGCTGGCCCTGGTGGCTGAGCCTGCCCTCTTGTCGGTCCTGGGCAATATGTTTCCCGGCTACGGAATAACTCTTATGGCCGCTTCCTTCGGCCTATCACTGGCGCTTTTGGTGGGGGTCGTCTCCGGATTGGCTCCGGCCTACTTGGTGAGCCGCACCTCCTGCGTTGAATCCCTGCGAGCGGAAATCTGATGCTGAAGATCCCCCTGCGCTATCATTTGCGAAGCCTCTATGTACGCCGTGGCGCCACGGCGTTGACGATCCTCGGAGTGGGGGCGACTGTCGCAGTGCTGGCCGGTGTGTTGGCCTTGGAACAGGGCTTTGCCACGCTCTTCTCTGAAGGTGGGCGTCCGGATGTGGCGGTCATGATGCGCCCCGGCGCCACCAACGAAGGCGACAGTATCTTCAGCCGCGAGCGCGGGGAGGCCTTGATCAAATCCCTGGAGGAGATCGCCGTCGATGGAAACGGCCAACCCCTGGCAGCCCTGGAGAGTTTTCTGGCCGTGCGCTTGTTCAAGGTCGAGGGCGGCGAAACCAATGTCCCCATTCGCGGTGTCCAGCCGGGGAGTTTTGCCATAGGAGGCGCTGGCCTCGTAATGGACAGCGGGCGGACAATCGAGTTCGGCACGGACGAGGTCATCGTGGGCAGCAGTCTCACAAGCCGCATCCAAAACTGCAGAACCGGGGATG
The DNA here is from genome assembly GCA_002686595.1 of Planctomycetota bacterium. Taxonomy (GTDB): domain Bacteria; phylum Planctomycetota; class UBA1135; order UBA1135. The sequence goes on along the minus strand of NYXZ01000013.1, from coordinate 19,892 downwards.
TGATTGTGCTCAACACCACACCCTTCCGGGTGGTGGGGTCCTTTAGTGCGGACGGGCCAGCATCTTCGGAGATCTGGGGCGATTTGGATCGCTTGGGACAGGCCCTGGAGCGCCGCAGCCCCAGCCGCATTCTGGCCCGACTGCGTCCAGGAACGGATCTGGATGCCCTGGCGGAGCGCCTGGAGAATCATCCCACGGCGCCGGCCAAGGTCATGGGCGAGGCGGAGTACCTCTCATCTCAAACCGCCATGCTCTCCATCGTGCTGACGGCCCTCGGCGGTTTCTTGGCCCTTGTCATGGGTGTCGGCGCTGTCTTCACTTCCACCAATACAATGCTGGCCGCCCTGGCCGCACGCTCCCACGAGATCGGTGTGCTGCGCGCCCTCGGCTATCGACCCCTGGGCGTCTTCCTCGGTTTCCTGCTGGAGTCCCTGCTGCTGGGATTAGGCGGAGGCCTGGTCGGTTGTCTGTTCGCCTCATTCCTCTCGGGAGTGGAAACCGGCACGACCAACTTTCAAACCTTCACGGAAGTGGCCTTCGCCTTCCGCGTCACGCCTTCGGTCCTGCTTTCCGCCGTGACCTTCTCCTTGGCCCTGGGCCTGATTGGCGGCGCCTGGCCCGCCTGGCGCGCTGCTCGTCTGAGCCCCACCGCCGCCATGCGCCGCGGCTAGCTTGTGCCATCACGCGAGCAGGGACCGCTAGCTCACAGCGGTCCAGTTCAGCGTGCTTCTCAGGTGCGCGCCATGAGAGCCGGCAGGCGCACGGGATCGGATGTCTCCGCGTAGCTCTTGCGGCCGCGGTGTACATAGGCGCGGGCCTGGGCTTGCTCCGGCAGGCAGAGGCCGCGGCGTTTGCACAGGGCAGCATCTTCCTGGGGATCCAGCACCTGGACGATGCGGCTGGCCACATAGGGGGAAAGGGCAGCCCGGGCCAGGGCGTTGGTGGCGGGATCGCTGCGACGGCCGAGGACGGTTACATGTAGAGGTTCGTGGAAGAAGAGGTTCACGGCCCGGGCGTAGCTGGCCACATAGTGGCCGTAGCGCTTGTACTCGGGCAGGAATGCTTCAACCGTCTCCCGGGCCTTCTCGGCGTAATCCGGATTCCAGGCCATGTGGGACAGACGCAGCAGTGCTTCGGCCATGGTGCTGTTCTCGAGGATCGAGCGATCCCGACGGGCCAGCCCTCCCTGGGCCCCCGGTGTGCGCGGAATGTCGAAGAAGCCACCGCCGGCGGACTGCAGGCGTTCGATGGTCATCTCAGCCAAGCGTTGTGCCGGTTCGAGGTAACGGGTTTCCCCCGTGAACTGCATGGCATCCACCAGGGCGCGCAGCGTGTAGGCCTGGTCGGTCAGCAGGCCGGGCAGTTGGCAAGTGCCGTCCCAGTAGTGGTGCAGGCCGATTCGTTCATCCAGGAGTTCAGCGAGCAGGAAGTCGAGCACATTCAAGGCGCGATCCCGCAGGTGATCCCTTTCCAAGACAACGGCAGCCTTCAAAAAGGCGGAGATGCCCATGGCGTTGCCGTTGGTGAAGATGGTTGGGTCGCAGGGAGGCGCCCCGTGCTCGCGGCGTTCCTCGGCACTGGCGAGGTGGGCGTAGGTAGGATCGGCGTCTTGACTGCCACGCCAGGCACCTGTCTTGGGGTCGCGCAGGGTGCTCTCCATCCAGGCGATGATGCCTTCCGCCGTTGCGCGGAACGACTGCTCGCCCGTGGCCTGATAGGCGTCGAGGTAGACGAACAGACACTGGGCGTTGGCGTCTAGGGTCTTCTCATGGTGCGGCACGCTCCAGTCGGCGCGTCCCGCGTAACGGTAAAAACCCCCGTCCGTGCGATCGTGAATTTCCCCTGCCTGCATGTGGCGCAGGGTTGAAAGGGCCATGTTCAGCATCTCGCCATCCCCGGTTTCCGACCAGCGGATAAGAGCGAAGTCGATGGCCTCGGGGTGCGGGAACTTCTGCTGCTTGCCCCAGCCCCCGTGAACCTTGTCAGCCGTGGCCAGGACAGTTTCCGCCACATGGCGCGCCACATCCTCGGAAAGGGCCGGCCCTCCAGCAATCTTGGATTCTCGGGCCCGTTGTGCCTCGTCGGCGGCGGATTGGGCGCGCTCGGCCAGTTCCTCGCGGATGGTGTCCCGGTTGGCGGCGTAGAAGTCCGCGATGGTGGTCAGTTTCTCCAGCAGTTCATCCGCTTCGAGATAGGTCTCGGCAGCCACCAGTTCCCCGGTGTCGTCCAACCAGGCCAGCGTGGGCCAACCGCCCCGGGAGTAGCGCGCGTCGAGGTCGGGGCGGCGATCCTTGTCGACCTTGACTGACACGAAGCGCTCGGACAGCAGGTCCTTGACGCGCTCATCATTGAGCACCTTTTGCTCCAAGTCGCGGCACCAGCGGCACCAGGATGCGCCAATCACCAGGAACAGGGGGCGGTTTTGCTCCCGCGCCTGTGCAAAGGCCTCATCACTCCAGGTCAACCAGTTCATGGTGTTGGGGAACCGTGTTCCCACACCAGTTATCGGCAGGATTGACCGTGGCCGTCAGGAAAAGCGCTCTCAGCGCCCATCTCCCCCGGAAGTTGTTCTCTTCCGGGGCGGGGCCGGCGCCTCCCAGGCCGCTGGGTACGACAGGTCCGGCTGCAAAAGCGCCAGGATTGCGGTGGCAGTGCCGAAATTCGCGCTGCGCTCGAACACCCGGTCATTCCAGGTGCCGTCCGTATCCATGACGCTGAAGAGGCGTGCGCGGAACCGCTCGCGGTACTGCTCCCGCAGTTCCTTGGGTAAGCCTTCGATGGCCTGGGCGGCGTAGAGGTGTGCGTAGCAGAAGTAATAGGGGGCAACCATGTACGGCGGTTCATGGGTGCCGTCCTGGGCGCGGCGATCTTCCAGGGCTTGCCACTCATCAAGAAATGCGTCAACCGCCAGCGTCAGGTGTTTCTGGTCACCCTCGCCGGCGAGCAACAGTGTCACTTCGCAAATGGGCATGCGTCCGATGGCGCCGGGCACGGCCTCAAAGCCACGGCCCGTGGCGTTGTCCGGATCCGAGCCGTACTGAAAAGCGCCGGAGGAAAGGCGCGCGGCGCGCAGCGTTGCGAGGGCCCGGGCGATGACCTTTGGCTGCAGGGTTTCACCGAGTTCGGCGGCGGAGAAGAGGGCCTGGAGCACGGAGGCGGTCATGAAGGTGGAGGCGTCCGAGGGCCCTTTTCCGCGTCCCGGTCGGGAGTAGTTCCAGCCGCCACTCTCCGTGATCTCCGTCTGCTGGAGCGTTTCCACCAGGGAGCTGATGGCCTTGTCCACGGCCCGGCGTTGTTTGCGGGGAACCAGGTCGCGGGCCTTTAGCTGGCACAGGAAGCTCAGGGCGTAGGTCTGACCCCAGCCGCGCACATCGTAGGCCCCGACAAAATCGGCGGCCAGGCCTGGTTCATCGAGCTGTTCAAGGATGAAATCCAGGGCGCGTTCGACGGCGACGCGGCGGGGCTTGTCACGCTTCCAGCCCGGAGCGGCGCACAGGGCCCAGGCACTGATGGCGGTGCCACCGACGCGGTAGCCGAGGGGGATGATGCGGCCGCGCCCCTTGTCCCCGCGCACGCGGTAGACCCCCTCATAGGGCCATTCGTTCAGCTGCTCAGCGCCGGCCAAACTCTCCTGCATCTCAATCAGCGCCGCCACGCCGCGTTCCACGGCGGCCAGTCGATCAAATACCGGCTTGTCCTCTTGGACGACGGCTTGCGGGGCCGCCATGGGAGAAACGGAAACACCCGGCAACAGGACCAGCCCCATAAGGAGCGCCGTCATCATTCGACCAGCGCTTCGCTCTCCAGCCCCGACTCCAAATCACTTTCGGCATCCAGTTCGGAATCCGCGGTTTCCAGGACATCTCCCGTGGCCTCCAGTTCCGCAGCGAACTCGAGTTCCCGCACCCGGGGCGGAATCTCCGGTATCTCACCGACCTCGATTGCGCGCCAGTCGAGTTGGGGGCACTCGCCGTAGAGATGGTCCAGGTCGTAGTACTCCCGGGCCTCCTCCTGGAGGATGTGGACCACCACATCTCCGAAGTCGATCAAGATCCACCAGCCCAGGGCGGCGCCCTCGGTGATCGGTTGTTCCCCCAGGGCTTTCAGGCGCACATGCAATTCGTTTTGCAGGGCCTTCACATGGGGGCGGCTGGTGCCGGTGATGACGAGGAAATAGTCCGCTACCCGGATGTGTTCGCTCACATCATAGGCGCGAATATCGCAGCCCTTTTTGGCATCGGCCAATTGGGCGGCGGCGGCGGCGAGGATCTTGGTGTCGATGGCGAGGGTGCGGGTCAGGGTGTGGGGGAGGGGCGGCCGCGGGCCTTAGGGGGCCGCCGCCTACCCCTCCAGCATAGCAATCAACCGAGGAACCAGGGCAGGAAGACCAGGCCCACGACGGTCATCAGCTTGACCAGGATGTTGAGGGAGGGACCGGAGGTGTCCTTGAAGGGATCACCCACCGTGTCGCCCACCACCGCGGCCTTGTGGGGGTCTGAGCCCTTGCCGCCGTGGGCGCCGCCTTCGATGTACTTCTTGGCGTTGTCCCAGGCGCCGCCGGCATTGGCCATGAAGATGGCCATCATGACACCGGCCACGAAGGCTCCGGCGAGTAGACCGCCTAAGGCCTCAACGCTCCAAAAACCCACCAGGATCGGCGCGGCCACGGCGATCACGCCCGGCATGACCATCTGGCGCAGGGCGCCGTCGGTGGAGATGGCCACGCAGCGGGCGGCGTCGGGCTTGCCCGTGCCTTCCATGATGCCGGGGATCTCGCGGAACTGGCGGCGTACCTCTTCGACCATGGCGAAGGCCGCGTTACCCACGGCGCGCATGGTGAGAGCGCTGAACATGAAGGGCAGGATGCCACCCAAGAGGAGACCGATGATCACTTCCGTGGAGTTGATATCCAGCGTCAAGTTGCCGTCCAAACCACTGAGCGTGCCGGCGCGGCTGCAGAAGGCGCTGAACAATGCCAGGGCAGTCAGGGCCGCGGAGCCGATGGCAAAACCCTTGCCGATGGCGGCGGTGGTGTTGCCCACAGCATCCAGGGCGTCGGTGCGCTCGCGTACTTGCGGCGGCAGTTCGGCCATCTCCGCCAGGCCGCCGGCGTTGTCCGCCACCGGGCCGTAGGCGTCCACACCCAGGGAAATGCCCAAGGTCGAGAGCATGCCGACAGCGGCCAGGGCCACGCCGTAAACACCGGCCATGTGGTTCGAGAGGAAGATCGCCACACAGATGAAGAGCACCGGCAGCGCCACGGATTCCATGCCCGTGGCCAGGCCGTGGATGATGTTGGTGGCCGCGCCGGTTTCGGACTGCTTGGCGATGTTCCGCACAGGATGGGTGTCGGTGGAGGTGTAGTACTCCGTGACCTTGCCGATCAGGACGCCGATCACCAGGCCCGAGACGACGGCGATCAAGAGCGCCATGCCAGGCTCGAAGCCGTGGTCTCCGCCACCGACGAGGGCGTTGGGGAGCTGCATGCCGCCGCCCACTGTCAGCCAGGCCGTGGCCGCCACAACCACCAGCGAAGCGACGATCAACCCGCGGAAGAGGGCCGCGTGCAGGGCGTGTTCGTCCTTGGCCTTGACGAAGAAGGTGCCGATGATCGAGGCGATGATGCCCAAGCCGGCCACGGCGATGGGCAGCATGATCATGCCGTTGCCGTGCTCGACGCCTGAGTAGGCAAAGGCGCCCAGGGTCATGGCGGCGATGATCGAGCCCACATAGGACTCGAAGAGGTCCGCGCCCATGCCGGCCACATCGCCCACGTTGTCGCCCACATTGTCGGCGATCGTGCCCGGGTTGCGCGGGTCATCCTCGGGGATGCCGGCTTCGACCTTGCCGACCAGGTCAGCGCCCACATCGGCGGCCTTGGTGAAGATGCCGCCGCCCACGCGGGAGAACAGGGCAATCGAACTGGCACCGAAGGAGAAGCCGAGGACTTTTTCCAGGCCGCTGGCGCTGAAGTCAGCGGCGTAGGCCATGGTGAAACCGATGACTCCCAAGAGGGCCAGGCCCACCACGCTCATGCCCATCACGACGCCGGAGTTGAAGGAAATGCCCAGAGCCGCTTGCAGGCTGTCCGTGGCGGCTTGGGTTGTGCGCACGGCGGCGCGGGTGGCGGTGTGCATGCCGAAGTAGCCGGCTAGGGCAGAGGCGGCGGCACCACAGACAAAGGCAATGGCCGTGTCCGGCCCCAGGCCGCCCTCTGAGCTCGATAAGCCGATGGCGGCGGCCACGACGATGACGAACACCGTCAGCCACTTGTACTCCGCCTTCAGGAAGGCGGCGGCGCCCTCCTGCACCTGCTTGGAGATGTCCTGCATCACCTGCGTTCCGGTGGAGGCGTTCATGATCTTGAAGTACAGGACCACGGCAAAGAGGAGCGCCAGGCCTGCGGCGCCGGCAAACAGCGGGAGAGAGAGGGTCATCGTCTGGGGGGGGGGGGGGGCCAAACAGCGCCGGAGGCGTTGTCTCGAGGCCAGTTTTATTAAAAGGAAGGGGTTGCCCGCTGCCAGCGGGCTGTCCCTGCGAGAAATTGATCGAAAGAGGATACGGGGTCTGGCCACAAGGTCAATCCATGGCAGACCAGGAGTCCCGAGAAAGCGCTTCCCTGGGACGAAAAAGACGCCCCAGGCTCGCTTGCCCCATCGGCAGGGAGCCGCCCAGCCTGTCCCGGGGATGGTGGCAGGCCTCGTGCCAGCAGGCCGACGGTAGCGTAAAGTGTTTGTGGAGCCGAGGTTATGAGCGCTGCTCGCCTTCGCCCCGGTGTTCTAGGGCCCGTTGAACCTGGCGTTCGCGGGCCCTGACCCGGGAGCGCATGAAGAGCAAGAGCCCGATCACGACCAGGCCGAAGCCGAGTATTTGGTGCAGGCTCTCCACGCGGCCCTGCAGCTCATCGATGGTGCGCCCAAAGACCTTCCCCAGCCAAATCGAAGTGGGCACTGAGATGACCACGCCAGCCAAATCGAGGAGCAGAAAGCGTAGGTAGCTCATGCCCAGGGTGCCCGCCAGGAAATAGCCCGGCACGCGAATGCCCGGCAGGAAGCGGCAGGTGAAAACGCCCCAGTTGCCGTGCTCGCGGAAGCGCCGCTCCAAGATGGCGATGCGTTCCGCGTGCAGGATGCGTGCCACCAAGCGAACTCGCAGGATGCGCGTTCCGTAGTGGTGCCCGAGCCAAAAGACCAGGGAATCCCCCAAAATAATGGCCGTTGAGCAGACCAGGACGATGGGGATGAACTTGACTTCACCCTGGTACAGGAGCATGCCGGAGCCCACCAGGGGAATCTCCTCGGGCAGGGGCAGGCCGATGCCGCAGACCAGTAGCACCAGAAAAGGAGCCAGGTAATGGGCTCGGCCGAAAAGGTCCAAAACCCACGCCAGGGAGTCGCCGGAGAGAAAACCCACGGTCTGATGCTAACCCGAATCCGCCACCAAGGCGCACACCGGACTTGGCAATCGGGGCCTGGGCCTGGGGGCGCTGGGCCCGCTGGGCGTTCAGTCTGGAGGCGCTCCGGCGCCGAGTTCGGCCATGATGTCGCCGGCGCGCTGGGCCAGGTCGGCGGCCTGGGGGTGACCCAGCTCCGCGGCCCGCTGGAAGGCCTGGCGCGCCTGACCCCAGGCTCCGGCGGCGCCGCCGGGCCAGGGGATCTCGCCCTCCGGCAGGGACCCCAGATAGGCCAGCAGGAGACCGCGATCCAGGATCAACTCCGCCGGACGCCCGGCGTGGGCTTCGCCCCGTTCGAGGACCGAGAGGCCCAATCGGAACCAGTGGGCGCGCTGGGCTGCGTCCGGGCAGCGGTCAGCAGCGGAGCGGTCCAAGGCCAGGTGCCGTGCCAGGTAGTACCAGCCGTCGGTGGCCGTGGGATCCAGTGCCAGGGCCAGCTCTGCCCGGGTCCAGGCCAGGTCCTCGCGGCCAGCCTCGAGGGCCAGATCTGTCCGGACCCACTGGGCCGATGCTGCCAGCCCCGCCAGGGGCCCGCACAGGCGCCGAATCAGGGGCAACTCGGCCTGGGCGGCGCTGCCCGGCAGGCCGGGGGCCAGGTACCACAGTGTGAAGAGGGCTAGCCAGCAGAGGGCGCGACGCGGGCTCATGGCCTTCTCCCGAGGACCAGCAGCAGGCCCGCCAGGGTCCAAAGGGCGGAGCTGGCCAGGGCGGCGGGGCCGGGCGGAGCTGGGATGTGACCGTTGCCCAAGATGGCCATGGCAGCCGGGAGGTCCGCGCCGGGGAAGGGGACTTGGGCGAACCAGGCGTGGAGGAATCCGCTGCCGCCTGCCCCGGCAGTGGGGGACGTCAGGGCCGCGGCCAGGCCCAGGCACAGAAGTAGCACAGTTGCGCTGGCGGGACTCATGCGGGAGCCCAGGCCCTGGGCCAGGGCCAGGACCGGTGCCAGGGCAATGAGCCAGAGCAGCAGAAGAATGGGGGGGCCGCAGAGGTCCGTGTCCACCGGGCGCCAGTGGCTGAGTTCGCCCCGGCCCCCGAGTTCTGCGGGGCCGCCGATAACCACCGTGGCCGGGCCCCGGTTGGTGATGGTAAGTGTTATCGGCCCGGAGCCTGGTGGGGCGGACCAGACCAGTGTGTCGGCCTCGGTCAGGAGCACTTCGGTGGTGCTGAGCACATCCCCCGCCAAGTCCGGGGAGTGTTGTGGCGGGACGCTCGGGGCAACTCGCTCGCTAACGCCCCGTGTGTTTTGGCGTTGGCTCGCGACGAAAAGCTGGGCCCTGTTCAGGGCATCCTGGAAGTGCCCACCGAGGTCCTCATGTGTCCCGTGTTCTCCACTTCCACCCGCGGCTACGAGCGCTGCTCGCAGGTGGTACTGGTCCCCGGCGATGCCCCCCGCCACTTGCATCTCGAAGCTGCTGCCTGCGGATAGCAACTGACGGGGAAACGGGCGGTGATCGGAGATTTCCCTGAGAAATGTGGGGGCCGAGGGATACGCCTGAGCCAGCTGATCGGCGGCGCCCGTCGCACCCGTCGCACCCGTTGCGCCCGTCGCGCTGGCCCGCCTTGCTCCCAGTTCCCCGGCGAACCAGGGGACGAACATGATGAGGGCCAGGGCCAACAGTTGGCCGGTCCAGGTGGCCAAGGCCACGGTGCCACCACCAGTGGCCCGCGCACGCAACCAGGATCTGTCCCCGTCGCCTCCAGCGGCGCGATGGGTGCCGGCCCCAGCCCGGGCGGCCCCGGCGATGGCCGCGGGAACGATGAGCACGAGAGCCGCGGTCCACAGGGTCAACCGGCTTTGGCCCCGCAGGATGGCGGGATCCGGATCAAGCCCAGTGAGCGTGTCGCCACCGGAGGCGAGGGCCAATGCCAGGAGCAATATGGACAACGGGATGAGCAGGACCGCGGGCAGGGTCCGCCGCAACTCCAAGGCAACCAGGGGGAGAAGGCGTGGGCGCGGCACCATTCAGCGCTTCCCCGTGGGCCCGGGTGCTGCTTGGAACAGGTCCACCAAGGGGCGGCCCGCTGGGCCCTGGCCCACCAAGCGCCCGCCGCGCTCGGCCAACCAGTTGTCCAGGTCAGCAAGGTCCCGCTCGCAGAGGCCGGTCACATCCAGCCGGCGGCGCCCTGCGGTGCCCAGGATCTCAGCCGTCTGGCCCGTGGCGACTAGGCGCCCGGCCACCAGCACCGCCACCCGGTCACAGTGTTCGAGGATGTCGCTCAAGAGATGGCTGGCCATGACAACCGTCGCCCCCCGAGCCTGGGCCCGGGCCAGCAGGCGTTCCAAAACCGCGAAACCCTCCGCGTCCAGGCCTGCCGTGGCCTCGTCAAGCAACAGGAGATCCGGCTCTCCGAGCCATGCCTGGGCCAGCCCAAAGCGGCGTCCCATGCCCCGGGAGAAGCGCCCGAGGGGCAGGCTCGCCGCCGCGGACAGGCCGACTTCCTCCAGTAATCGCGGCCCATCTGTTCGCAGGCGCTCCCGCCCCAATCCATCCAGGGCTCCCATGAGAGTGAGAGCTGCCCGGGCCGAGAGTTCCGCCGGGAACGGATTGTTCTCGGGCAGATAGCCAATGCGGCGCCGAATCGCGGCGCTATTGGGCGAGCCGCCCAGGACCGAGAGGCCGCCGCTCTTGGGCTGGTCCACACCGGCGAGCAGGCGCAGAAGCGTCGACTTGCCCGACCCGTTGGGACCCACCAGGCCCAACACGGAGCCGGCCGGTACCTGCAGGGAGACTCCATCGAGGGCCTGGTGCCGCCGCAGACCGAGGTGGGTCAGATGGTGCCGACCGAGAGATGTGGTCTCGATGGCGAGGGGCGGTGCCGACGGAGTTGCCATGGTGAACATGATACGGTGGGGAGCGGGGCGAACTCACGGGTGAGGGTTTGGGTTGGTGTGGGAGCGTGGTCCCTGGGGCGGGTCCGGGGCGCCGGGCACCCGAGGCCGCAGTCAGAGGCCAGACCATCCCAAACCCCCACCCACCCAATAGGGGAACTGCCTGCTGACCGTCCCGAGGCCGCCTGGGTCGCCGTAAAACCGACGCATATATAGGGCGATTGTATTCGCGTCCCTTCGGGCGCCATGGCGGAACCGTTATTCAGCCCGAGCCATTTTCAAGCCCGAGCCAATCTCAAACCAAGCGCCTAGGAGTCCGTTGAGAAAAAACCTACTAGGGCTTCGCCATCGATGCCGTCGACGACGGCGGCGTCGTCAGGCTCGTCGCCGTTGGCTTTGCCTCGCGACGGGAGTTTATCAACGGACTGCCTAGGCCAGCCCGAGCTTGTGGGCCAACACCAAATCGATGCGGCCGCGCTTGAGCAACTCCACGCCGCTATAGCGCATCAGTTCCCGGATCTGTTCTCGGTAGCCGGCGCGATAGCAGTGGGTCTCGCACTCCTTGCAAAGTGGCTTTTCCTCGTGGGGGCACATCTGCCTACGGATGGAACCGTAGGACAGGAGCTCGGCGCACTCATCACACAGGCACTTGGGCTTCATGTCCGAGCCAATGGCGGACAGCATGCCCGCGGTGCGGCTGATGCGCGTCCGGTGGGCGTGGTTGCCTTCGCACCAGATCTCCACCATCAGGGCGAGGGTTCGGAGGTCATTGGCCAAGTCCCGGTCCATACTGGTTGCGCTGTCTTTCTGCGATCGCCTGAGGAGTTCTGCTAGCACCTTTATAGCTCCGATGGAGGAATAAAATAGCCCATGTACTTGGGGGCGGCATTGATCCCCGTCAATTACCCGGACTGTTCACCCCCGCCCCTGCTGGGCTAGCATGGGGCCATGGACACCAGGCCCCGTTTCTTCGTCCTCTCCGGTCCCGAGGTTGGGCGGGACTTCACCTGTCCCGTTGGGGGGACCATGGGCCGTGCCAAAAACTGCTCCGTGAGCCTCAAGGGAAATGCTCTCAGTCGCACCCACGCCCGTCTTGAGCGCGAAGGTGAGGCTTGGGTGCTGGTGGACGCCGGTTCACGAAACGGACTTACGCATGATGATATCCGAGTAGATCGTTTGACCTTGGAAAACGGCACGGAGGTGACCTTGGGCGATGTCGGCCTGCGCGTGCGTCTCGAAGTATTGGAAGAGCAGGCGGCGGGGGAGGCCGTCCGTGGGGCACGGGAAACCATGGCTTCGAGCCAGCTTCCCTCCGCGCCGCCCGCACCCCAACCCGCGCCACTGCCCGCATCGCCGCCAGGGCGGCCCCTGGATGACGAACTGGACGAAATCGTTCTGGAGGGCGAGTTTACGGATCCATCTCCAACAACTCCCACAGCCCCCGCGCGTCCTGCGTCGTCCGCGTCGCCCCCGGCTGCTTCCGCGCCGCTGCCCCCGGCAGGTGCCAGCACCCAACCCGCCGCCAGCGCCCGGGACCGGGCCGGCTTGCGCCCGCCGCCCGCTAACAGCGGCGGTCGGCCAGTTCTGCAATACAGCCAAGTGCCGGACCGCCGGGGTTTCCTGGGCTCGGACCTGGCCCAACATCCGGCCTGGGTGCGGCTGGTGGTGGGTTTGGGTGTGGTGGCCGCCGCAGCGGGCATGGGCTATCTGGTCTTCGCCGTGGTCAAGACCCTGCGCGGAGCCCCCTGAGGGCGGCGAACCACTTGTCCGCCGCTCCATCCCAGGTGCGCGCCAGGGCCCTGGCGCCCGCGGCATCCAAAACGGCGCGTTCAGTTTCCAGGGCCCGGCCCAGGGCTTGGGCGCAGGCCTGTCCGTCGTCCACGGGGAAACTGGGGACACCGCTCCCGGCTACTTCCAAGAGCGCCGGCGTGCGCGCCACGGCCACGGGCACGCCGGCGGCCTGGGCTTCGGCCACCGGAATGCCGAAGCCTTCGAGTCGAGAGGGCAGAGCTAGGCAACCCGCGGCGGCGTACAGATCAGGTAGTTCCCGTTCCTCGAATGGGCCGTGGAAGATGACGCGCTCTGCCACGCCCAGCTTGCGGGCCAACTGTTGCAGGCGCTCGCCCTCGGACCCCTTGGCCGCTCCGGCCAGAACAAGAGGCGGCAGGGACGGCTCGCAGGCTAGGGCTTCCAGCAGGAGGCCCAGGTTCTTGCGCGGCTCCAGGTGGCCGATGTGCAGCAGATAGCCTGCGGTTTCAGATGGTGTTGGCGATCCGGCGGAGCGCGGCTTGACCTGTAGGTGATCAGTGCCGTTGGGCAGCACGGTCAACCGATTCGCGGGCAGGTCGAAGAGTTCGCGCAGGCGATTGGCCATGGTCTCGCTGACCGTAAAAACCTGGGCCGCCCCACCCAATGCACGGTGCAGGATGGGCAGCGCGGCACGCTTCCTGTGGGCTGGAGTGTCAGCACCTTCCAGGGCTCTGAGGTCGTGGATGGTGTGGGTGCGGGGAACCGCCAGGCTGCGGGGCACGGGCAAGTGCGCCAGGTGCACAGCGTCAAAGGGCCGGCCGCCATCGGCGGCGCGGGCCAAGGCGCGGCGCAGGGCGGGACCTTCGCCCGCGGCGCGTAGGGGCACGGGGCCGGCGGGCACGCGACAGCGTAGACGTTCCACGCAGTCAGGCAGGGGGAAGGGGATCGGCGCGCGTCCCTCAAGGACCGCCAATGCGCCGCCGGCCGCCGCCAGGCGCGTGGCCAGGCGGGGTAGGAGTTGGGCATTGTGGCGCCGTACGCCGCCGGCGGGTTGGCCCAGTACCAGACCTGAAACGAGCAGGCGTGGGGCGCGGCCGGCGGTGTCTAAATCAAGCTCTGCCATATGTCCTCGACCGTAGCAGCCGTCTTGTCCCAGGAGAAGAGTGCCGCACGTTTGACGAGACCCGGGCGTAGTTTGCTGGAGTCGGCCAAGGCCCGTTTCAAGCCGTCCGCCACCGCTGCGCCGCTGGCGGGCTCGACGGTAATGGCCAGCGGGCCAAGGACCTCCGCCGCCGCGCCGCCCAGGCTAGCGACTACCGGGCTGCCACAGGCAGCGGCTTCCAAGGCCGGCAGGGCGAAGCCCTCGGAAGTGGAGAGCACCACTACCGCAGCGGCCAAGCGCATCAGGGCCGCCAGTTCCAGATCGGTCACATGTCCCAGTGTGCTGACTTCGCCGGCTACTCCCAGGCGCGACGCCAAGCCCAGATCCCGGCGCAGTGAAGCTGTCTCCTCCCCCGTCACAACCAGTTGCAAGCGATCTTCGCCGCGGCGTTTTAGTTCCGCCATGCCCGCCAGAGTCGCGGCCAGGTTCTTCTTGGCACGCACGGCTCCCGGTGCCAGGACGAAGGGCGTGTCCGGCAAGTGGTGGCGAGCGAGTTGGGCCTCGTCAAAGGTGCCCTGGGGAGCATGGGCGGTGAAGGGGTCCGCCGCTGCCCAGGGACACACATGTAGGCGGCCTCCGTTCTTCGCCAGGGGGCGGCCCAGGTCGCGGGCCACTAGTTCCGTTGGCACGCATACGGCGGCGGCCAACCGGCCTGCCAGGGAGGCCCAGCAGCGATGTCCGAGATCGGCATTCTCGGACACACCGTGTTTCCATGGCAACTCGTGCACCGTTTGCACCCGCAATCCCGGCCCGGCCAGGGGAAAGGCGGAGACCGGCGAATGAATTCCAGCGAGGCCGAGGTGCGCTACGCTACGCGGCAACTCGATCTGGCGCCAGCGCCGCAGGTTGGCCCCGGGCTGCGGCGTGAGGCGACAGACCTCCAATTGTCCGCGGCGTTCCAAAGCCGCCACTAGCTCAGCCGTCGCCCGCCGCACACCCGGGGGGTGATTGTGCGTCAGCGGTGAAACGTCAAAGCCGATTCGCATGGTCTTGTCCATGGCCCACAAGTATCCTGGCTGGGCCATGACGGATCGACCCCGCATCCTCTTCCTGTGTACAGGCAACTCCTGTCGCAGCCAAATGGCGCAGGGCTGGCTGCGGCACCTGGCCGGTGAGCGCCTGACTGCCCTCTCCGCCGGCACGCGGCCCGCAGGCGTCAATCCCATGGCCGTGGAAGCCATGGCCCGAGCCGGGGTCGACATCTCTGGCCAGAGATCAAAAGCCCTGGCCGAGGTCTTGGAGCGTGGCTGCGCTCCACAGCTCGTCATCAGCGTCTGCGCCGCCGCCGAGGCCGCTTGTCCCGTGCTGAGCGGCGCCACCTCTCGCCTGCACTGGCCCTTTCCCGATCCAGCCCGGGCCGAGGGTAGCGGAGAGGAACGGGCGCGCGTCTTCGATAATGTCTGCGCCGACCTGCGGCGCAAGTTGGAATCCTGGCTGGCGGAGGGCGCCCCGTTCTAGGAGCCCGTTGACAGACTCCCTTCTACGGCTTCGCCGTTGACACCGTTGACGCCATCGGCGCGGGCGGCGATGGCTGCGCCTCGCGACGGGACTTTATCAAGGATTGGCGGCAGGTCGGGCTGATCCTTGGCCCGTTGACAAGGGCTGCAGGGCATTTAGCTGCCCCACATGGCCGAATACGCGATGCCCTGTCCGGGCAGGCAAAACCAGAGGCAGGATGGGCGGGAGTTTGTCCGATAACACACTTCTAAAGCCGCGGCCTACATCCCCCTGCCGAGAACCCCATGCGTACCCTTGCCCTTCTGATCCTGCTCGTCCTCCCCGCCTGTTTCATGGCCCACGGGACCGTGAACGAACCACTCGACCGGGAGGTGTTTGCCTCGCTGACGCCGGGCACGAGCACCGCCGGGGATGTGGTGGCGGCTCTTGGGGCTCCGGCGGAAGTTGTGCAGCTCGGCCGGCGCAGCGCCTGGCGCTATGAGCACTCTTCCACCAAGGAGACGGGGCTGTTCCTGCTGGTTGTTTTCTTGCACGGCACGGACACACGCTCCGACCGCACCTGGCTCTTCTTCGATGAAAACGAGATCATGACGCACCTGGGCGTGACTCTCGGCGCTGGGCGGTCCGAGTATTCCCTGCCGGGCCTGGAGTAGGCAGAAGGTGTGAAAGGCCTATTCAGAAAGACGGGCCTGGTTCTGCTCTGCGCCTGGTTGTTGCAGTTGTCCTCCTGCTTGGCCGTGGCCATCGAGCGGGATCGCTTTGAGCGCCGGCCGGACTTGCCGGAGATCGATATCCTGCTCGCCGGCAACGCAACTGGCGACGATGGCCAGCGAGACGCGACGGGCCCGGCCCTGCCCTTCATGGACCTGCACCAGGCCCTCGCTCGGCTCGGCGCGCCCCTGCATGTGGCTCCCTTGCAGCGCGAAGCCATCGCCTTGGTGTACGGCTGGCGGGCGGACACGCACTTGCGCGCCTCGCTCAGTTTGCCCTTGGCGGAGACCGTTTCCGCCTCCATGGACTTCTCCCGCCGTCGGGCCAAGCTCGATGGCCTGGTACTGGTCTTCGACAGCAGCGGCCAACTGCGGGGCTCCCGCGCCTGTCGATTGCTGGATATCCGCGCACGCCTAAGCGGCGAGCGGCCGGTCTACGACGATGCGTGGTGGGCCCCTAGGATCTCGCGGCCTTGAACCACTGGGTGAGTAGCTCTATTCGTCCCATTGGCTCGTTCACCCCGTTTGACTAGAGGGAGCGTTTGAGGTTCGGTTCCCCGGCGGATTCTCGTGCGGCGTCTTGATAGGCGCGCAGCGTGCGTCGGGCGCAGGCTTCCCAGGTGTAGCGGGCGGCGCGCTCCAGGCCGCGGCGGGCCAGGTCTGCGAGTTGTTCCCGATCCTTCAACACCGAGCGCAGGGTGTCGGTCATCTGTTCCACATCCGTCGGCTCCACGAAGGCGGCGGCAGCGCCGCAAACCTCAGGCAGGGAAGTCACGCAAGATGTCACAACCGGCGTGCCGCAGGCCATGGCTTCCAGGGGGGGCAGGCCGAAGCCCTCATTCAGGCTCGCGAAAAAAAACAGGTCTGCTCTTCGGTAGAGCCGTGCCAGTTCGTTTTCCGGTGTCGCGCGCAGCCACTGTATGCGCGCCCGGGCCGGAGATGACTCTAGGGCGGCTGCGAAGGTCTCGCTGCCCCAGCCCGGGGGNCCNGCGATGATCCAGCGGTGGGGGAAGCCGTCGCGCACNANGTTCTCAAAGNCGGACAACATGCGCAGGTGGTTCTTGCGGGGATCCACACGCGTGACCGTCAGGATCGTGGGCGTTNNGTGGTGAGCGCCCTTGCCGAGNGGCCGCTCCGCTGACGGTGACTCGCCAGGCGCCAAGCCCCGCAGGATGTGGTCACAGCCCAGGGGCGTAACATGGACGCGGCCGGGGTGCACGCCGAGGGCCATGACCGCTTCGACGCCGGAGTACTCCGAGGGAGTGATGACCACGGCGGCATCCTCCACGGCCGCCTTGGCCTGGGCGGTCATGCGTTGCGCGGCAGCCTGCTCCATGTAGCCCGGGCGTTGCTCCGCTGCCAGGCGGCCGTCGCCGTCCAGCGTGTAGATGCAGTCGTGGATCGTAACCACGGACTTGGCGCTGACCAGGGGCAGCGTGTGGGGGGCTGTGTGGTGGTAGACAGCGGCGCCGCCTAGCAACTGGTCTGCCCCGCGCCCGGTGCGTCGCAGCAACCAATCCAGTGCCTTGGATGGCAGGCGCAGGCGCACCAGTTCCGCGCTTGTGTTTTCGAGGCCCAGTTCCGCGCGGTTGAAACGGGCGCGAGCCAGCGTGTGGCCAAGGAGGACCAGGTCCTGCGCATCTTCTAGTTTGACCAGGGCGCGCACCAACTCCCGCGTGTAGCGCCCGATGCCCTCGCGGTTGACGAGGGCGTTGCGGTAGTCGATGGCGATGCGCATGGTGCTCTGTTGACTTGTTCCTGTGTTGAGCTGACTGCGTTGGGTGTGCCCGAGTCGGGCTTGGTCAAACCAGGATGGGCCTAGGAGCCCGTTGATAAGCTCCCTACTACGGCTTCGCCTCGCGACGGGACTTTATCAACTGACTCCTAGCTGCAAAGAGCATGGGCAACATACCAAGCCGAGGCGAAGAGAACCGGCCCCGCCAGCCAACGCCAGGGGTGGGTGCCGGGGCCGAAGGGGTTGGTGCCGAGGCGTTTGAGCGCCAGGGCGGCGCCCAAGACTACCACCAGCTCGGTGGCGCAGGTTGCCAGGGCCGCTCCCGTGATGCCCTGGTCCGGGACCAGCAGTGCGTTGCCAGCGAGGTTGACGAGCAGGGCGCTGGCGGCGATGGCCAGCACTGCTTTTGTCTGGCCCGTGGCAACCACGGCCGTCAGCAGGGCCGAGCCCGCGTAGACCAGGGCCGAGGCGGGCAACAGCCACGCCAGGGCTCCGGCGGCGCTGGGGAACTCGGGGCCGAAGAGGGCCAGGACCTCAGTCCGGAAAACCATGGCGATGCCCGTGGCCAGGCCGGCGACGGCGAACAGCGGTTGGGCCAAGCGCGCAGTGGCTACGCCCAAGCGTCCGGCGCGGTGTTCGCGGGTCAGCCAAGGCAGGGCCGCCAGGGTTGCGAAGACGGCCACCATGATGGCCCAGGACATGAGGCGCACCGCGATGTTGTAGTGGCCCACTGCGGCCTCGCCCACCAGGGCGCGCACGAAGAGGTTGTCGATGTAGAAGTAGGTTTGCTGGCAGAGGGAAGCGATGCCCAAGGGGAGGGCGGCGCGCAGGATCGGGCCGTAGGGTTGGGCCGCGGAGGACCGTGGCAGACGAGCTAGGTGTGGGCGGCTGATGGCGTGCAGACCCAGGTTGCCCAGGGTGCTGCCCAGAGCCACGGCAAACAGGAACAGGGCTGGTTCCTCGACGCCGCGCCAGTAGCAGAGCAGGACAAAGGCCAGGCTGGCTCCGTTGGCGGCGGCGCGCACGGCCACCGGGCGCCCCCAGGCGATCTCGTTTTTGAAAACGGTCAGGGATAGTTCGAGCGTGTGGCTGATGGGGTAGAAGCTGGCGAGCAGGATCCAGCCCGCTCCCGGTTCGTTTGCCAACCAGGCGCCACCGCCCACCAGGATTACTCCCAGAGTGCCGGTGATCAGGCGCAGGCGGCGCGTGACCCGCAAGACCGCGGGGATGCGTTCCGGTGCAGTGGCCGTGCGCTGGACGGCGACCTGTCCCGTACCCATGTCCACCAGACTGTCGAGGACCATGAAGAGGGCCAGGTAGAAGGTGAAGCGTCCGAATCCCGGCCCGCTCAAGTGACGGGCGAGCAGGAAGAGCATCACCAGCGTACAGGTGGAGCCCCACAGGCGGCCGATGACGAGCCAGGCAGTGCTACCCCAGACGCGGCGCGGTACCGGGCGCTGGGAGGCTGCGCCGTTGTTTTCGAGGGCTAGGGTCGTGCCGTGGCCCCGGGCCTCGTGCCCGTCGCTGGAAAACGGTGCGGAGTTGTTTGGCCCACTCGTCATGGCCGATGGCGGCGGGGAGGTGCGCCCTCGGCGCCTGTACTCAGGCCTCGCACGCTTCTTTCAGGCCGGCACATACATGGGCAGTGAACTCACGAGTGCCCAAGCTGCCGCCGATGTCCGCCGTGCATTGGCCGGCTTCGATGGCTGCCAGGGTCGAGTTGCGCAGGGCCGCGCCGACCTCCACTTCGCCGAGGTGACGCAGCATATTGGCCAGGGCGAAGAGGGCCGCCGTGGGGTTGGCCAGATTCTGACCGGCGATGTCCGGGGCCGTGCCGCCGGAGGGATCGAACATGGCCAGCTTGACCTGTCCGCTTTCCTCGAAGGCATAGGAGGCGCTGTCCCCCAAGCCCACCGAGCCGATCAGGCCACAGGCACAATCGGACAGGAAGTCGCCGTACTCGTTGGGGCAGACGATCACGCCGTAGCGCTCTGGATACATGATGATGCCGGCCAACAAGGCGTCGAAGAGCTCCCTGCGGTAGTCCATGGACGGGTAGTCCCGGGCCACCTCGCCCACCACTTCCTCGAAGAGGCCGTCGGTGGCCTGCTGGATGGTGTACTTGCTGGTGGAGACCACGCCCCGGCCCCGCACCAGGGCCAGTTTGAAGGCGAAGTAGGCCGCGTGGCGCGATGGGCCGCGCTCGATGACGCGCAGGCTGACCGCCGTGTCCGGACCGATGCGGCGGCCCACATCTTCGTAGGTTCCGCCGGTGGCGATGCGGATCACATCGATGTCGAGGTGGCGCGTGAAGTTCGTTTCGATGCCAGGGATGGTGCACACCGGGCGGTGAATCACGTGGAACTGGCAGCGCTCCCGCAGAATCTTGTTGGGGCTTTCGCTAGTGGTGGCCGTGGGGTACTTGAGGGAGACCTTGTGCTCGCGCATCAGGGCCTCGGCCTCGTCGAAGAGCGGCTCGCCGCGCTTGCGGCGATTCTCATCCGAGAGGTCAACGGGTATGAAATCAAGCTGGCAGGGCAGTTGGCTGGCCACCGTGTGGACAGCTTCGGAGAGCTCGGCGGAAATGCCGTCCCCCAGTAGTTCGACGATCTTGTGGGCGTTCATGAGATTCCTCGGAGTCCGTTGACAAAGTCGCGTCGCTGGCAAAGCCGTAGTGGGGAGTCTATCAATGGGTTCCTAGTGGGGTGCTTCAAAAGTTCGCATGATATCTCTCGCGCCCTTGTGCCCGTGCCTGCGTTGCAGCTCCTCCGAGTATCCACGAATACGCGTCGTCG